>JADKHK010000005.1:0-230000 GCA_016721845.1 Lysobacterales bacterium
CGGTCTGATCGAACCGAACGAGTGCAACCAGCTCGGCGTCACGTTGCGCAACAACGGCAACGTGCCGGCGACGGCCGTGAGCGGGGTGTTGTCCACGGCGACCGCCAATGCCGGCATCACCCAGGCCAATGCCGCGTTCGCCGACATCCCGCCTGGCGAGAGCCGCACCACATTGACGCCATTCGAGATCAGCACGACCGGTGCGCTGCAGTGCTTCAGCACCATCGACGCGACCCTGACGGTGAACTACACCGGCGGCACCCTGGTCGCGCCATTGCCCCTGCCGGTCGGGCTGACCGCGGCACAGAACTACACGTTCACCGCTTCCAGCGGCGCGAGCTTGCCGAACGATGGTGTGCTCGTGGCCGGCAGCGACGCCAGCGATGCATCGTCCGAACCCATCGTCGCGGTCACCACGCCGTTCGCGTTCTCGGTCTACGGCACGAACTATCCGGCCGGTACCGTGTTGCGTGCCAGCACCAATGGCAACCTGCAATTCCGCGCCACCCAGGGCGCGCAGGATTTCAACAATGCGGCGCTGCCGGCGGCCGGCACGGGCAACGGCCAGGCGGTCTTCCCGGCGTCGGCGCCGACCCTGTTCCTGCAATGGGATGACTGGCGCATGGACGTGGCGGGTGGTGGCGCCGCCACCGGCGCCGGCATCTACACCAAGGTCGAGGGCTCGGCACCCAATCGCGACTGGATCATCGAATGGCGCGGCCGCATTCGCGGCGACGGCGCGATCGCGACCAACAATCGCGCTGCCATCGTGCTGCACGAAGGCTCGAGCAGTTTCGACTACATCTACCTGTTGACCGGGGCGGGGCCATCGAGCAACGGTGCCGGTTCGAGCATCGGCGTGCAGGCCGCCGCTACCGGCACGATCGTCACGCAATACGCCTTGAACAACGCCAACCTCGCCCCGGGCACGCGGCTGACGGCGGCCTTGGCACCCGCGGTGTGCGCGGTCGGCAACGGCGCCTGCAATGCGCCGCCGGGCGTCACGCTGAGCGAATCCGGCGGCAGCACCCAGGTCGTCGAAGGCGGCGCGACCGACAGTTACAGCGTCGTGCTCAATGCGCCGCCGTCGGGCAACGTGAGCATCGCGTTGAGCCCGGATGCGCAGGTCACGGTGTCGCCGAATCCGCTCGGTTTCACGACCGGCAACTGGAGCCAGGCGCAGACCGTCACCGTGACTGCCGTCGATGATCTCGTCGACGAAGGCGCGCACGTCGGCAATATCGCGCACGCGGCGAGCGGCGGCGGTTACGGCGCCGTGGTCGTACCCGGCGTCGTCGCGAACATCACCGACAACGATGCACCGGTGGATGCCATCTTCGAGAACGGCTTCGAGTAATTCGCATGGGCCGTGCCCCGGCCACGGCCGCGCGCGATCGCGGCCGTGGTGCTTCTGTCGCGGCGACGCCGGCATAATCGGCGCATGAGCCTGTCCGTTGCCGCACTGTTGCGCCTGTTGCGCCCGCACCAGTGGGCCAAGAACCTGCTGGTCTTCGTCGCCGTGTTCACTGCGCATCGTTATGCCGATGCGACCGCCTGGATCGCCGCGGCGTGGATGTTCGCGGCATTCTGTCTGGCGGCGTCGGCGATCTACGTCGTCAACGACGCCGTCGATGTCGTCGCCGACCGCGCGCATCCTGACAAGTCGAAACGGCCCTTCGCCAGCGGTGCTCTGGCGCCGTCGTCGGCATGGTGGATCGCGCCCATGTTGCTCGTCGCGGCGGCGCTGGCGGGGACGATGCTGCCGGTAGCGGCGGCGTCGACCTTGGCGGTCTACGTGGCGCTGTCGCTGGCCTACACCTTCGCGATCAAGCGCGTGCTCTGGCTGGATGTCCTCGTGCTCGCGGCGCTGTACGTGCTGCGCGTGGCCGCGGGTGCGTTCGCGATCGCGGTGACCTTGAGCCCCTGGTTGCTCGGCTTCGCGCTGTTCCTGTTTGTCAGCCTCGCCGCCCTGAAGCGTTATGGCGAACTGGCGATGCATACCGGCGACGGGCTCGACGGTCGCGCCTATCGGGCCGCCGATGCGCCGGTCGTGCTCGCGCTTGGCGCGGCATCGGCGCTGACGGCGGTGCTGGTGTTCGCGTTGTACGTGCAGAGCGAGGACGTGCGTCGCCTGTATGCCCGCCCGGAATGGCTGTGGCTGGTCGCGCCGGTGTTGCTGTACTGGCTGGCGCGGCTGTGGACGCTGGCCGGTCGCGGGCTGGTGCGCGCCGACCCGATCCTGTTCGCCTTGCGTGATCCGGCCAGCTACCTGAGCGGACTGGCCCTGCTCGCGCTGTTCCGGAGTGCGCTGTGACTTCGGCACGATGGGTGGGGTGGAGCGCCGTCGCAGTCGCAGTCGCCATCGCCTGGCCGGCCTTGAACGGCCAGTTCCTCAGCGACGATCTCGCGGTCATGCATTGGCTGGTCGGCTGGGACGCGAACGGCGCGTTCTGGCCGTCGATCTTCGCCAAGTTCGCGGCCGGGTTCGATGTGCCGAGCCATTATTACCGACCGCTGGCGCTGATCACCTACGGACTGGATCAACGCCTGTTCGGCTGGGCGCCCTTGCCCTGGCACCTCACCAGTTTCGCGATTCACATCGGCAACGCCCTGCTGGTCGCCGCGGTGATGCGCGCGCTCGGCGGCGACGCCTTGCGTGCAAGTGCGGCGGCGGGGCTGTTCCTGTGCTTTCCGCTTGCACCCGAGGTGAGCATCTGGCTGTCGGGGCGCTACGACCTGCTCGCGGTCACCGGCATGTTGATCGCGGTGTATGCGCATCTGCGTGCGCAGGGCTTCGATCGCTGGCGCGCGCTCAGCCTGTTCGGATTCGCGCTCGGGCTGGCGGCCAAAGAAGCGGCGATGCCGACCCCGGGCCTGCTCGTGCTCGCGAGCCTGATGCGTGCGCCAGCCGGCGAGCCCGTGATCGCGCGCGGCCTGCGCATGCTGCGCGACTGTCTGCCGGCGGTGCTGCTGTTCTTCGCCTATCTCGGTCTTCGCTACGCCTTGTTCGGCAGTGCCCTGCAGGTCTATCCGGACGCCGACCCCACTGCCGCGTTGGGCATGACCGACCTGGTCGGGCGACTGTCGGCCCTGGGGTCGATTCCGCAATTCGTCTACGCCGATGCGGCGCTGAAAGGGCTGGTCGCGCTGGTCGTGGTCGGCCTCGCGATCGTGGGCGCCGCATTCGTCGCAGGTCGCGAACGAGTGCTGTTCCCGGCGTGGGGATTGCCGGTCGCGTGGACGCTGTTGTCGCTGGCGTCGCTGCTGCCGCATCTCGGCGGTGTCTACGCGCACGGCGAAGGCAGCCGCTTCTACTACGCGACCGCCGCGTGGCTGGTCCTCGCGATGGCGCCGGCGATCGGGTTGTTGCGCGCGCGTGCGCAGCCGGTCGTCGCGTGCGCCCTGGTCGCCGCATTCGCCTACGCGCAGACGCACACGCTGGCGCAATGGGCGCGTGCGGGCGCGGCGATGCCGGCACTGATGACGCAACTCGCCGAGGCCGCCGACACCCTCGACGAAGACGCCTTCGCACTCGCCATCGTGCCCGACCACATCGGCCCCGTGCCGTTCGTGCGCAATGCCCAGGGCGGCGTGGCGATGCCGCCGCAACAGGCGACGAACCTGCTGCCGAAACTGGTCCCGGTGTTGCCCGAACATGTGTCGACCTGGCCGCAACGCATCGCCAGCGGCGATGTCGCCCTGATCAAGCAACGCGCCGTCGCGCCAAGACTCGATGCCCTGTTCTGTTTCGATGCGCGCAGCAACACCCTGATCCGTGCAACGCAGCGACCGGACTGGCAGGACGCCGCTGCCTTCACCGCCGCCGCAACGCGCTTCGCCGCCAGCGCCTGCGACCTGCATTGACGCTGGCACCCGCACGTTCGCGTCGCTATCGTCGCCACCCCATCCGGGCCTGTAGCTCAACGGTTAGAGCAGGGGACTCATAATCCCTTGGTTCACGGTTCGAATCCGTGCGGGCCCACCAGTTCCGGGGTCAAAAAAATGTGTGGCGAAAAGCATAAGGTGATCGAAGCGATCAGATGATGCTTTGCGATCCAAGTTGGCCCGGCCGCGCTGTTCTCCAACAAGCTCAGCGGTCGATGCCACCGTCGGGTGGGCGTGTGGGCGCGCCTGTGATCGCCACGACGACCTTGCCCTTGGCGCGCCCGGTTTCGAGATAGGCCATCGCTTGCTTGGTTTCGGCGAAGGGAAAGATGCGGTCAACGATCACTTCGAGTTGGCCGGCATCGATCAGTGATGCCAGATGGGCGAGGTCGCTGCCACTGGGGTGCATGAACAGGAAACGGTAGCTCGCGCCATGGCGCGAGGCGCGCATGCGGATGCCGAGACTGGCGAGCCAGAACAGGGCGGCGAGGGCGGGGCCGCGGCCGAGATCCTTGCGGGCGGTCTGTGGTTCCGGCAGGCCGGCGACGGAGACGACGCGGGCGCCCGGCTTCAGTACCCGGAACAGGCGCGACAGCGTGTCGCCGCCGATCAGGTCGAAGGCGCAGTCGTAGCCGGTCAAGTGGTCTTCGAAACGTTCGCGCGAATAGTCGATGACCACGTCGGCGCCCAGTCGCCGGACCAGCGCTTCGCCACGCGGCGAAGCGGTCGTGGCGACGTGCGCGCCCATGTGTTTGGCGAGCTGGATCGCGAACGTGCCGACGCCGCCGGCACCGCCCGGGATGAAGATGCGCTGCCCCGCCTGCAACTGCAATTCGTCACGCAGCGCCTGCAGCGCAGTGAGGGCAGCGAGCGGCACCGCGGCCGCCGTCGGGAAGTCCAGCGACGCGGGCATCACGGCGGCATGGTCCTCATGGACCACGGCGAATTCGGCGCACGCGCCCATGTGGTCCTTGTCGACGCGTGCATACACGCGATCGCCTGCGGTGAAGCGGGTGACGCCGGCACCCACGGCCTCGACCACCCCCGCAAGCTCGTTGCCCATCACGATCGGCAGTGGGTAGTCGCGGATGATCTTGAGCGCACCCATGCGCGTCTTGAAGTCGACCGGATTGAGCCCGGCGGCCTCGACGCGAACGAGCAATTCGCCAGCCCGCGGCGACGGTTTCGGCACTTCGCCCACGGCGGTGTGTTCGGGTCCGCCGTAGCGGGAGAGGACAAATGCACGCATGCCCCGAGCATACGCCGACGGTCGGCGACCGACACGGCCTTGGAGCGCGCACGGCGATCGCCGCCAGGCGGTCCCGCCCGACTGCAGGAATCGACGCCCGACCTATCCGCCGCAGCCGCCGCAGCAGACCGACGGCAACTGCTTGATCTGCTGGTGATCGAGCCTGAGGCCGGCCTGGTTCAGCAGCGCAGGGAGTTCGGCGGCGCCGAAGATGCCGGACACCCGGAGGGTGTTGGAGGCGGCGTCGAGATCGAGGGTTGCTGCGGGGTCGATGTGGCGCAGGATCGGTTCGATCTTGGCGAGATCGGGTGTTGCGCCGGCGAGACTGATGCGGAATTCCATGGTCGACTCCTGATGCTGGTCGCAGCAAATCACTGCAGAGAAGTGGAATGATCCGGTCGACGGGGTCGGCCGGGCATTGATCTCGATCAGGGTCGCCGCAACTTGTCGTGGTGACGCAGGTCGAAGCGATACACGCCGATCGACGGCGATGGTCGCCAATCCATTGGATAGCCAAAAGCTATCGAAATTATCAGTTCAAACGATTTTATCTATTGCTGGCCGGGTGCCATAGTGCTTGGGCTTGCCGTATCCACTTCACAGGAGAGTTCCATGACGACCGAATCGAAATGCCCGTTCGCGGCCACTGCCCCGATGCATGCCAAGGCCGGCGGACCGTCCAATGGCGACTGGTGGCCGAACCAGTTGAATCTCAAGATCCTGCATCAGCATTCCGCCGAGTCCGACCCGCTGGGCAAGGACTTCGATTACGCCGCGGCGTTCAAGTCGATCGACTACGCGGGCCTGAAGAAGGACCTCGCCGCGCTGATGACCGATTCGCAGGAATGGTGGCCGGCCGACTGGGGCCATTACGGCGGCCTGATGGTCCGCATGGCCTGGCATGCCGCCGGCACCTATCGCGTGGCCGATGGTCGTGGCGGTGCCGGCACCGGCAACCAGCGCTTTGCCCCGCTGAACAGCTGGCCGGACAACGGCAACCTCGACAAGGCCCGCCGCCTGCTGTGGCCGATCAAGCAGAAGTACGGCAATGCGCTGTCCTGGGCCGACCTGTTCATCCTCGCCGGCAACGTCGCGATGGAGACGATGGGCTTCAAGACCTTCGGCTTCGGCGGCGGTCGCGCCGACATCTGGGCGCCGGAAGAAGACATCTACTGGGGCGCGGAAACCGAGTGGCTGGCGACCAGCGACAAACCCAACAGCCGCTACTCCGGTGATCGCAAGCTGGACAACCCGCTCGCCGCCGTGCAGATGGGCCTGATCTACGTGAATCCGCAAGGACCGGATGGCAACCCGGACCCCTTGGCCTCGGGCCGCGACGTGCGCGAAACCTTCGCGCGCATGGCCATGAACGATTACGAGACCGTGGCCCTGGTGGCGGGCGGCCACACCTTCGGCAAGGCGCATGGCGCCGGCGACGCGGCTCAGGTTGGCGTCGAGCCGGAAGCGGCGGACATCGAAACGCAGGGCTTGGGCTGGATCAATTCCTTCGGCACCGGCAAGGGCGCGCATACCATCACCAGCGGCATCGAAGGCGCCTGGAAGCCGAACCCGACCACCTGGGACATGGGCTATTTCAAGGTCCTGTTCAAATACGACTGGGAACTGGTGAAGAGCCCGGCCGGCGCGCACCAGTGGCGCGCGAAGAACGTCGATCCCGAAGACATGATCCCGGATGCGCACGACCCGTCGAAGAAGTTTGCGCCGATGATGACCACGGCCGACCTGTCGCTGAAGATGGATCCGGCCTACGAGAAGATCTCGCGCCACTTCCTGGCCAATCCGGATGAGTTTGCCGACGCTTACGCACGCGCCTGGTTCAAGCTCACGCACCGCGACATGGGCCCGAAGTCGCGCTACGTCGGACCGGAAGTGCCGGCCGAAGACCTGATCTGGCAGGACCCGGTGCCGGCGGTCGACCACCCGCTGGTCGATGCGCAGGACATCGCGCAGCTGAAGGCAAACGTGCTCGCCTCCGGCCTGAGCATCCCGCAGCTGGTTTCAACCGCCTGGGCCTCGGCCGCGTCGTTCCGCGGCAGTGACAAGCGCGGTGGTGCCAATGGTGCGCGCATCCGTCTGGCGCCGCAAAAGGATTGGGCGGCCAACCAGCCGGCACAGCTGGCCAAGGTATTGGCGACGCTGGAAGGCATCGGGTCGGCGTTCAATGCGGCGCAGTCCGGTGGCAAGAAGGTCTCGCTGGCCGACTTGATCGTGCTCGCCGGTGGCGCTGCGATCGAGCAGGCCGCGAAGCAGGCCGGGCAGGACGTGACGGTGCCGTTCGCCGCCGGTCGCACCGATGCCAGCCAGGAGCAGACCGATGTCGATTCCTTCGCGGTGCTGGAACCCAAGGCCGATGGCTTCCGCAATTATGTCGCTGCCGGACTTGAAAGCGTGCAGGCCGAGTTGCTGCTCGACCGGGCGCAACTGCTGAACCTGAGCGCGCCCGAGATGACCGTGCTGATCGGTGGCCTGCGCGCCCTCGATGCCAATGTCGGCCAGGCCCGCCATGGCGTGTTCAGCGCCCGTCCCGGCACCCTGAGCAACGACTTCTTCGTCCACCTGCTCGACATGGGTACGGTCTGGAAGCGATCCGCCGGCAACGCCCACGTGCTCGAAGGCCGCGATCGTTCCAGCGGCGCGCTGAAGTGGACCGGTACCGTCGTCGATCTGGTGTTCGGTTCGAATTCGCAGCTGCGCGCCATCGCCGAGGTCTATGCCCAAAGCGACGCGCAGGCGAAGTTCACGCGCGATTTCGTGGCGGCCTGGACCAAGGTGATGAACCTCGATCGCTTCGACCTCAAGTAAGACCTTTGCGGTTGCCCGTCAGAGCAGATGCTCGACGGGCAGCCAGGAGAGCAGACGTACCCATGCCCGGCGCCACCACGAGGCGCCGGGTTCGACGCGATGTTCATGCTCGCCGTCGTCGTCGCGATCCTGCCAGCGCAGGTTGCCCGCCCCCTCCAGCCGCACCCGATAGCTGTTCGCCGGCCCTTCGTCGCCGAAGCCGTCGCTGCAGGCACGCGCCAGCGCCGCGCTCTCGATCATCAGGCCCATCTCGGTATTGAGTTGCGCCGAACGCGGGTCGAAATTGAACGAGCCGATGAACACGCGCTCGTGGTCGATCGCAAAGGTCTTCGTGTGCAGGCTGGCCGACGACTGCACGCGTTGTCGGCGCTGCCGCGTGCGCGGCAGTGCAATCAGGCGCCGCAACTCGAACAGGCGCACCCCGGCACGCAGCAACGGTGCACGGCGTTTGGCATAACCGGCGTGGACCGCGGCGACATCGGTGGCTTCCAGCGAATTGGTCAGCACCGATACCGCGACGCCCTGCCGCACCAGCGCCGCAAAGAATTCGACGCCGACCGCGGTCGGCACGAAGTACGGCGACACCACGTGCAGCGAGTGTTTCGGTGAGCCGAGGATCTCGCGCAACTTCGGCCAGATCAGGCCGCGCCGATGCGCTCGCCCCAGCACCTTGGCCGGGTCGTCGCTGATCAGGCGCGTCTGCGCCCATTCGAAATCGATGCAGCCGCACAGCAGGTCGGTCACGCAGCGCGGGCGCAGCGACGCCTCCGAATCCGGCATTGCGCGATGCGGGCCGGCGAGCCGCACCAGTGCTCCCGGGTCGGCCAGGCGGGTGCCGAGCACACGTGCCAGCGGACGCGCGGGCGCACTGCTCCAGTAGCGCTCGAAGTCGGCGCCGACCTCGTCCACCACCGGACCGATTGCGAACACGTCGAGGTCGATGAACTGCACGCCGTCGCCGGTACCGAAATACTCGTCGCCGATGTTGCGTCCGCCGACAATGGTCGCGACGCCGTCGACGGTGAAAGACTTGTTGTGCATGCGCCGGTTCAGGCGCGCGAAGTCCGCGAGCAGACCGAGCCAACGCCACCGCCGCAACCGGAACGGATTGAATACCCGCACCTCGATGCAGCGATGCGTGTTGAGTGCCGCCAGCAGGTCGTCGAGGCCATCGGTGTTGTTGTCGTCGAGCAGCAGACGCACCCTCACGCCGCGATCGGCCGCGCGCAGCAAGGCTTGCAGCAGCAGGGTGCCGGCATTGTCGTGGTGCCAGATGTAGTACTGCGCGTCGATGCGCTGCTCGGCCGCATCGGCGAGCTGGATGCGCGCCGCGAACGCGTCGCCACCTTCATCGAGCGCGATCAGCCCCGACACGCCGGGATGCGCCGCGGTCAGCGGCTGGATCACGTCTGCGAGTCGGGAGGAGGGGGTCAGCATCGCAACGGGACGAGGGGTCAGTCCGCTGCCGGTTCCTGCAGTTGCGCGAACCATCCGGCGACGCGCTTCGCTTTCGCATCGTCCTCGCGCACATGGCAGAACTCGTTGCTGCGCGAGCAGTAGCGATAATCGCGGCCCCAATCGCGATGCTGTGCGGCGACTTCGCCGACGGCGCGCACGATCAGGTGCGCCTCGTCGTCGGTCATGGTCGGATGGATCGACACGCGCACCCAGCCCGGCTTGTCGCTGAGGTTGCCGGCGTCGATCTGGCAGGTGATCGAATGCGAAAACTCGTGGCTCACGCTGAGCAGGTAGTGACCGTAGGTGCCGGCACAGGAACAGCCGCCGCGGCACTGGATGCCGAAGCGATCATTCAACAGCCGTACCGCCAGGTTGTAATGCAGATCGTCGATGTAGAACGACAGCACGCCGAGCCGATGCGGCTGGTTGTCGGCCAGCAGGTGCAGGCCCGGGATCGCGCGCAGGCCCGGCCACAGGATGGCCAGCAGTTCCGCTTCGCGCGCCAGCATCCGCGCCGGGCTCATCGACTCCTTCAGCTCCACGCAGAGCGCCGCACGGATCGCCTGCAGGAAGCCGGGTGTGCCGCCGTCCTCGCGCGCCTCGATGTCGTCGACGTACTTGTGTTCGCCCCAGGGGTTGGTCCAGTCGACGGTGCCGCCGCCCGGGTTGTCGGGGATGCGGTTGCGATAAAGCTTTTGGTCGAACACCAGCACGCCCGGCGTGCCGGGCCCGCCGAGGAACTTGTGCGGCGAGAAGAAGATCGCGTCGAGCTGTGCCTCGGGTCGCCCGGGCGGGCGCATGTCGATGTCGATGTAGGGCGCGCTGCAGGCGAAATCGACGAAACACAGGCCGCCGGCGCGATGCATGCGTTCGGCGATGTCGTGGTAGGGCGTGAACAGGCCGGTGACGTTCGAGCACGAGGTCACACTGGCGATCTTGAGCGGACGCTCGCGGTATTCGTCGAGCAGGCGGTCGAGCGCGCCGAGATCGACCAGGCCATTCGCATCGGCGTCAATCACGCGCACGTCGCACAGCGCCTCCAGCCACGAGGTCTGGTTCGAGTGGTGCTCCATGTGGCTGACGAACACCACCGGGCGTTCGTGCGCCGGTGCGAGTGCGAGGTCGCGGAAGCGCTCGTGCACGCGCAAACCGAGGATGCGCTGGAACTTGTTGACGACCGCGGTCATGCCGGTGCCGTAGCAGATCAGCGCATGGTTCGGCCCGGCATTCACGTGCTGCTTGATGCGCTTCAGGGCGTGGTGATACGCCAGGGTCATGGTCGCCCCGGTCTCGCTGGTCTCGGTATGCGTATTGCCCACGAAGGGCAGGATGCGGTCGCGCATCACGTCTTCGAGCGGGCCATACATGCGTCCGCTGGCGGTCCAGTCGGCGTAGACGATGCGCTGCGTGCCGCAGGGTGACTCGAAGGTCTGGTCGATGCCGATGATGTGGCGGCGGAACGGGGCGAACCATTCCTGCAGGCTGGACGAAGGCACGATGGATTCGGCGGCGGACATGCGGGCAAACTCCGGGTCTGCCGCGATTGTCCCAGATCGCGGCCCACCAAGTTCGAACCCCGGGTGACCCATGCGCAGCACGATTTTGTTGGTCTTGTTCCTGATGGCGATGTTCGGCCTGTACCGGATCGGCACCGATCCCTACCGCACCACGCTGCCGATGGACGTCGACGATCTTTCCCCGATCGCACCGCAGCTCGCGAAACTGCCGCCTGAGGACCGCGAACTGGTGACCGATTACCTCAAGCGCAGCAATGGCGACGTGTTGCCGGCACAGTTCGCCGATCCCGACAATCCGCTGACGGCGCGCACCTTCGCCGAAGCCATCGCGCTGGAGAAGACCCATCGCGAGAAGATGAAAGTCGAGCAGGCGCGGATGGCCGCTTTCCGAGCCGAACGCGATGCGCAATTCAAGCCGTTGCGCGACATCGTCACCGCACGCATCGTCAATCGGCAGGAACTCACCGAAGCCGAGATCTACGGTCAGCCGAGTGCTGGCGCGATCAAGCAGCCGCTGCGCGACAACGAGCAGCGCAGCACCGTCATCACCTATCGCTTCTGGAACCGTGGCAACCGCACCATCAACCTGCTGCGTGGACTCGTGGAGGTCGATGGCAGCGGGTTGATGCCGGCCGCCTCGTGCTGGATCGACGACGCCAACCCGATCGGGTCGCTCGACCACCGCGACGTGCGTTGCCGCACGCCGAAGGACGCGAACGCCGCCGACCGTGCCCTGATGCAACGCCCGATCGCCGAGATCCCGCTCGGCTGGTATCCGCGCGAGATCCGGTTCGACGATGGGCAGGTGTTGAAGGGACCCGGCTGAGGCAGGTCACGGTGCCGAGATGACCACCACCTCGCCGAAACCGAGTTCGCGCACGCCCGCCTCGATCTGCTTCAGGTCGCCGACGACGATCCAGATCAGCTGCTGCGGTTTCACGGTAGCGGTCGCTGCGGCATTCAGCGCGTTCCCGTCGAGCTGGCGCAGTTGCGCGGCGTAGTCGGTGTAGTAGCGCGCGTCGCGACCCATGTTGACGACATCGAGGCCGGCCATCAGCAGGCTGTCCAGCGTCTCGAAACGACCTGGCAGGCGCGAAACCTGGCTGCGCAGGATGCTGTCGAGTTCCTCGCCCGCGAGCGGGCGCGCACCGGCGAGACCATCGATCTCGCGTTTCACTTCGATCATCGATTCCTTGGTCTTGTCGGTCTGCACCGGTGCGAACACGTTGAACAGGCGCGGGCCGCGTGCGGCCTGGAGGCCGCCCATCGTGCCGTAGGACCAGTGTTTGTCGAGACGCAGGTTGCGATTCAGGCGCGAGGTCGCCATGCCGCCGAAGTTGCGCATCACCGTTTCCAGCGCGAGATCGTCCGGGCGTGCACCGTTCGTGGTGACGTGGCCGGCGAAGATCAGCGACTGCGGCGCACCGGGCTTGTCGATCAGATAGACCTTGCCGGTCCCGCTCGACGTCGCCGCGCCGATCGATTTCGTCGCGGGCATCGATCCGGTCCAATCACCGAAGGCACGCTGCACCTGCGCCTTGAGTTCGTCCATCGTCACGTCGCCGGCCACGACCAGGGTGGCGTTGCCGGGCACGAACCAGCGCGTGTGCCATTGCGCCAGCGCATCGCGCGACAGGCCCTGCACGACCGTAGTATCACCGACGCCGCCGGCGGCTTGGCCGTAGGGATGATCCGCGCCGAACAACAACGGTGCCGAGGCGCGTTGGGCCATGCCGATCGGGTTCGCGCGTTGTTGCGCGATGGTCGCGAGTTGCTGCTTGCGCTGCACCTCGATCATGTCGGCCGGGAACGATGGCGTGCGCGCGATTTCGGCGAACAGGTCGATCGAGGCGGCGAGGTTCGGCTTCAGCGCATTCAGTTGCAGCAGCGACTGGTCGAGCCCGTGGTTGACACTGATGACGGCACCGAGCGCATCGCGCGCATCGGCGAGCGCGAAGGCATCGCGCTTGGTCGTGCCTTTCAGCAGCAGGTCCATCGCGAAGCGGCCGGTGCCGCGTGCGTCAGGCGAGTCGGCGGCGACGCCGGCATCGACCGCCAGCACCATGTTCACCAGCGGCGCGGCGTGGCGTTCCATCAACATCAGGTTCAAACCATTGGCCAGCGTCGCGCGCTGCACATCGGGGAACCGCACGTCCGGTGGTGTGCCGAGCGCGGGCAGGTGGGTGCGGTCGAGATCGTTCTTCGCGGCTTTCAGGTTCGCGAACGGCGCCACGGTCAGCGTGTAGTGATGGCGGCCAAGCCACTGCGTCGCGACGCGTTGCACTTCGCCGGCGTCGATCGCGTTCAGGTCTTTCAGCCGATCGAGATAAGCGTCGGCACAGTCAAACTGGGTCAGGTGTTCGGCGAGAATGTCGGCGCGACCACCGAAGCCGCCCAGGCGTTCGATGCCACGCGCGAAGTCGGCGAGGTAACGCGTGCGGGCGCGCTCGAGTTCGGCGCTGCCGAGCGGCTTGGCCAGGGTCTCGGCGATCACGGCGTCGATCTCGCGTTCGACCGTGGCCGGATCGACGCCAGGCTTGACGTCGGCCTGCACGATCAGCAGCCCCGACAATTCCTGGCCCCAGGCAAAGGCCGCGACCGAGGTCGCGAGCTGCTGGCTGAACACGAGGCGCTTGTCGAGCGGCGAGCTGTCGCTGCCCGCGAGCAGGCCGGCATAGAGTTCAAGCGCATGCAGCTCGCGCGTGCCGGCCTGCGGGATGTGCCAGGCGCGCAGGATGCGTGTCTGCGGCACGCGATCTTCCATGTGCTCGCGGATGTCGGCGTCGAGCGTCGGCACCCAGGCTTTCAGTTTGGCGATCGGCTGGCCGGGGGCGATGCCGCCGAAATACTTGCCAACCAGTCGCTTCGCCTCATCGACGCTGATGTCGCCGGCCAGTGCGAGCACGGCATTGTTCGGTCCGTACCACGAGGCGTACCAGTCCTTGATGTCGTCCAGCGTCGCGGCATTCAGATCGGCCATGCTGCCGATGGTCGACCAGCTGTACGGATGCGAATACGGATACATGGTTTCGACCATGCGGTCGAAGTTGCGCCCGTAGGGCTGGTTCTCGCCCTGGCGCTTCTCGTTCTGCACGACGCCGCGTTCGCGCTCCAGCATCTCGGCGGAGAGGTTGCCGGCGAGGAAGCCCATGCGGTCGGCTTCGAGATAGAGAGTGCGTTCCAGCGCCGAAGTCGGCACGTCCTCGAAGAAGTTGGTGCGGTCGGTATTCGTGGTGCCGTTGCGGTTGTTGGCGCCGAGGTCGTCCATGGCTTCGCGGAAACCGTGCGGATAGTGCTCGGAGCCGTTGAAGAAAAAGTGCTCGAACAGGTGGGCGAAGCCGGTGCGACCGCGTTGCTCGTTGCGCGAGCCGACGTGGTACCAGAAGTTGACCGCAACCAGCGGCACGCTGTGGTCCTCGTGCACGACCACGCGCAAGCCGTTGTCGAGCGTGAACGTCTCGTGCTGGATCGCCAGCGCCGCCACATCGATCGGCTTCGGCCCCGCGTCCTTCGCACCCGCCGCAAGCGCACTCGCGCCCAACACCACCGCCCACATCACTCGCCGCATCGCCGCTCTCCAGAAGACCGAGCACGAGCCTATCGCCCCGAATGCACCCTTCTCGTGGCATTGGTCACGAGTGGGGAACGCTTGGGCCTATCGACCGAATTCGGCGGCGATCTCGGGCGACATCAAGCGCTTCGCGATCCAGCCGAACAGGATGCAGAAGCCCAGACCGATCACGGCACTGAAGATCGTCATGGCCACGAGGAAGAGGCCCACGTCGGGCGCGCCCGGCGCGACCGCAATCTGCTGGCGCATGTGGCCCATGACGCTGAATTGAGCCAACAAGCCGAGCAGCTGAGAAGCAATGCTGCCGACCATCAGGACGATCATCGTGATACGTGCCCAGTTCTTCCGCAGCAGCAACCCGATGGACGCCGCCAACATGACCAGCGAGCCGACCAGAAACAGTCCGACGAAGATCTTGAAGTTCCCCAGCATCAGCCTGAACACCCATGGCGTGTCGGCCGGAATGGTGTTCATGGCGCGATCGAAGTCGGGGCCGTTGAACAGCACATGGACCATGATGTTCTGAAGGATCGACACCATCGCGGTCATTATCGACAAGGCGACGAAGATCCAGCCCAGCGTCGTGACAAATCCCGATTTCTGTTGCGAGTTCATGCGCTATTTCTCCGGCTTTCGCGTTCGAACGCGATCAGTTGAGCGAGGATGCTCACCGCGATTTCTTCGGGGGTTTCGGCGCCGAGGTCGAGGCCGACGGGGGCGATGAGGTGGTCGCGAAGGTGGGTGCAGGTCGCGGGCAAATTCGCGAGCACTTCGGCGACACGTTTGCGGCTGCCCATCATGCCGATGAATTCGGGTGGGCGTGCGGCGAGATGTTCGAGGCTGGCGAGGTCGGCGTGCCAGTCGCGATTGAGCAGCACGGCATGAATGCGTCGCGGCGTGTCGAGACAGTGCGGGATCGCGTCGAGGTGGTCGTGGCAGGTGGCACCGACGAAATCGGCGTGGTCGTAGCCTTCGGCGCGGGCGTCGACGACGTGGATGTCGTAGTCGAGCAAGGCCGCTGCGCGAGTGAGTGCGAGGCCGCAATGGCCGGCGCCGATGATCAGAAGGCGCGGTGTCGGTTGCAGCGTGTGGGTGCTGTCGTGGCCGAGATCATCGGCATCGAGCGTGACCGGCTTTCCCGATGAAAGCGTTTCGGCGAGCAATTGAGCGCGTGCCGCATCGCGGTTGCCTTGCCAGCAACGCAAGGCCACCTGCATCGTGCCGCCGCAGATGCCTTGTGCACCCTCGCGTCCGGTCAGGTCGATCGCGACCGCGCCGATGCGTTCGCCGCGTGCGAGCAAGGCGCGGGCTTCATCGATGACCAGTGCTTCCAGCCGCCCGCCACCGACGCTGCCGCTCGTCCGTGTGGCTGCGACCAGCATCTGCGCACCGCGATGCCGTGGCACCGCGCCGCGCGTATCGAGCACGGTCGCGAGCACGACGGATTCGCGCGACAGCCACTCGGTCAGCGTCGCGTACAGGCGCTGGCTCATTGCTACGCACCCCACCCCAACCCTCCCCTCCGCGCTTCGCGCGCAAGGGAGGGAGCAGAGCCGTGAGCTCGCGAACGCAGGCTTGTCACCTCCCCTTTGCGCAGCAAGGGGGAGGCCGGGAGGGGGAGGCTGCTGCGCTCGCTCACGCCCCGCGCACCTTCATGATCGCGTTGTAGATGGCTTCCGGCGTGCTGGGCGCAGCGAGTTCGACGACGCGTGCATCGCCGAATGCCGCGACCGCATCGCGGATCGCCTCGCGCGCCGCAATCGCCAGCATCAAGGGCGGCTCGCCCACGCCTTTGCTGTGGAAGATCACGTTCGTGCTGGGTGGCTTCGCGCGTCGGTACAGATCGACGCGGAAATCGGTGGGCACATCGCCGACGGTCGGAATCTTGTACGTGCTGGGCGCGTCGGTCAGCAGCCGACCCTGCGCATTCCAGCGCAATTCCTCGCTGGTCAGCCAGCCCAGGCCCTGCACGAAGCCGCCTTCGATCTGGCCGCGATCGATCCCTTCGGCGATCGAGTCGCCGACATCGTGCAGCAGGTCGGTACGCATCAGGCGCTGCACGCCGGTCAGGCCGCAGACTTCGACCTCGCAGACGGCCGCGCCGAAGGCGTAGTAGTAGAACGGATGGCCGCGTCCGAGTTTCGGGTCCCAGCTCAGTCCGGGCGTGCGGTAGTAGCCGGTGGCCGACAGGCTGATGCGGGCGTTGTAGGTGGCGCGCACCACGTCGTCGAACGCGAGCGATACGTCCGGCCGTTCGTGCAGGAACACGCGATCGTGTTCGAACCTCACTTCACCCGCATCGCCACCCAGCGACGCCGCCGCCACCGGCGCCATGCGCGCGAGCAGAGATTCGCATGCGGCCTTGACTGCCTGCCCGTTCAAGTCGGAACCGCTCGAGGCCGCCGTCGCCGACGTGTTCGGCACCTTGTCGGTGCTGGTCGGCATGATGCGGATGCGCGACACCGGCACGCCCAGCGTTTTCGCCGCCACCGCCAGCATCTTCGTGTGCAGGCCCTGGCCCATCTCGGTGCCGCCGTGGTTCAGCTGCACGCTGCCGTCGGTGTAGATGTGCACCAGCGCGCCGGCCTGGTTGTATTCGGTCTTGTTGAACGAGATGCCGAACTTGACCGGCGTGATCGCCAGCCCGCGCTTGGTCTGCGCATGCACGCGGTTGAAGGCGTCGATGTCGCGGCGGCGCGCGTCGTAGTCACTGCGTGCGCGCAACTGCGCCCACAGCGTCGGCAGTTCGTTGTCGACGACCGGCTGGCCGTAGTGCGTCTGGTTGCGATCCGGCGTCTCGCCCTCGCGATAGAAATTGCGCTCGCGCACCTGATCGACCGGCAGACCGAGGAAACGCGCGACACGATCGACGATCTCCTCGCCGACGACCATGCCCTGCGGGCCGCCGAAGCCTCGGAAGGCGGTGTTCGAGGCGAGATTCGTCTTCGCGATGCGGCCGATCACTTCGATGTGCGGAATGAAATAGGCGTTGTCGACATGCACCATTGCGCGCATCAGCACCGGTGGACTCAGGTCGACGCTCCAGCCGCCGTCGGCGACCAGGTCGATGCGGGCCGCGTGGATCAAACCGTCGTCGTCGAAGCCGACTTCGAAGCGCGCATAGAACGGATGGCGCTTGCCGGTCAGTTGCATGTCGAGTGCGCGATGCAGTTTCACGCGCGCCGGTCGACCGGTCTTCCACGCCGCCAAGGCTACGGCCGCAGCGAACGGGTTCGCCTGCGTCTCCTTGCCGCCGAAACCGCCGCCCATGCGCAGGCAACGACAGACCACGCGATTCGACGGAATACCGAGCACGTGCGCGACCATGTGCTGGGTCTCGCTCGGATGCTGCGTCGAGGACGTGAGTTGCACCGTGCCTTCGCTGTCGACCTGGGCCCAACAGGCCTGCGTTTCCAGATAGAAATGATCCTGGCCGCCGATCATCAGTTCGCCGTGCAGGCGATGCGGCGCATTTGCGAGACCGCTGCCGACATCGCCGCGTTCGACCTTGGCCGGCGGCAGATGGAAGGCGTTCGCGGCGATCGCCGCATGCACGTCGAGGATCGCCGGCAGCGCTTCGTAGTCGACGCGCACGGCCTTCGCCGCTGCCGCGGCCCGGGTCTCGTCCTCGGCTACCACCCAGGCCACCGCCTGGCCGTAGAAACTGACGAGGTCCGCCGGCATCACCGGCTCATCGTGCACGATCGGGCCAAGATCATTGGTGCCCGGCACGTCGGTTGCGGTCAACACGGTGACGACACCGGGCATCGTCAGCGCGGCAGATACGTCGACCGCGAGGATACGTGCATGCGCATGCGGCGCCTGCACCGGATACAGGCTCAGCAAGCCCTGCGGCGGATGCTGCTCGTCGGCGTAGACGGCGCGACCGGTGACGTGACCGACGGCGGATTCGTGCGTGGTCGGCGTGCTCATGCCAGCTTCTCCGCAACGAACTTCACGAACAGGTTGCCGGCCAGCGCACGACGATAATCGGCGTCGGCGCGATGGTCGCTGAGTGGCGTGAATTCCTCGATCAGCGCCGCACGCGCGCGTTCGACCAGCGCATCGCCGAGCACCTGGCCGAGCAACAAGGCCTCGGTGTTCACGGCACGCTTCGGGATCGCGGCGATGCCGCCGTAGGCAAGACGCACGTGTTGTACGCGCCGCTCGCCATCGAGGCGGATCGCATAACTCGCGGCGACGATGCTGATGTCGTCGGTCTGGCGTTTCGCGATCTTGTACGAGGCGGTGACGAGATCGCGTGTCTTCGGCAGCGTGACGGCGACGATCAGTTCGTCAGGCATGCGCTGCGTCTTGCGGTAGTCGAGAAAATACCCGTCGATCGGCAGATCGCGCATGCCGTTGGGACCGGCCAGATGCACGCTGCCGCCGAGCGCGAGCAGGATCGGCGCGAGGTCGCCGATCGGCGAGGCCGAGCCCAGGCTGCCGCCGAAGGTCGCGCGATTCTTGACCTGTTTCGCCGCGAACCAGGGCAGCATGTCATCGAGCAGCGGGAACTGGCCCGCGAGTTCGTGTTCGATGCGCGACAACGACACTCCGGCGCCGATGCGCACGGACGTTGCGCCGATATCGATGCCTTGCAGTTCGGCAATGCGGTCGAGCGCAATGAAGGCGGGTGCAACGGTCTGGCCGCGGCTCAGATTTACGCCGAGATCGGTGGCGCCGGCGATCCAGATCGCGTCGGGATGCGCCTGCTTTAGCGTCAATGCTTCAGCGACTGTGGTCGGGTTGTGGAAGTCGCCGACGCGGACCGATGGCAGCGCCGCCCGCGGGTGCTGCAGCGCGGTGCCGAAGCGGTCTTCGACGACGGGCAGCGCTGCCAGTTGCTTCGCTGCATCGCGGATCGGCCGATAGCCGGTGCAGCGGCACAGGTTGCCCTCGATGCAGTGGTCGGACAGGTCGCCGTCGTGGGTGCCGACGAACAGGCTCATCACGAACCCGGGCGTGCAGTAACCACATTGCGAGCCGGCACCGTCGACCATCACCTGCTGCGCCGGGTGCAGGCGCTCGCCCTCGGCCAGACCCTCGACGGTGACGATCTCGCGGCCGGCCAACGCGCCCAGCGGCAGCAGGCAGCTGTTGACGGCGCGATAGTGCGAACGGCCGTCGGCATCGGTCTCGATCATCGCCACCGTGCAGGCGCCGCAGTCGCCGTCGCCGCAACCTTCCTTGGTGCCGGTCAGCGGCCGCGACTTCAGCCAGCGCAGCAGGGATTGCGTCGGGTCGGCGCCGGCCAGATCCACGGCGCGTCCATTCAAGATGAATCGGGTATTCGGGGTCATGCGCAAAGATTAGCGCAGGGCCGTCGCTCTGGCCGCTCCGCGCGGATTGATGCAGACTCGGCGCTTCGTATCGGGAGCATCCCATGTCCAATGATCTGGCCGAGTTCATCCGCGGCATTCCGAAGGCCGAACTGCATATCCACATCGAGGGTTCGCTGGAACCCGAGCTGATCTTCGCGCTCGCGCAGCGCAACGGCATCGCGCTCGCGTACCCAAGTGTCGAGGCGCTGCGCGCGGCCTACGCGTTCACGAATTTGCAGAGCTTTCTCGATATCTACTACGCGGGTGCCTCAGTGCTGATCACCGCGCAGGATTTCCACGACATGGCCTGGGCGTATTTCGAACGCGCCCATGCCGATCATGTCATCCACGCCGAACTGTTCTTCGATCCGCAGACGCACACCGAACGCGGCATCGACATCGGCGTGGTGATCCGTGGCCTGAAGCGCGCCTGCGATGCGGCGCAGTCGAAACTCGGCATTCGCGCGCGCCTGATCCTGTGTTTCCTGCGGCACTTGAGCGAAGAAGATGCGATCGCGACGCTGGAGGCCGCGAAGCCCTATCTCAACGACATCATCGGCGTCGGGCTCGATTCCAGCGAAGTCGGGCATCCGCCGGAGAAGTTCGCCCGCGTCTTCGCGATGGCACGCGAACTGGGCTTGCACGTCGTCGCGCATGCCGGCGAGGAAGGGCCGCCGGAATACATCTGGAGCGCGCTCGACGTGCTGCAGGTCGAACGCATCGACCATGGCGTGCGCGCGATCCAGGATGAGCGCCTGATGCAGCGCCTGATCGCGAGCGGCATGGCGTTGACGGTGTGCCCGCTGTCGAACCTGAAGCTGTGCGTGTTCAAGGCGCTCGCCGAGCACAATCTCAAGCGCATGCTCGAACGCGGCGTGCGCGTGACGATCAACTCCGACGACCCGGCCTATTTCGGCGGCTACATCAACCAGAACTATCTGGAAACCGCCGCCGCGCTGGATTTGAATCGCGACCAGATCGTCCAGCTGGCGCGCAACAGCCTCGAAGCGGCATTCACGACGACATCGGAACGCCGCGCCGATCTCGATACACTGGCCGCTTACTGCACGAAGGCCTGACGCCATGGGCAAGCTCACCACCCACGTCCTCGACACCGCACACGGCAAGCCCGGTGCCGGCATCGCGGTCGCGCTGTATCGCATGAACGGCTACGAGCGCCAGTTCGTGTCCGGACACACCACCAATGCCGATGGCCGTTGCGATCAGCCCTTGCTCGACGGCATGGCGATCACCGCTGGCGTCTACGAACTCGATTTCGCGATCGGCGACTATTTTTCGCGCATGGGCGTGAAGATGGCCGAGCCGCGGTTCATCGATGTCGTCACGATCCGCTTCGGCATCAACGATGCCAAGGCGCATTACCACGTGCCGCTGCTGGCCTCGCCCTACGGCTACAGCACCTACCGCGGCAGTTGAGGTCGTCGTGCTCGCATTCTGGACCGAGGCCGCGGCCTTCCTGTTGCGCTGGCTGCATGTGGTCGCGGCGATTGCGTGGATCGGCGAGTCGTTCTACTTCGTCGCGCTTGATCGCGGCCTGAAGCCACCGAAACAGGGCGTCCAGGGTCTGTTCGGCGAATCCTGGTCGGTGCATGGCGGCGGCTTCTACCTGAAGCAGAAATTCCTGCCGGCACCGGCGCAACTTCCCGCCGAATTGCACTGGTCGAAATGGAAGTCGTATACGACCTGGTTGTCCGGCTTCGGCCTGCTGGCCTTGACCTATCTGCTGTCGCCGGATCTGTATCTGATCGATCGCGGCGTCGCCGATCTGTCGCCCGCCACGGCCGTCACAGCCGCGATCGTGTTCCTCGTGCTGACCTGGTTCCTGTACGACCTGATGTGCAAGGTCGTCGGCTCCCGCGATCGCTTGCTCGGCGCGCTGGTCGCCGCGATGACGCTGGCACTGTGCTATGTCGCCACGCATCTGTTCGCCGGGCGTGCGGCCTTCCTGCTGGTCGGTGCGGCGTTGGCGACGATCATGTCGGCGAACGTGTTCTTCGTGATCATTCCCGGCCAGAAGCGCATGGTCGCCGCGCTTGCGAAAGGCGAGACGCCGAATCCGCTCGATGGCGCGAACGGCAAGCAGCGTTCGGTGCACAACACCTATTTCACGCTGCCGGTGGTGTTCGCGATGCTGAGCACGCATTACGGCACCGCCTATGCGCACGCGCACAACTGGATCGTGCTCGCGGTGGCGATGGCGGCGGCGGCAATGATCCGGCAGTTCTTCGTGCTCTGGCACAGCGGCGAACGCGCCTGGCGCCTGCTGGTCGCCGGTGCCCTGGTCTTGCTGGGACTGTTGTTCTGGCTGTCGCCAACCGTGCGCAACGACGCCGCTGCGGCGGCCGTCGAGACCGTTTCTTCCGCGAATGGCGCGACGATGCCAAACGGTGTGCCATCCCCGGCGATCGTGTTGCCCGATGCCTACGGCGAGCATCCCGATACGGTTGCGATCATGCCGCTGCTGCACACCCATTGCAGCGGCTGCCACGCGGCCAGGCCGACGCTGATGGCGAGCGCGCCCAAAAACCTGGTCTACGACACGCCCGAACTCGTCGAGACGTATGCCGCGCTGATCCACAAACAAGTCGTCGAACTCAAGATCATGCCGCCCGGCAACATGACCCAGATGACCGAGGCCGAACGCGCGGCGATCGGGCGGTGGTTCGCGGCGCGCAAGTGACTGTTCGGGGTGCGCCGAAGGGCGCTCTCAGAAGATTTCGACGATACCCACGTCATCCAGCTGGAGCGTTGCGATGACACGCTCCGCCGCGTTCAACAATGCCTCGAGCACGGCCGCATTGGTGGCGTTGCCCAGCCTGAGTACGATCAACTTCGGTGGATGTCCGCGCAACAACTGCAGATCGCGGAAATCGTCGTCCTTGCTGACGAGGATGAAGCCATGCGCGTGTGCGTAATCCCAGAGCGTGACATCGGCGGCGCGTTCGAGGCCGACCAGTGCAACCTGCGTGGATCCCGGAAATCGTTGCTGCAACGACGGAACAATCCGTCGCGACAAATTCTCGTCGAGCAGCAGCTTCACGCTGCGGCCTGAACCCAGGCCACGCTCTGCTCGCGCGCGGCAGCCCACGCGAGACAGGCGCGAATGTCATCCCGCGTCAGTTCCGGGTAGTCCAGCACGATGTCGTCCGGCGTCTGGCCTGACGCCAGCCAGCCCAACACGTCTTGAACTGCGATACGCAGTCCCCGCACGCAGGGCTTGCCGCCGCGCTTGTCGGCTTCAAGGGTGATGTACTGGCGAAAGTCGATCATGGCGACACCTCGGAGTATCGGCATTCAAGCGCTGTGGGTCCGTGGCGTCAACTTGCCGGCTTGCGATATCGGCCGATCTCGCGCTCCGGGTCGGCGGTCCAGTCCATCAACACGATCGTCCAGTCCCCGCGCGTGTCATCGAGCACGCGAGAAACGAAGTCGAGATGCGGGGCGATATCGAAGTCCGGACTGTTGCGCGCCAAGCAGAACTCGCGGTCGGTGCCGCCATGGAAGTCGATTCGAGCGCACAGCGGGGCGTCCGTCGAAGAAATGTCGATGCCGACCCGAGTGCCAAAGTACGCGGCCAGTCGATTCAGAATCAGATCATGTTCGAGGCTGGCGACGTATTCGTCGTCGATTCGCAGTTCCCGAGGCACATCGAGGATCCACCACGTCCGCGGCATGCTCGCCTCGTCGCAGTTGTGGCCTTCGCCGCCGCGGTCGACGATCAGGAAATCGCTGACCTCGTCGAGTGCGATCAGCGGGTGGTGCCAGGTGCCGGCGTGGTAGTTGACGCCTTCGCCGTGGGCGGCGAGGAAGCAGCGTGGCGGGTGATCGGGTGATTCGGCGACGACGATCAGGTACGGCGTCTTCGACAGCGGGATGAAGGCCTGCGAGCCGAGCGGATGGCGTTCCAGCATCGTCACCGCAAAGGGCAGCGTGCGCGGTTCGGCGCGGGCAAGACTGATGAGTCCGTGACCGGCGCCGACGTCGACACGCGCCAGCGCATGATGGCGTTGCGTTGTCCCGTTGTTGATCGGGAACACCTTGGTCGCGGCGCCGAACGCGATCACCTCGCCGAACGGCGCGAAGGCTTCGCGCGTCAGTGGTTCGACACGCAAGGTCGTCACCGGATCGGGTGTTGCGTCGTTCATGGCATGAACACGTCGCCGCCCTTCATGACGAAGCGCACCTGCTTCAGCGTCGTCACGTCGGCGAGCGGGTCGCCATCGACCGCGATCAGGTCGGCGGCATAACCGGGCGCGAGCCGGCCGATTTCGTTCGACAATCCGAGCAGGTCGGCGCCATTCACGGTCGCGGCCTGGATCGCTTCCGCAGGCGACATGCCGTGCAGCACCATCAGCTCGAACTCGTCGGCATTGCGACCGTGCTTGCTGACGCCGGCGTCGGTGCCAAAGGCGATCTTCACGCCGGCTGCGTGCGCCGCGCGCAGCGACTTGCCGGTGATGTCGATGCGCCAGCGGATCTTCTTCAGCACCTCGCCGGTATACGCATCGGGATTCGCGGCCAGACGTTCCTTGTAGCCATTGATCGTCGACAACGTCGGCACGTAGTAGGCGCCATGCTGCTTGAACAGCGCGATGCTGTCCCGATCCATCAGCGTGCCGTGTTCGACCGAGGCGGCGCCATGACGCAGCGCGATCAGGATGCCGTCGTTGCCATGCGCGTGCACCGCGACCTTCTTGCCGTACATCGTCGCGGTGTCGATCAGCGCCTGCACTTCGTCGTCGAACAACTGCACGCCGAGCCCGGCACCGATGCGGCTGTTCACGCCACCGGTGGTGGTGATCTTGATCCAGTCGACGCCATGCGCCACCTGCTCGCGCACCGCACGCCGGCAGGATTCGACGCCGTCGCACATGGTCGCGCCGCGCATCGCCTGTTCGCGCAGGTCCTCGTTCAGGCCGAGGCCTGGATCCGCATGCCCGGCGGTGGCGGAAATGCCGCGGCCGGCATCGAGGATGCGGGGTCCTTCCGCCTTGCCCGCGGCAATCGCGTTGCGCAAGGCCAGCGTGACGTAATCCTCGTCGCCGAGATTGCGCACGGTCGTGAAGCCGGCGGCCAGCGTCTTGCGCGCGTTCAACGCCGCCTCATAGGCGTGGTCGGCGACATTGCGGGTGAACTCGGCGATCAGGGCTTCCTGCCCGCCGAGGTCGGAGGTCAGATGCACGTGCGCGTCGATCAGGCCCGGCAACACGTAACGCTGGCGCTGGTCGATGACGGTCGCGTCGTCGGGCACGTCGGGCAGTGCATCGGCGCCGACGAAACCGTCGTGGACCGACTGCACGCGACCGTCGTGGATCACCAGCGTCGATGCACCACGCGCCGGTTGGCCGGGCTGATCGAGCAGATGCCCGGCGTGGACCACGGCCCAGTCGGACGCGGCGGCCGTCGCGCCGAAGAGCAGTGTGGAGGACGCGATGACGATCGAGCGGATCGGATGCATGGGAAACCTCAGGCGATGCGGCCGCGCAGACGCAGGCGCGAGACGCCGCCGTCCGGGAAAATGTTGAAGCGCACGTGCGTGACCGGCGAGTGCGACACGATGTCGTTGCGGTAATGGTGCTGATGATCCATCTGCAACTTCTGTTCGGGCAGCAGGACCGGCCAGAACATCGACTGCGTGACCATCGACTCGGCGGTGCCGCCGGCGGCGTTCGTGGCCTGGATCGAGCAGCGGTCCGGGTAATTGCCCTTGAAGTGGGCCGTGTCGACTTCGATCGCCTCGATCACGCCTGGCTGGCCGAGCGCGAGGATGCACCAGTCATTGCCGGGCTCGCGACGGCGGCGGGTTTCCCAACCATCGCCCATGTTCACGCCGCGGCCCGGGATCAGCAGGGTCGACGCGAGGCCGAAGTGCTGGTTGTTCGCGGCGACCACGGTGCCGCCGTTCAATGCGGCGACGAGGTCGATCAGGCCGTCTGCTTCCGGCTGCGCGAGTTTCGGGTCGGGCACGCCGTACACGCGCAGGCGGGCGAGACCGCCATCCGGGTACAGGTTCACGCGCAGATGCGAGACGCGCCGCGCACCGTCGAGTGCGACGTAATGATGCGCATTGCCGCCGAGATTCGTCGAAGCCAGCACCGGGAACCAGGACGTGTTCGCATCCGGATCGCTCGCGCAATCACAGCCTTCGAGCGAAAGCGCCGGCGGATAGTTGCCGGTGAAATGGCTGGTATCGAGATCGACGCCGAACAGCGCGCCCGGCCGCGCCAGCCGAACGATGCACCAGTCATGGCCGGGGCCGCGTTTGCGCCGGCTTTCCCAGCCGTCCATCCACTTGCCGTTCTGGTCGTACTTGCCAGGCACGAACACGGCCGGCTCCGGATTCAGCATGCGCGACATCTCGGCGAAAAAATCGTCGCTGCAGGCCAGCGCCTGCGCGCCGAGGCGGGCATCGGCCAGATTCACGTAGCGACGGGTGAAATCGGGCGCATTCAAATCGAGTTGCGGCAAGGCCATGACGTTTCCATCTCTGGTAGGAGCGACCCACGGGTCGCGATTCATTGCGAGGCGCCGATGCTGTGCCGACGCGCTCAGGAAAGCAACGCATCCAGCCGGAAGCGCGCAATGCGTTCGATCTGCGTCAGCGCTTCGACGATTTCAGCGTCGCGGCCGTGAGCGATGCGTGCACGCATGTTCGCGATGATCGAGTCGCGCGTGTGGCCTTTCACCGCAATGATGAACGGAAACCCGAAGCGCGCCTCGTAGTCGGCATTGAGTCGGGTGATCTCGGCGAATTCCTCGGGCGAACACTGGTCGAGCCCGGCACCGCGTTGTTCCTGCTGCGACGACTCAGTCAGTTCCCCGCGAATCGCGGCCTTGCCGGCCAGTTGCGGGTGCGCGCGGATCAGGGCCATCTGCAGGTCGGCACCGGCACCGGCGACCGCCGCACACATCGCGGCATGCAGCGCCCCGATGTCGGCGAACGGCCTGTGCGCGGCGACGCGCTGCGCCACCCAGGGCGAGTGCTCGAAGATATCGGCCAGCCGCGCTGCGAAGGCATCGGTCGACGCGCAATTCAATTCGTCCAGGTTCATGGATCGCTCCGGGGAAGCCGCGAACTTAGCGCGTCTGCAGCCAGAACGTGACTGGGCCGTCATTCACCAGATGCACCTGCATGTTCGCACCGAACTGGCCGGTCTCGACGACCGTGTGTGCGGCGCGGGCGCGTTCGACCAGCCGGTTGTACCAGCGCAAACCGGCCTCGGGCGGTGCGGCCGAGGTGAAGCTCGGACGCATGCCCTTGCGGGTGTCGGCCGCCAGCGTGAACTGCGAGACCAGCAGCAGGCCGCCAGCGATATCGTGCAGGGACCGATTCATCTTGCCGTCCTCGTCCTCGAAGACCCGATAGCCGAGCAGGCGCATCAGGGTGCGTTCGACCTGGGCTTCGCCATCGTCCGGCTCCACGGCGACCAGCGCGAGCAGGCCGCGGCCGATCTCGCCGACGGTCTTGCCCGCGACATCGACGCGCGCTTCGCTGACTCGCTGGATCAATGCAATCACGCCGGCTTTCCGATCAGGGCCATGATCGGGGATGATCGCAGGATGCGTGATGAATGCCTGTGTCGAACGTCGTGTCGAAAGTCGTCATGGCGGAACTAGCTGCGGCGCCCTTCAAGGTGCGTGCGGCGGCGGGCTTGATGCGCCTGGCGGCGCACCTGCCGCTGTCGTGGCTGCACGGCGTCGGTGCGCTCGTCGGCCGTCTCGCCGGCCTGCTGAAGACGCGCGAATGGCGAGTGGCGCGGCGCAATCACGAACTGGTCGGTGCGTCACTCGGCGCGACCGATCGCGATGCCTTCGTGCGCGCGGTGCTGGTCGAGACCGGCAAGAACCTGACCGAGTTGGCCAAGGTCTGGGGTGCGCCGCCGGCGCGTGCCTTGGCCCTGGTCCGCAACGTGCACGGCCGCGAGTACTTCGATGCCGCGAGGGCGCAGGGCCGCGGCGTGATCGTCGCCGCCCCCCATCTGGGCTGCTGGGAGTTGCTGAATCTGTGGCTGTGCGCGCAGGGTCCGATGGCCCTGCTGTATCGCGTGCCGCAGCACCCCGAATGGGAAGCCCTGTTGCGCGATGCGCGCGGCAAGCTCGGTGCGACCCAGGTGCGCGCCGATGCCGCCGGCGTGCGCGAGTTGCTGCGCTGCCTGAAGCAGGGCATGACCCTTGGCATCCTGCCCGATCAGCGCGCCAAGGGCGGCGAAGGCGAATTCGCACCGTTCTTCGGCTGGCCGTGCAAGAGCATGACCCTGCTGTCGCGACTGGCCGAGAAGACGGCCGCGCCGGTCGTGTTCGGATTCGCCGAGCGTCTGCCGCAGGGGCGCGGATACGATCTGCATTTTCTGCCTGCCGCTACAGGGATTGCCAGCAGCGATCGCGTCGCGGCCGTCACTGCCTTGCATCAGGGCATCGAAGCCTGCGTCCGCATTGCACCCACGCAATACCAGTGGACCTACAAGCGCTACTCGGCGCAGCCGGGCGTCGACGGCGACCAGGTCTACGGACGGGGTTGACGGCGATCGGCGGTCAGTGCGCGAGCGCGAGCGCGCGCAGGTGTTCAAGCTTGGTCTGGTAGCGGCCGCGCACTTCGCCACTGCTGAGGGCTTCCGCACGTCGCAGTTCGCGTTCGGCAGCACGGGTCTGGCCAAGCTGGAAGTACGCGCGAGCCAGTCCGAAGTGGAAACTGTGTTCGCCTTCGTGCAGACGGATGGCGCGTCGATAATGTTTCGCCGCCCCTTCGAAATCGCGACCCAGTTCGGCGTCGAGCGCGAGCATGAACTGGTGCAGGGGATCGCGTGCCTGCACCGATTCCAGTTTCGCCAGCAGGATGCCGGCTCGCCGGCGTTCGCCGTTGCGGCTGTAGTACATGGCAAGGTTCGAGAGTGCACCGGGATGTTCGGTGTCGAGCGTCAGCGCCTGCTGGAAGTCGGCGAATGCGCGTTGTTCATCGCCGGCATGGCGGTGCAACACTCCGAGATTGCTCCAGCTGGTCGCGAAGTTTTGGTCTTGTGCCAGCGACGCCTCGGCATGGACCATCGCCGCGGCAAGATCGCCGGCATTCAACAGGGCGACCGCACGATTGTTGTAGAAGTGCGCGAACAGGCGTGCGTCGCCGATCATCTGCGGCGGTTCGGTCGCGATCACCTCGGTCAGGGCGACATCGACGGTCAGGCGCTTGCCGCGAATGCGCACGCCGGCATTGACGTGGTTCGAGAGATAGATGGTCTTTTCGACCGTGCGCCAAGCCAGGATCTCGGAGATCTCCTGACCGTAGGCTTCGAGCCCGGCCTCGCGCGCCAACGCGATCGTGAGCAGGGTGAAGCTCAGGCAGTTCGCGCGTCGCGCGGCCCAGGCTTCGGCGACCGTGTAGGTGGCGTCGGCCTGGTACTGCATGCCGAGGCCGGTCGGCAAGAACAGGTAATCGACCAACTGTTCGAGACGGCGCGGCGGCGAGCGCTCGACATCGAGCACGCGCTGATGGAAGTCCGCACGCAACTCGGCCGGCAAGGCCAGGATCTGCGTCGGTGTCGGCGGCGGAACGACCGGTTCGGTCGCCGACACCGGCATCGAGAACCAGAACATCGCTGCGAGCAGGTAGCGGAACATCGGTCTGGTCCTGAGGGTCGCGCGGTCGTCCGCATCGGCAGAATAGTCGCGTCCGGCAGCGGGCAGACCGTGCCGGAAGCCACGTCTCACGTCCTGAATCCAGTTGCGTTACGGTCTGTATCCAGCCACCGCGGAGCCCGACATGCGATCCATCCTGCTGGCCGGTGCGACCGGGCTGATCGGCATCGAATTGCTGGCGCGACTGCTGCGCGACGAAACGCTTGATCTGCGCGTGATCGCGCCGACGCGCCGGGCGATCGGCGTCGATCACCCGAGACTGGTGAATCCGGTGGTCGATGCGATCAGTCGCAGCGACGAGACCCTGGTCAATGTCCTGCGCGAAGCCGGCGTCGATCGGCTGGATGCCTACGCCTGCTGCCTCGGCTCGACCCTCCGCAAGGCCGGCAGCCAGGCCATGTTCGCGGCGGTCGATCATGGTCTGGCGGTGCGCTGGGGTCGGGTCGCGGCCGGTCATGGCGCGCAGCATGTGTTGCTGGTCTCGTCGGTCGGGGCCGATCCGGCATCACGCGTGTTCTACCTGCGCGTGAAGGGTGAGGCCGAACGCGATCTGGCACGACTCGATTTCACCCGCGTCGATCTGCTGCGACCGGGGCAGCTGCTCGGTGCGCGCGAAGAATCGCGGCCGATGGAATCCCTGGCGCAGCTCGCGGCGCGCGCATACGGCCCGCTGCTGACGGGCGCGTCGCGGCGGTACCGTGGCATCGCCGCGGGCGATGTGGCTGCAGCGATGGCGACGCTGATCGTCGCGGCCGAACCGGCGCGCGGGGTCAGCATTCATCACTACGACGAGATCCGTGCGCTCGCCGAGCGTGCCTGACGCCACGTCCGCCGGACGCACATGCGCCGGATCGGGCAGGGTGCTAGCGTCGACGCGTTCGCGCGGTAGGCGCTCTGCGGAGGCGTTACCATGAACTTCTTGCCGAAGTCGGCCTGCATGCTCGCGTGGTCGATCCTGGCCTCGGCCGCCGCGTCGGCGGCGACGATCGATGTCGACGTCAGCAGTTTCCGCTACACGCCGAACAGCGTGACCATCCATGTCGGCGACACCGTGCGCTGGACCAACAGCGGCGGCTTCCACAACGTCCGCGCCGACGACGGCAGCTTCGGCAATACGGCGTCGTCGTCGTTGTGGTCGTTCTCGCATACCTTCAACAGCGTCGGCGAGTTCGGCTACTTCTGCCAGGTGCACAGTTCGGCCGGCGCCGACATCGCCACCAACATGAACGGCATCGTCCAGGTGCTGGCCGCCGAGCCGCCGCCGTTCGTGATCAACCAGGGGCTCGGCGGTTCCTGGTTCAACCCGGCCACCGGCGGCCAGGGTTTCCTGATCGACTTGCTGCCCGAAAACAAATTCATGTTCGTGGCCTGGTTCACCTACGACAAGGCCGCCGTGCCGGCACTGGCGCCGATCGATGCCAAGATCGGTGCCCCCGACCAGCGTTGGATGACCGCGTCCGGCCTCTACAACGGCAAGGTCGCGCCGCTCACGCTGTACGTGACCCGCGGCGGCCTGTTCAACAATGGCCAGGCCGTCACGACGACGCCGGTCGGCACCATGACCCTCGACTTCACCGACTGCTCGAACGCCACGGTCACCTACGACATTCCCGGTGAAGGGGTGAGCGGCGTGATTCCGATTTCGCGGCAGACCACCGGCATGGCCGCGTATTGCCGGTCGTTGCAGGCCGCACCCGCCGCGACCGCGGCGGAATGAGGCGCGTCACGCTGACCTTGCTGCTGGCCCTGCTGTCGGTGGGGGTCGGCGCACAAGCGGTCGATGACAGCCGCACCCGCATCCCGTTCCAGCAGACCGACGCCTGGGCGATGGCCTATGTGGCCGCGTCGACCCTGTTCACCGGCCATGGCGCCAGTCCCGAGCTCGATCCCGGTGCGTATGCGCTCAGCGCCGAGCTCGGGCACGTGCCGCGGCTGGACGAAGACGCGTTGTACGTCGGTCTCGGCGGCAGCAAGCGCGAGGATCTGAACAAGTCGCCCGTGGTCGGGCGGGCCCGTCTGTGGCTCGGCTTGCCCTACCGATTCGTGTTCGAGCTGGGCTGGGTCCCGCCGCTCGAGATCGATGGCGCGCACGCGCAGGGGCTGGTGTCGGCGGCGCTGGGGCGACGCTGGCTGCAGCGCGGACGCTGGACCCTGTCGGCGCGCCTGCACGGCCAGGCCGGCGCCGCGGTCGGCGACGTCACCTGCCCGGCCGCGATCGCCGGCAGTGCCGATCCGGCCCGCAATCCGTTCGGTTGCCTGCGGCCGTCGCGGGACCGCATCGAACTGGGCCAGTACGGGCTGGAAGGCACGGCGGCATTCGACTGGGGTGCACGCGGGCAGGGGCACGCCAGCCTGGGCTGGCTGCGCATGGAGCCGGAGGTTCGCATCCATGCCGACCTGCGCGACTACGACAATCGCTCGGCCCTGGTCAGCCGCGGCCTGCGGCCCTACGCCGCACTCGGCTTCAGCCATGATCATGGCGCGCGCTGGCAGTCGGCCGTCGAACTGTTGTACCTGCCGCTGCGCATCCGTCGTCCGGGGCATGACCCGGAAGCGTCGCCGTACTGGAGCCTGCGCCTGATGCTGCGGCGCCGGATGGGTGCCGACTGAACATCGCGCTTGCGTGCCGTGCCGCGTTTTGCGCACCATGCAGTTCCAGTCGAGGACACGCACATGGCCGATCGATTCACCGAAGTCACCCGCACCGGTTGGGGCAAGCGCATCGGGCAGTCGCTGTCCGGCGCCCTGATCGGCGGCCTGATGTTCCTGGGTTCGTTCGCGTTGCTGTGGTGGAACGAAGGCCGCGCGATCGGCGAAGCACGGGCGCTGGCCGAAGGTGCGGGCGCCGTCGTCGATGTCGGCATCGATGCGGTCGAACCGAAGCACGAGGGCAAGTTGCTGCATGTGACCGGGCAGGTCGACGCCAGCCCGGAAGCGCGTGACGACGACACCGGCATTGCCGTCGACGCGCTGCAATTGCGCCGCGTCGTCGAGATGTACCAGTGGGTCGAGAAGCGCAGCAGCAGGGAAGAGAAGAAGCTGGGCGGCGGCAGCGAAACCGTCACCACCTACGACTACGAGCAGCAATGGGACGACGATGCGGTCGATTCCAGCGACTTCCGCTACGACCAGGGGCACGAGAATCCGTCCGACTGGCCCATCCGCTCGGACAGCTTCGCCGCGGGCACGGTGACGCTGGGCGCGTTCACGCTGGCGCAGCCGGTGCGGGACGCGATGGGCCAGTGGCAGGACTTGCCGGCCACGATCACCGCGCAATTGCCCGAGCAGTTCGGTGAATTCCGGCGCATCGCGAGCGGTCGCCTGTTCCGTGGCAACGATCCGGAACGCCCGCAGATCGGCGACATGCGCGTGCGCTACGAATACCAGCCGGAAGCGACCTACTCGATCATCGCCAAGCAGGTCGGTGACCAGCTCGATCGGTATCTCGCATCGAACGGCCGCGAGGTCCTTCTGGTCGAAGACGGTTCGGTGCCGGCCGCAACGATGTTCGAAGGCGCACAGTCGCGCAATTCGATGATCACCTGGATCGTGCGCGCCGCCGGCACCTTGCTGATGTGGCTCGGGCTGTCGATGGTGTTCGCGCCGATCAGCCGCATTCTTGACGTGCTGCCGATGCTCGGCACCATTGGCAGCTGGGGCATCGGCGTCGTCACCGGACTGATCTCGCTGCTGTTGTCGCTGACCACCATCGGCATCGCCTGGGTGTTTTACCGACCGCTGCTCGGTGGCGCCATCCTGGTCGGCGTGGTGGCGCTGTTCTTCTGGTCGCGTAGTGGTCGCAAGCCGGCCCCGGCAGCGGCGGCGGCGACGCCGCCCATGGCGCCGCCTGCGGCACCGCCGCCGCCGCCGCCGACGGCGTGAGTCCTGCGCACTGGCACCTGCTGCTGGAGCTGATCGCCTACGCGCTCGGCTTCCAGCTGTTTCGCCACGAGCGCGGACGCTACCCGACCACCGCGGCCCTGCCACGCAGTGCGCAACTGGTCGTGATCGCCGGGGCGATTCTCGGCGCGGCCCTCGGTGCCCGTCTGTCGTGGTGGCTGGAAGATCCGGCGACCGCGTTCGCGCAGTTTCCGAATCCGCTGAACCTGATGCAGGGCAAGTCCATCCTCGGCGGCCTGCTCGGCGGCGTCGCCGGTGTCGAGTTCGCGAAGTCGCGGATCGGCGTGCGCGCGTCCACCGGCGATGCCTTCGTCTGGCCGATCATCGTCGCGCTGGCGGTCGGCCGCATCGGCTGCCATCTTGCCGGGCTTTCCGATCACACCGCCGGCCTGCCGACATCGTCCGGGTTCGGTCTCGACTATGGCGACGGCATCCCGCGCCATCCGACGGCGCTGTACGAAATCGTGTTCCTGCTCGGCTGGGGCGGACTCATCGCGGCCCTGGCACCGCAGCTGCATGCGCGCGGTGACCGTTTCCGCCTGCTGATGTTCGGCTACTGCGTGTGGCGACTGGCGATCGAGTCGCTGAAACCGATCCCGCACGTCTACGCCTTCGGGCTGTCCGGCCTGCAGTGGCTGGCCCTGCTCGGGATCGTGTACTACTTGCCTTCATTGCCGCGCATGTGGCGCGGCCGGTCGGAGCATCCTGCATGAGCAAGGTCCGTCCCTACCTGTTCTACGACAGCGCGGTCTCGGTCTGCAGCACCTGCCTGATGCGGGTCGAGGCCAAGATCCTGATCCAGGACGAGCGCGTGTACCTGGAAAAGTGGTGCCCGGAACACGGCCGCGAGCGTGTGCTGATCGCCGATGATGCGGCCTATTACCGTGCCGCCCGCGAGACCTGGATCAAGCCGCCGGAACTGCCGCGGCATTTTGCGACCCCGCAGCGCCACGGCTGCCCGTACGACTGCGGCCTGTGTCCGGAACACATGCAGCATGCCTGCCTGTCGCTGATCGAACTGACCGACCACTGCAACCTGCGTTGCCCGATCTGCTACGCCGATTCCGGTCCGCATCGCCCGGGCTACCGCGATCTCGCGACCATCGAGCGCATGCTCGATGCCGTGGTGAAGACCGAAGGCGAGCCCGACGTGGTCCAGCTGTCCGGGGGCGAGCCGACCTTGCATCCGCAGTTCTTCGAGGTGCTCGATGCCGCGCGCCGCCGCCCGATCCGGCACCTGATGCTGAACACGAATGGTCTTCGCATCGCGCGCGAGCCGGACTTCGTGCGTCGCCTCGCCGACTACCGCGCCGGCTTCGAGATCTACCTGCAATTCGATTCGCTGCGCGAGGACGCGCTGCAGACCCTGCGTGGCGCGAAACTGCGCGACACCCGTCTGCGCGCACTCGATGCACTCGACGCGCACGACCTGTCGACGACCCTGGTGGTCACGGTGATGCGCGGCGTCAACGATGATGAGCTCGGTGCGATCATCGATTTCGCGAAGTCGCGGCCGTGCGTGCGCGGCGTCACCTTCCAGCCGATCCAGGAGGCCGGTCGCATCGAGGGTTACGACCCCGCCCGGCATCGTCTCACCCTGACCGAAGTGCGCCGGCGCATCCTCGAACAGTCGCCGGTGTTCGCGCCGGCGGACGTGGTGCCGGTGCCATGCAATCCCGACTGCCTGGCGATGGCCTATGCCCTCAAACAGGGGGGCGAACTGGTGCCGCTGACGCGGTACGTCGAGCCGAAAGTACTGATCGAGGGCAGCCGCAACTCGATCGTCGTCGAACGCGATCCGGCGTTGCGCGAACAGGTGTTCAAGCTGTTCTCGACCGCGAATTCGCCGGACGCCAGCGCGCATCACCTGTCGAACCTGCTGTGCTGCCTGCCGAATGTCGAGTCCCTGGCCGGGCTGTCCTATCGCGATGTGTTCCGCGTGATCATCATGCAGTTCATCGACGCGCACAGCTTCGACCTGCGCGCGGTCAAGAAGAGTTGCGTGCACATCGCGCAGCCGAACGGCGAACTCATTCCGTTCGATACCTACAACCTGTTCTATCGGGACGATCGCCGCGCCTTGCTGGCGCAGTTGCGCGAGCGCCATGATCGCGCCTGGCGGCCGCCACAGCACGAGGAGCACAGCGCATGAACATGTCCGGGCCGGACCCGCTTCCGAACGATCGTGGCCATTGGGGCATTGGCGTGGCCTGGGCGGTCGCCTGCATCTTGATGGTGATTCCGCTGGGCTTCGCCGTGGCCATGATCGGCGCGCAATTCGACGCCGAATTCGGTTACGCCGGGATCGGGGTGTGGGTGCTGTTCGGCTTGTCGCAGTTCGTGTTCGTGGTGCCGGTCGGGATCTGGCTGCATCGCCGCGGCCGGCGCGATTCCGCGCTCGGCCTGTGGATCACCGCGGGCATCGCGCTGCTGTTGAACGGGGCCTGTTTCGGACTGATGGGCGTATTCTGAAACTCCGGCGCGACGCGGTTCAGTCGCTGGCGTCGTCGCCCTCGGCAGTGACCGGGCGGCGCATCTGCTGGTGCTGCTGCCACCACTGCCGCAGTGCCGGCATCGGCAAGGCGGTGCTGATGTAGTAGCCCTGGATGTAGTCGCAGTGGTGACGGCGCAACCATTTCAGGTCGGCCAGATCCTCGACGCCTTCAGCGACCAGATTCAGGCCGAGGTTGTGACCGAGTGCGATCACCGATCGACAGATCGCGGCCGACTCCTCGTCCTCGGCGACGCCACGCACGAAGCTCTTGTCGATCTTGAGTTTCTGCACCGGGAAGCGCTTGAGGTAGGACAGCGACGAGTAGCCGGTGCCGAAGTCGTCGACGGCCAGGGCCCAGCCCGAGTGCACGCAAGCGCGCCATGATCTGGAGGGCGTCGCCGAGGTCGTGCATCAACACCGTCTCGGTCAGCTCCAGTTCGACGCGGGCGGCGGCGACACGATGGCGGGCAAGCGCGGCCTGCAGGTGTTCGACCAGGGCCGGATCGCGGAACTGTGCAAGCGACAGGTTGATCGCGAGGCGCACCGGCGGCAGGCCTGCCGCGTCCCAGGTGGCGAGGTCGGCCATGGCCTGTTCGATGATCCAGTGGCCGAGCGTAACGATCAGGCCGCTTTGCTCGGCCAGCGGCACGAAGCGTTCCGGCGTGACCAGGCCGAGCGTCGGATGACGCCAGCGGATCAGAGCCTCGATGCCGTGCAGTTCGCCGCCCTGGGTCGCCAGCACGGGTTGGTAGTGCAGCACGAATTCCTGACTGGCGACGGCATGCGCGAGTTCGTCGAGCAGCGCCTTGCGTTCCATCAGTTCTGCATGCAGGCGTTCGGTGAAGAAGCGGAACGTGTTCCGACCTTCGGACTTGGCGTGATACATCGCCAGATCGGCCTTGCGCAGCAGCTGTTCGGCGTTGCGGTCGTCCCCCGGGCACAGCGTGACGCCGATGCTGACGCCGATCTGGAGGCGGTGGCTGTCGATCTCGAACAGGTCGCCGATGCGGTCGATGATGCGCTGGGCCATCCACGCGGCTTCGCCGGCGTCGACCAGGTTCGGCATCAGCATCGCGAACTCGTCGCCGCCGAGACGCGAGACGGTGTCGCCCGGGCGCATGCAGTCCTGCAGGCGTTCGCCGACGGCGCGCAGCAGGGCGTCACCGACGCTGTGGCCGAGGCTGTCGTTCGCGACCTTGAAATGGTCGAGGTCGAGGAACAGCAGCGCCATCGCGGTGGATTCGAGCAGGCAGCGCTCGACCGCGCGCTTCAGGCGGTCGTTGAACAGGGTGCGGTTCGGCAGGCCGGTGAGCGTGTCGTGCGTGGCCAGCATGCGCACACGTTCCTCGGCCCGCTGGCGTTCGGTCACGTCGCGCACCTGCACGTTGTACAGGCCGTGGCTCGGGCCGCGCCAATAGCTGACCGACACCTCGGCCGGAAAGGCGCGGCCGTCGCGGCGCTGCGCGCTCAGTTCGAGCATGTGGCTGGCGGGACGGCTGACGGCCGCGTCATCGTGTTCGCCGAAGCTCTCGCTGCGCGGATCCCAGGGCATCAGCCGCCTGAATTCCCCGCCGACCAGTTCGGCCTCCTGCCAGCCGAACATCTGTCCGCCGGCGCGGTTCATGCTGACGATGCGGCCGTGGTCATCGATCTGGATCAGCGCATCGTGTGCCAGTTCGGTGACCGCACGGAACTGCTCCGCCGACGCGCGCAGGTCGGCGTGGCTCTCGCCGATCTGCCCGGCGTAGCGGTTGAACGTGCGGGCCAATTGCGCGAGTTCGTCGCGACCTTGGACGTCGATGCGCCCGGGCACGATCGAATGTTCGGTGGCCGCCAGCTGCTCGGTGATGCGACGGATCGGCACGACCAGGGTGCGGCGCAGCAGCCAGCCGGCGAGCAGCACGACCACGACCACGGCCAAGCCCAGGGCCCAGGCCACCCGCGTCATGATCGACATCACGGCTTCGTGCACCAGCCGCGCGGGCTGCACCAGCACCAGTTGCCAGTGCGTGCCGGGCAGGCGTTGGGCGGTGACCAGGCTGGCCTCCTTGAGGAAGGGGTCGCGCGGCAGGGTGGTTTGCCGCACGCCGTCGCCCCGGGTGCCGTCGTCCAGCAACTGCGCGGCGATGCGTTGGGCCTCGGGACGATCGATGCTGTTGGTGGCCTGGTCGATCTGGCGTGCGATCTCGTCCTGACGCGGATCGCCGGGATGGTCGGTCGGCAGATCCAGGAACTGGGCCAGCGCCGCGAAATCCTGATGATGCGATGCGAAGTCGGCGATACCGAACACGGTGCCCTTGGGCGTGGCGGGCGCGCCGGCCGGCATCGGTGTGCGCCGCATCGGCGGGACCGTGATGAACACGCCGTTGCGATCGATGGCGAAGGCATAGCCCTGCAAGGCGGCACCGCGACGATCGAGGAAGTCCTGCAGGCCGGACAGTTTCAGGTCCACCGTGCTGACGCCGATGAAGCGCCCGGCCACGCGCATCGCGGCGGTGCAGGTGACCATCTGCTCGCCGCTGTAGGGATCCTGGTACGAGCGCGACCAATAACAGCGGCCTTCGCGCTGGTGGCGCGCCGGGACGTACCATTCTTCGCCGTGGTAACCGGGGCCATCGGCGGCGTTGTAATCATCGAAGTAGCGCAGCACGCCGTCGGCGTCGCGACCCCAGAAGAAGCTGCGCCGTGCCACGCCCGGGGTGTAGGCATCGGGTTCCGGCCACAGGCCGCCGCCGGCGATGAGATCGGCGCGGCCGTCCAGATCGAGTACGCCGGGGATCACGTCGCGCCACAAGGCTTCGTCATGCGGCAGGCGCTCGCCGAGATTTTCCAGCGCCACCGCGAGACCCTCGGCCAGTGCCAGTTCCTTGCCCATGTCGCTGGCCAGGCGCTGTGCCGCGGCATTGGCGACGTCGCGTTCGCGCGCCATCAGGAGTTCATAGCCACGCAGATAAAAGACGACGAGAACGGCCGCCAGCATCATCGCCAGCGCGAGCAACAGACCAACCAGCAATCTGGCCCTCAGGCTGTGCCGGAAGGGCACCTCCTTTCGCTCGGAACCCTGCATCCTGCCGTCCTTCGCCTGTCTTCCCCGAATCCGGACGCTCGCATGCGACTCGCGAAAACGCAACGGTACGAACTGACAGGGGACCTATTCGAAGCCGTCGCCAAAAACCAGTGCAAGCGGCACGCCGACCACGCTGCTCCAACCCGATGCCGGGGTCACGCCGGTGTTCGGACCGCTGATGTCGTGACTCGGTACGACGTTGCCATTGGCGCCACGTGCGAAGCCGAGGATGCGCGTCGCCGCGCTGTTGTAGGAACCACTCGCGACCAGCAGTTCGTCGAGGAAGGCGTAGTAGTCGAGGCCTTGGGCATTGACCATCCGCGTGTTGCCGCCACCGATCATGCGCAGCGGCGCGACATTGCCGCTCGCGTTCGCCGGGAACACGACGATGCGGCCGCTGCCGTCGACATCGCTGACCAGGGCGAACAGCTCGTTGCGCACCGGATCGATGGCGAGCGAGTTGACGAAGCTGCCGAGCTGGGTGAGGTTGCCGCCGATGCGCCTTGCCGGGACCGGCGCGCCACTGATCGTGCGCGGAAAGATCAGGATCTCGCCGCCGTACAGATTGTCGCCGAGCTCCTCGTAGTCGCCGACCGCGACCTCGTCGCTGGCCGGCAGGTAGGCGAGGCCGCTGGCATTGTTGATCACCGTCGGTGCATAGGTCGTCTGGCGCAGCGGAATGGCCGCGCCGGTCGCGGTGCGCGCGAAGGCATAGAGGAAGTTGCTGTTCAGCGCGATGTATTCGTCCTGTCCGCTGACGCGCACGACATTCCGCGGTTGTCCGAGGAGCAGGCTCGAAAAGCTGCGCAGCGGCGCCACGTCGCCGCGCGCGTCGGCAGGAAAGACATGGATCTTCTGGCCAAAGAAATCCGCGACCAGCACGGTCTTTTCGGCGGGGTCGTAGACCATGGCCGATGCATCCAGCAGTCCGGAATTCGTTGGCCCGCCGAGCAGCGACAGCGGCTCGGTGTCGCCATTCATGGTGTCGCCGAAGATCGACACGCTGCGGTAGAGGTTGCAGCCAGCTTCGCAGTATTTGCCGCCGAGCACGTCGGCGCGGGTATCGGCACCGGCAAGGCCGGCAAGCAGGGCGGTGAAGATCAGGGCAACACGGCGAGACATGACGTACTCCGGGGCAATCCAGCAAGGTTGCCCTCGGATACGCAATGCGGCCGAGAAACCTGTCACAGCACAACGGTCACCGCGATCGGAACGGCGACTTGCGTGCCCGGGTCGCCTGTTCGAAGGCGTAACCGAGGCCGAGCAGCCTCGCTTCCGAGTAAGGCAATCCGATGAAGCTGAGACCGACCGGCAGGTGCTGGACGAATCCCATCGGCACCGTCAGGTGCGGATAGCCGGCCACCGCGGCAAGCGAGGTGTTGCCGCCGGTGTAGTGGTCGCCATTGATGTGATCGATCAGCCAGGCCGGGCCGCCGCTCGGTCCGATCAGCGCATCCAGCCGGTGCGCCGAAAATGCCGCATCGATCCCCTTGCTGCGGCTCAGTTCGTGGTTCTTCGCGAGCGCATCGCGGTAGGCCGGATCACTGAGCGGCCCCTTGGCCTGCGCGCTCTCGAACCATTCCTGGCCGAAGAACGGCATTTCCAGCGTGGCGCGCACGCGGTTGAATTCGATCAGTTCGGCGAGCGTGCGTGCCGGCGCCGATTTCGGCAGGCGCGTGAGGTAGGCATTCAGATCGGCCTTGAGTTCGTAGCTCAGCACGTCGAATTCGCTGTCGTCGAACTGGCCGATGCTGTCGATCTTCACCTCGTCGATGATCTCGGCGCCGAGGTCCTTGAGTGCGCGGATCGCGTTTTCGGCGAGTGCGTCCACGTCCGGATGGAAGCCGAACAAGCCACGCGCGACGCCGATGCGCGCGCCCTGCGCGGCCCGCGCCTTCAGGGCGCCGAGATAGTCACGGTCGAAGCCTGCCGCGGGCGCTGCGATGAAGCCCGGCTCGCGGTTCGGCTGCACGATTGCCGCCAGCAACGCCGCGGCGTCGGCGACGCTGCGCGTCATCGGCCCGGCGGTGTCCTGCGAATGCGCGATCGGGATGATGCCGGCGCGCGGCACCAGGCCCAGGGTCGGCTTGAGTCCGACCAGCCCGTTGGCATTGGCCGGCGAGATGATCGAGCCATCGGTCTCGGTGCCGATGCCGAGTGCCGCGAATTCCATCGCGATCGCAGCGCCCGTGCCGGAACTGGAGCCGCTCGGCGAGCGCGTGCGGTCGTAGGCGTTCGTGGTCTGCCCGCCGCGCGCGCTCCAGCCACTGGACGAGCGGGTCGAGCGCGCATTCGCCCATTCGCTGAGATTGGTCTTGCCGAGAATCACGGCCCCGGCAGCACGCAGGCTGGCGACGAGTGGCGCGTCGACCGGCGCGTGCCAGTCGGCGAGTGCGAGCGAGCCGGCGGTCGTGTGCATGCGGTCGCCAGTGTCGATGTTGTCCTTGATCAGCAGCGGCAGGCCATGCAGCGGCCCGCGCGACTTGCCGGCCTTGTGCTCGGCATCGAGTTGCGCGGCAATGGCTTCGGCGTCCGGATTCAGCTCGATCACCGCATTGACCGTGCGCGCATCATGCGCCTGGATGCGTTCTAGGTAGGCGCGGGTCAGGCCGAGTGCGGTGTAGCTGCCGTTCTGCAGGCCGAGCGCCAGTGCCGCGCGGTCCTTGCCGGCGAGCTCGAAGTCACCCAGGTGCTCATGGTCGCCGTGTCCGGCCTGCGCCGAATGGGGCAGGGTCGACGCTGCTGCCAACGCGGCAGTGCCGGCAATGAAATCGCGACGACGCGGATCGTGGGACTGGCTCATGGCGCTCTCCGGTGACGAAGTGCCGATCATCGCATCGGCGGCGTCAACATCAAGTCGCCGACCACGGCGTCAGGCGCCGCAGTGCACGTCCACGGCCACGCGGACGCGCCGGGTTCCCTGGCGGACGTCGAGCACGGCGCGTTGCCGACTGCCTTCGCATTCGCTGCCGGCACAGGGATCGATCGGACCGAAGTCGCGGGCGACGATGTGAACCTGGTCGTTGCGAAACACCTGGCGTCCGCTGTCCCCGGTGTCGATCCGGTCGAGCTGCTGTTCCTCGCCCTGCACCGAAACGCGTGCGATACCGCGACCGTCGTCCGGCAAGGACCTGGATAGGGTGACCATCACCAGATCCTGCGTGTCGAGGTCGCGGTATTCGCAACCGGCACCATTCAAGCCTGACTTCAACGGATCCAGCGGCGACGCGACCGTCGCTGCGGCCCCAGCCGTCGTTCGTCCCGCGACGATCAGCATCAAGCCACCGAGTGCGCGCACGCAGCGGTTCATTCGCTCGCGTCCAGCGCCTTGGGATCGACGCCGAGGTCCTTGAGCTTGCGGTAGAGGTGGGTGCGTTCCATGCCGGAAATGCTGGCGAGGCGCGAGACCGAGCCACGGCAGAGCCGCAGTTGCCGCATCAGGTAGGCGCGTTCGAAGCGGTCGCGGGCGTCACGCAGCGGCAGCGACAGGTCGAGCAGGAAATCGCCGGCCGGCTTGCCCGGGTTCGGGGCGATGATGCCGAGCGCATCCTCGATCTCGTCGAGGTCGATCTCGCCGTCGCCACCGATGATCAGCAGACGCTGCACCAGGTTGCGCAATTCGCGCAAATTGCCGGGCCAGGGATGCCGGCGCAGGCGCTCGATCGCGGCAGCACTGAGCGTGCGCGGTGGCAGGCTGTCGCGTTGCGCCACTTGCTCCAGATGCACGCCGAGCAGGGCGGCGATGTCTTCGGGGCGTTCGCGCAGCGCCGGCACGTGCACCGACAGCACGTTGAGCTGGAAGAACAGGTCCTCGCGCAAGGTGCCGGCCTGCAGTTCCTGTTCCAGTGGCCGCGTGCTGGACACCACCACGCGCGCCGGAAACGGCCGCGGCTTCTGTCCGCCTTCCGGCACGTACTGGCGTGCGGCGATGGCCGAAGCAAGCCGTGCCTGCGTGCTGGCATCGAGGCTGGCGACATCATCGACATAGAGTGTGCCGCTCGCAGCCTGGGCGATGGCGCCTGCCTCCTCGCCATGTGCGGTCTCGCGCCCGAACAAGGCGCCGACCCCGCGCTCACCGGCCATGGTCGCGGCGGCAAAATGCACGAAGGGTGCGGCGGCACGCGGACCATGACCATGCACGTAGCGCGCGAGCGATTCTTTGCCGGTGCCGGTCTCGCCGCGAATCAGCAAGGGCGCGTCGGCATGCGCGGCGCGTTCCAGTTGCGTGCGCAGGATCTGCATCGCGGTACTGCCGCCGATCGGTGGCGGCGGTGCGGCGCGCGCGCGCAGACCCTGGTTCTCCCGTTTCAGCGCGGCATGTTCGAAGCCGCGCTGCACGGTCGTGAGCAACTTGGCCAGCGACACGGGCTTTTCCAGAAAATCGTAGGCGCCGAGCTTGAGCGCGCTGACTGCGGTCTCGATGGTGCCGTGTCCCGAGATCATCACCACCGGCGCACCGCCGGTGCCGCCGTGTTCCTGCCATTCCTGCAACAGCGCCACGCCGTCGCCGTCCGGCAGCCAGACATCGAGCAGGATCAGGTCCGGCTTGAATGCCGCCATGGCGAGGCGTGCCGAGGCGACGCTGTCGGCGGTATCGACCTGATGGCCTTCGTCGAGCAGGATGTCGCCGATGAGTTGTCGGATGTCCGGCTCGTCGTCGACGACAAGCACGCGATTCTGGTTCATGCAGACCTCGTGGAGCGGGTCCGAGCATAGCGAAGCCGTACCCGGGCCGGCCATGTTGCCCGCACTTCGTCACGCGCAACGGGGGTGATGCGGCGGCCGGCACTGGCACAATCGCCTTCTTTTTCGACGGCGCCGTGCATGGAACTCAGCCACATCATCCTTCTTGCCCTGGTCCAGGCCATCACCGAATTCCTGCCGGTGTCGAGTTCCGGACATCTCGGCCTGATCGGCTTCCTGCTCGGCTGGGACTATCAGGGCGTCACCTTCGACCTCGCCCTGCATTTCGGCACGCTGATCGCGGTGCTGGCCTATTACCGTCGTGACCTGGCCGGCATCGCCACCGCCATGCTCACGCGCGATCGCAGCGAACACGGTCGCACCCAGCATCGGCTCGGCATCGGGCTGGCGCTCGGCATCATCCCCGCGGCCATCGTCGGCGCCAGCATGGGCGAGGAAACCGCCGCGACGTTGCGCGTGCCGGCTTTGATCGCAGTGAACCTGATCGCCTTCGGCATTCTGCTCGGCATCGCCGACCGCGCCAGCGGCAAGACCCGCGGCATCACCAGCGTGACGATCAAGGAGGCGCTGCTCATCGGTGCCGCGCAGGCGCTGGCCCTGATCCCGGGCACCTCGCGTTCCGGCATCACCATGACCGCCGGCCTGTTCCTCGGGCTCGACCGCCACGAAGCGGCGCGCTACAGCTTCCTGATGGGCGTGCCGATCACGGCGGCCGCCTGCGCGCATGGCGCACTGGAACTGTACAAGAGCGGCGAGGCCATCATCTGGGCGGACTTCGCGCTGGGTGCAGCAGTCGCCGCGATCGGCGGCATCGCCTGCATCCATTTCCTGCTGCATTTCCTGCGCCGCCTCGGCCTGATGCCTTTCGTCTGGTATCGCATCGTGCTCGGCCTGGTCGTGCTCGGCCTCGTCTACCTGCGCTGATCGCCGCGGGCGTGAGCGTTCGTGTCAGGCAAGGAGGCGCCGGATCCGGTCGTCGATGCTGCGGGCCTGCGCCGGTGCCGGGCGTGCATCGCGAATGGCAACGGCGAACGCCGGCAGCAATGCGATCGCCTGTTCGACCATCGCGATCAGATCCGGCGATGCCGGTGGCGCTTGTTCCAGAATGCGTGCCGTCAGTTTTTCCAGACGACCGCTGAAGTCGCTCAGTGCAGTCGCGCCGACCAGTGGCGCCGATCCCTTGAGGGTGTGAAAACCGCGCCGCAGGGCCTTCATCGCCGCCTGATCGGACGGATCGAGGCGCCATGCCGCGCAGGCCTGCTGCAGCGATCGCGTCACCTCGCGGAGTTCGGCAAAGAACACCTCGCGGATCTCGGCGTCGGCCTCTTCTCGCGGTGCACGCGCGCGACCGATGCCGGTCAGCGACGCGATCTTGCGCAACAGCGATGTGCACCAGGCGATCAAGGCATGCGGCTCGCGCGTCAGCAGGGACAGGCCGATGGTATGCGTTTTCGGGGTCGCGTTGCCTGCTTCGCTGCATAATTCGACCATCGATAAGCCCGCTGCGCGTCCTAGGCTTTGGTTTCGGCAATCTCAATCAAGCAGGGAGTAGGAACATGAACGCGCAGCTGTCACATCGTGGTGGATCGCATGGCAACCGCTTCCGGGTCGCGATCTGGAGTCTGGTTGCCGCGCTCTGGCTGCTGCCCGTGATCGCGATGCGATTCACGACCGAAATGAACTGGAGCGTGTTCGACTTCGTGTTCTGGGCGCTGATGCTCGGTGCCGCGGGCGGCGCCTACGAAATCGCCACGCGGATGTCGCGCAGCAGTGCCTATCGCGCCGGTTTCGGCATCGCGATCGTCGGCGCCTTCGCCCTGGTCTGGATCAGTCTCGCCGTCGGCATCATCGGCGACGAAGATGATCCGGCCAATCTGGTGTTTGCCGCCGTGCTGCTCACCGGATTGATCGGTGCTGCCGTCGCGCGACTGCAGCCGCAAGGCATGGCGCATGCCCTGGTCGCGGTTGCGATCGTGCAGGCGCTGGCGGTGCCGGTCGCCGCGATCGCCGGATCGAGCGAAGGCGCGGTGTTGTCGGCCTGCTTCGTCGCGTTGTGGCTCGGTGCCGCGCAGATGTTCCGGATCGCGGCACGACAGTCCGCCGCCACGGCGTAAGGCATCAGCCGTTCTGTCCCTGCAGGAACGCGATCTTCTTCGCCCGCGGCAATCGGCGGATGGCGTGCTCGGCCTTGCTGGCGCTGCTGCGGTCCGCAAACGTGCGCGTGCCGAGCAGCCGCAGCGGCGGATTGGCCCGTGTGTACTTCGCGCCACGTCCGGACACATGCGCCGCGTAGCGCCGCTCGATGTCATTGGTGATGCCCGCGTACCAGGCACCATTGCGGCATTCGATCAGGTAGAGGCACCAGGGCGCGGCGCTTGGGCTCATGGTTTCTTCTCGGGGTGGGCGATACTTTAGGCCGTTGCCTGTCCATCGGAGTATCCCCATGAAATCACGTGCCGCCGTTGCGTTCGAAGCGGGCCAGCCGTTGCAGATCGTCGAGATCGATGTCGCGCCGCCGCGCAAGGGCGAGGTGCTGGTCAAGATCACCCACACCGGCGTCTGCCATACCGATGCATTCACGCTGTCGGGCGATGATCCGGAAGGCCTGTTCCCGGTCGTGCTCGGGCACGAGGGTGCGGGCATCGTCGTCGAAGTCGGCGAAGGCGTGACCAGCGTGAAGCCGGGCGACCACGTCATCCCGCTGTACACCGCCGAATGCGGCGAATGCCTGTTCTGCAAGTCGGGCAAGACCAACCTGTGCGTGGCCGTGCGCGCGACCCAGGGCAAGGGCGTGATGCCGGACGGCAGTTCGCGCTTCTCGTACAACGGCCAGCCGCTGTACCACTACATGGGCTGCAGCACCTTCAGCGAATACACCGTGGTCGCCGAAGTCTCGCTCGCGAAAATCCACCCGGAGGCGAAGCCCGAACACGTCTGCCTGCTCGGCTGCGGCGTCACCACCGGCATCGGTGCGGTGCACAACACGGCGAAAGTGCAGCCGGGCGATTCGGTCGCGGTGTTCGGGCTCGGCGGCATCGGCCTCGCGGTCGTGCAGGGCGCGCGCCAGGCGAAGGCCGGGCGCATCATCGCCATCGACACCAACCCGTCGAAGTTCGAGCTCGCGAAACAGATGGGCGCGACCGACTGCGTCAACCCGAAGGACCACGACAAACCGGTGCAGCACGTCATCGTCGAGATGACCGGCTGGGGCGTCGATCATTCCTTCGAATGCATCGGCAACGTGCAGGTGATGCGCGCTGCGCTCGAATGCGCGCATCGCGGCTGGGGCCAGTCGGTGATCATCGGCGTCGCCGGCGCCGGTCAGGAAATTTCGACGCGACCGTTCCAGCTGGTCACCGGCCGCAAGTGGATGGGCACCGCGTTCGGCGGCGTGAAAGGCCGCTCGCAGCTGCCGGGCATGGTCGAACAATCGATGCGCGGCGAGATCGAACTCGCGCCCTTCGTCACCCACCAGATGCCGCTGACCGACATCAATCACGCCTTCGAGCTGATGCACGAAGGCAAGTCCATCCGCACCGTCATCCATTATTGAGAGCATCGCGCCGCACGCGGCGCTCCTACATACCTGCGGGGAATCATGCAACGACTCGAACATCGCGCCTGTTTCGGCGGCTGGCAGGACGTGGTTCGCCATCGCAGCGACACGCTCGATTGCGACATGAACGTCGGTGTCTATCTGCCGCCGCAGGCCGCGATGCAGCGCTGCCCGGTGCTGTACTGGCTGAGCGGCCTCACCTGCACCGAACAGAACGCGATCACCAAGGCCGGCCTGCAGCGTTACGCGGCCGAGCACGGATTGATCGTGGTGACGTCGGACACCAGTCCGCGTGGCGCCGGCGTGGCCGATGCCGAAGGCTATGACCTCGGCGTCGGTGCCGGTTTCTACGTCGATGCGACGCAGGCGCCGTGGGCCGCGCACTACCGCATGCACGACTACATCGCGCGCGAGTTGCCGGCCTGGATCGAAGCGAACTTCCCGGCCACCGATGCGCGCAGCATCAGCGGCCATTCGATGGGCGGGCACGGCGCACTCGTCATCGCGTTGCGTCATCCCGGTCGCTATCGCAGCGTCTCCGCGTTCTCGCCGATCGTCGCGCCGACGCAGGTGCCGTGGGGCCAGAAGGCCCTGCGCGCCTATCTCGGCGACGACGAATCCGTATGGCGCGCGTGGGACACCTGCGCCCTGATCGAGCACGCGCCGGAACGCCTGCCCCTGCTCGTCGACCAAGGCGACGCCGACGAATTCCTCAGCACCCAACTCCGCCCCGACTTGCTGCAATCCGCCTGCACCCGCGCGAACCACCCGCTCACCTTGCGCCTGCAACCCGGCTACGACCACAGCTACTACTTCATCGCCAGTTTCATCGGCGAACACATCGCCTGGCATGCGGCGGCGTTGAGTCGCTAAAGATCGCGGGGCAGAGCCCGCTCCCACAGAAGCCAGAATCCTGCTCTTGGCTTTTGTGGGAGCGGGCTCTGTCCCGCGACGCTCTTGCCTCACCGCTCACCTCCGCGCTACAACAGCGCGGCATCCCCGGGGGAATGCATCCTCACTGCGTCGCTTTGCGACTAGGTTCGTGCTGCCCGGGAGATTCGATGTTCTCGACCCTCAGTCTCGATATTGATTCGATGCGTGCTGGCGCATCCGAACGATTCCTGCTCGCGCACCTCAGCCAGGGCGCCGAGCCCAACGACAAGGCCGGCCCCTACAAGGGCTCGCTTGGCACTTTCCCGTTGGCGGAATCGAATCCCTTTCGGCTCAGCACGATCTTCATGCGCAATCCTTTTCGCAGCTGGGGACATTGACGCAATCGAAGATACAGAATGTTGGCAGCGGTCAATCACTCAATGTCAGCGTCGCACACTGATTTGCTGAACCATCGACGTGAACCCCGGCGGATCGACAGACGGATTGAGGACGAGGCGATGAACAAGCGAACACTCGGTATCGGATTCATGTGGATGCTTGCGCTGTCTTGCGCCAGCGTTGTCGCGTCGACGTTGGCGGACGATCTGCCCGGGCGCACCGAGTTGAAGCGTGCCGATCTCGACGGCGCGCCGGGCATGGAGGTGATCACGTCGGTGGTGGTGATCCAGCCGGGCGAGGTGATGCCGGCGCATTTCCATCATGGTGTCGAGACCGGCTATGTGCTTGAAGGCGGGCGCGTGCATGTGGACGGCAAGCCCGAGTTCGAACTGGCCACCGGCGCGCCGCTGATGAATGCGCGCGGCGTGATGCATGGCGGGTTCAAGGTGCTGTCGGATACACCGATCAAGCTGGTCACGGTGCACATCGTCGACAAGAACAAGCCGTTGTATGACGGCATGAAGCGTTGAGGTTTTAGAGCGTCGCGGGACGGAGCCCGCTCCCACAAGAGCGGTGGTTTGGCATTCCAGAATCGGTGGGGCTAGTTCTTGTGTAGGAGGCTCTTGTGGGAGCGGGCTCCGTCCCGCGACGCTTTTTGCGGCGGGCCGGGCTCAGTCCAGCGATGCTTTCACGCGGTCCTCGAAGGACTTGCCGAGTGCCTCTGCGGCCTTCGGGTCGCCACTCGTGATCAGGCCGGCATCGAGGGCGGCGCGCAGCACGTCGCCCGGGCCGCCGATGATCGTCGCGGTCTGGTCCATGGTCTCGAGCAAGACAAAACGCTGGTCGGAGCGGCGTTCCAGCAACGCGGCGTCGAGCAGGCGCAGCACGGCATCGACGTCGTACCAGTCGCCCAGATTCTCGGCCGCTGTCTCGAGCATCTGGCCATCGACATAGGCGCGCAGCACGTAGCCGCCGTCCTCGTCATCGATGTCCGGTGCGATCTCCTCGAACACCACGTCGTCCAGCGCCGGGCGTACAGTGTCAGCGAGTGATCGCAACAGCGAATCGTGTTCGTTCGGGAAGGTGCCGGTCTCGACGTCGAACCAGTAGCCGTGCCCGGCCTCGACCAGCAGGTCGTCGGCCGTGGTCGCGTCGCCGGGATGATCGGGATCGACACGGGTGAAGCCGAGATCGCGCAGGCGCGCAGCCAGTGCACGCGCGTCTGCCGTTGCCGCGGTCGTGGCCTGTGGCGTGGATACCGGCGACTGCATCGCTTGCGCGAGATAGGTCGAGAACTTTGCGTCCTGGATCGTCGCGTGTTCGGCACGCAGCGTCGTCATGGCGGCCGGATCGGACAGCTTCGCCATCGCCAAGGCCGCCTCGTAGGCCATGCTGCGGTCATTGTGCGCGATGGCGGCGTGCAGGACATCTGCGAGTCGCGTGTCGTAAGGCATCGCTGCGCCCAGTGCGCGGTCGCGCCACGGCGAATACCAGGCCAGCACCGCCCAGTCCGGCGTGTCGGCACGCACGATCAGCGCCAGCGCATCAGCCTGCGCGCAGTGTTCGGCAAAGGTGCCGACGACGGCCATGCGCAGATGCGACGGTGGTGCGTCGACGATGGCCTGCGCGGTGGTACAGAATGACGAAGTGGTATCGCGATAGTGCAGGCCTTGATGCCAGGCCTGCGCCCAGGCGCTGGCGTCGGCCTCGTCCACGCGTGTTGCGGCAGCCTGCAGGCGCTCGAACATCACCGCGTCGCCGCGCGCGAGTGCATCGAACACATGGGCTTGCGGCGGCGGTGTCGCATCGCCCTTGAACCAGGCCTTCATCGCGGCGGACGACTCCGGCAGGGCGGTGTCGTAACGGGCAGGCAAGGCGCTGACGCTGCGCTTCACCTTGACCGGAATCGATTTCGTCGCCTTTGCCGCTTCATTGGCGGCTGGCGGGCTGCAGCCCGCCAGGGCGGCGACGGACAGGGAGAGTGCGAAGGTGGCGATGCGGTGCATGGGCGGCGAGCCTAGCAGTCGGGTGTTGGGGGGGGCTTGCTCCCGCAAGAGCGTCGCGGGGCAGAGCCCGCTCCCACAGGAGCCAGAGACCTGCTCCTAGCTTTTGTGGGAGCGGGCTCTGTCCCGCGACGCTTTTTGAGAAATTTCCCTTGCCAGTTTCGGCAGCTACCCAATGACCGTCCGCCGCCGGGCGGTGATCCTTCGCGCATGGACACTCGCATCACCCGCGGCAGCCATCGGCTGCGATTGCATCGAACTGCCGGCACGGCGTTGATCACCACCTGCTGCGCCGGTCGACAGCCGCTGCTGGCGGATCCCGTCGCCGCGGCGACCGTGCTCGAATCGTTGCAGTGGCTGGACGCGGCGCATCGATTGCTGCTGCATGTTGCGGTGGTCATGCCCGACCACCTGCATTTCGTCGCCGATCCGCTTGGCGGCGACTGGCAGTCGCTGCTGCGCACGATGAAGAGTTTCACCGCCAACGCCATCGCGAAGCGCCTGCATCACGCTTGCACGATCTGGCAGACGCAGTATCACGATCGCCGCATCGACAGCGACGCGCAGCTGGCTGCCGCCATCGAGTACTGCCTGCTGAATCCGGTGCGGGCGGGATTGGTTCCGACGGCATCGGAGTGGCCTCACTCCTGGTTGAGGGGCTCGTAGGGCGTCGCGGGACAGAGCCCGCTCCCACAAGTGCCAAGACCAGGTTTCTGGCTTTTGTGGGAGCGGGCTCCGTCCCGCGATGCTTTTGCTGTGTGGCTTGCTCTTGTGGGAGCGGGCTCTGTCCCGCGATGCTCATGTCGATTCCCTAGAATCGACCGAGCTCAAGGAGTGCCGCACCATGTCCGAGTACCTGCTGTCGATCGACGCCGGCACCACCAGCATCCGTGCCATCGTGTTCGATGCGTTGGGCCGCGCGGTGGCGACGGCGCAGCAGGAATTCATGCAGCATTATCCGCGGCCGGGCTGGGTCGAACAGGATGCCGACGAGATCTGGGCGACGACGCTGGCGGTGGTGCGCCGCGTGTTTGCGGAAGCGTCGCTGGATGCGACCCGGATCATCGCAGTCGGCATCACCAATCAACGCGAGACGACGGTGCTGTGGGAACGCGACAGCGGGCGCCCGGTCCACCGCGCCATCGTCTGGCAGGACCGGCGCACCGCCGACGTGTGCGAACGCTTGCGTGCAGCCGGGCACGAAGACCGCGTCGCGGCGAAGACGGGTCTGTTGCTCGATCCGTATTTCTCGGCGACCAAGATCGCGTGGACGCTGGACCAAGTGCCCGATGCGCGTGCACGTGCCGCAGGTGGCGAACTTTGCTTCGGCACCATCGACACCTGGTTGTTGTGGAAGCTCACCGGCGGGCGCACCTTCGCGACCGATGCGACGAATGCCTCGCGCACCCTGTTGTTCGACCTGCGGACGCAACAATGGGACGAGGCATTGTGCGCGCTGTTCGATGTGCCGCGTGCGCTGTTGCCCGAGGTGCGCGACTCGAACGGCGACTTCGGGGTCGTCGATCGCGCCTGGTTCGGTGCCGCAATGCCGATCCGCGGCGTGCTCGGCGATCAGCAGGCGGCGCTGGTCGGCCAGGCCTGCTTCGCGCCGGGCATGATCAAGAGCACCTACGGCACCGGCTGCTTCATCGTGATGAATACCGGCGGCGAGATCGCGCGTTCGCGCAACCGCTTGCTCAGCACCGTCGCCTATCGCATCGACGGGGTGACGACCTATGCCATCGAGGGCAGCATCTTCGTCGCCGGCGCGGCGATCCAGTGGTTGCGCGATGGCCTGAAATTGATCGACAGCGCTGCGCAGAGCGAAGCGATCGCCCGCGGTGCGCGTGGCAGCAACGGCGTTTATCTGGTGCCGGCCTTCACCGGCCTCGGCGCGCCGCATTGGGACCCGCATGCGCGTGGCGCGATTCTGGGTTTGACGCGTGACACCGGCATCGCCGAGATCGTCACCGCGGGGCTGCAATCCGTCTGCTTCCAGACCCGCGACCTGCTCGATGCCATGCAGCGGGACGGCGCGGCCGCTGCGTGCACGCTGCGCATCGATGGCGGCATGGCCGCCAACGACTGGTTCGCGCAATCGCTGGCCGACTTGCTCGGCGTCCCGGTGGATCGTCCGAACGGGATCGAGACCACCGCACTCGGGGCAGCCTGCATGGCGGGCCTCGGCATCGGCCTTTACGACTCGCTGGAGCGGATCGCGACGCAATGGGGTTGCGAGCGGCGGTTCGAGGTGCAGATGCCTGCGCCCGAGCGCGATGCCTTGTATCGCGGCTGGGGTGAGGCGGTCAGGCGAGTGCTTGCGCCATCGCCGCCAGGCAACGCCGCATCGCACCCTGCATGAAGATCGTCAGCAGCGGCGCGGCCAGCGGCCACGCCAGCGGCGTGGCGAGTTCGAAGCGATATCGCCAGATCACCGCGGCGCCATCGCCCTCGGGAGAGAAGGTCCAGTCGGCGTGGCCGACACGCACCAGCCATGACAGCGGCGGGCGCAACCGGCTCAGGCTGTAGGCGTGTCGACGGCCCGGTTCGAGCGCAGTGACGGTCTCCAGCATCACGACGCCGTCCTCGCCTTCGACATCGCGCGTCACACCGGCCGCGAGCGGCCCGTGCAGGGTGATGCGGCGCAATCCCGGAATCGGTCCGAAACCGCGGAACAGGACCGGGAAGCGTTCGCCATCGACGGCGAGTGCAAACACCGCTGCGGGTGCAGCGGAGAAAGTGTGGCGCGCGGCCAGATCGATGGTCATGGCGGGCACTCGACAGGGCAGGACCGGTCCATGCACTCAGCCAAGCGAGGTCCATGGCGGCAGGCGATGTTTGCGCCGACCGTAGGCGTAGTAGCTGGCCATGCTGAGTCCGAACAGCAGCCCGGCCACCACCGACAGCGCCGCGGCGAAGCCCGCCGACATGCCCGTGTCCGACCACTGCCAGAACCACATCAGCAAGCCCCAGACCAGGCCGAAGAAGCTGCCGGTGAGCACCGTGCTGGCCGCAAAGCTGGCGAAATGCGGCGGCGGCACATCGAGGCCCATGGCCCAGAGCAGTTTCAGGGCCGGTGGCGCGTAGTTGTTGCTGCGAATGCCGGTCCGGGCCAACAGCGCGAGCGCGGCGTCACGGCGGGTCGAAGGTGTCATGGCGGGGCTCGCAGGACGGAACGAAGGCCGCGAGGCTAGGTGCGGTGCGCGCATCGGGTCAAGCGCCGATGCGGCGTGGCGGCGATATGCTCTTGGCGTCGAAGGGCGGAGCATGTCCATGCAATCGAAAGCGACCACAGTGGCGGCGTACCTTGCCGAGCTGCCCGAAGATCGGCGCGCCGCGTTGACGGCACTGCGCGATCTCATCCGAAAGCACATCGATCCGGGATTCAGCGAAGGCGTCGGCTACGGCATGATCGGCTGGTCGGTGCCGCATTCGCGCTATCCGGCCGGCTACCACTGCAACCCGAAGGACCCGCTCCCGTTCGCCGGGCTCGCGTCGCAGAAGAATTACATGTCGCTGTACATCTGCCCGCCGTCGATGGGCGAAGTCGATGCTGCCGCGGAGGCGGAAGCGGATTGGTTCCGCGCCGCCTGGGCCAAGACCGGCAAGAAGCTCGACATGGGCAAGAGCTGCATCCGTTTCCGGAAGCTCGACGACCTCGCCCTCGACGTCATTGCCGAATCGTTCCGGCGCATGTCGGTCGACCAGTTCGTCGCACGTTATGAAGCGGCACGCGCCGCGCACCAGCCGAAATCGCGTGCCGAGATTCAGACGATGATGGCCGAACGCAAGGCAGCGAAGAAGGCGCCGGCGAAACAGGCGGCACGCAGCAAGCGCTGACGTCGTTCAGGGCGCGGCGAACGCGGCCAGGGCCTGATCACGCGCGGCACCTGCGGGCAGCGCCGAGAGGGCCATGCGCAGTTCGGTGCTCGCCGCTTGCGCATCGGCGCCGGACGGAAAACGTGCTGCGGCCGCGACCAGGCTGGGAATGTGCGCCAGCGGATCCGGGTTCGAAAAGTCGTCGGGGACCAGCCAGTCCGGATTCGCCGCGATCTGCATCGCGGTCACGTGCATCGATCCGGCGACCGCGGCGGCCCAGGCCGGATTCAAGGCGGCCGCCGGTGCATGGCGCACGAACTCGGAGGCGCCGTGGCGATAACGCGGATGCGCATCGGTGATCGTCTGCGCGAGTTGGGCGTCGAGACTTGGCACCTGCAGCGCACGCGCGATGATGAAGTCGCGCAGATCGGCCTCGGTGGGGTCGGGCAGGCCGGCGATGAAGACCCAGAGCGGCGCATCGGGACTGAATCCGGCATAGTCCTCGCGGAGCCGGTCGACCGCCGACAAGGCATCGCGGCGGGCCGATTCGAGATTGCGTTGTTCCTGCTCAACGTGGGCGCGTTCGGCATTCTCGGCGCGCCGTTGCCACTCCCGCGCACCGCCCCACAGGCCGATGGCCATGCCGCACAACGCGGAAGCGACCAGGACGATCAGGCCGATGCGCGTCCAGCCCGCTTCCTGCATCGCGCTGCCATCGCGCCACGCGCTCGCGATCAGCAACACGACGGCGAAGGCCGGCGCGATGCCGCCACTGAACAGGCCGAGCGGCATCACCCAGGGGCCCATGCGCTCCATCCACGCGATGAGCACGGCCACGGCCGCGATGCCGACACCGAGCATCACCAGGATCGCCGTCCAGCCGCCACGCGCGCCGAGCCAGTCGAGCCGGCCATTCGCGATCAGCAGGCCGGTGGCGACCAGCAACAACGTGACCGCCGCGATCGCACAGAACACCGGCACGACCAGACCCATTGCCGCATCGCCGCCGGGCACGCGCCCGGCATAGGCACCGCTCATCAGCAGGTTGGCCAGCAGCAGCAAGGCGGCGAGCGCGGCCGCGGCGGTGGCAAGCAGGGACAGGAACATGCGTACTCCGGGGTGTGCGTTCAGCGCCATGCGGGTTCCACGCGGCGCGGTTCGGTCAAGGTCAAGGCATGCACCGGCGCGAGGCGCAGGAACACCTGCGCGGGCAGGGCCGCGTAACGATCGACACGCGCTTCATCGCAGGCAGAACGCAATGCGTCGATATCACCGGCGATCAGCACGCGCAGCTGCAGGGGCACGACGCGCGTGTCGGCCACGAGTTCGCGCATGGCCTGCCATGTCGAATGCGCGACCGTGGCATCGATCGGAAAGTCCTGCGCGGCATCGGCGGCCCGGGTGGCGTCAATCGCGAACCAGAGCAGGCCTCGCAGCGGCGCATGCCGTGCAGCGGCCTCCGTGTCGCGCAGCGCCATCGCGGCATCGAACAAGGCGCGCTGCCGGTGCACGCCGCCGCCGTCGCGAGCGCAGTCCTGGATCGCGCTGCCGACGGCGGCGATCCGATCGTTCAGTGATGCCGGAAGTTCTGCCTGCATCGCCGCTGCGGCCCGCTGCAGCATGCGCGCCGCAACCAGGACCTGTGCCCACAAGGGCAGGTGGCCGAGCGCGCCGTCACCGGCTAGCAGGGCCGCGCCCGCACCCTGCGGAAGGGTGGCGGGATCGCGATCGTGGCGGCATGAACGGGACATCGATACCTCGGATGGCGGCGCGTGGGCCGCGTCGCTCCGGGATACGGGGATTTCGCACGAAAGCGGACAGGGATCAATCAGTCCGCTGCGGGCTGGGCGAACTTCTTCGCGAAGAAATCGCCTTCATTCCAGCTCGGTCGTTGCGGCGCATCGGCGATGCGCTGGCCGATCAGGGCATTCAGGGCGGCGACGCGCGCTGCGGTCGGATAGTGGATCGACTGGTTCGCATCGTCGCTGGGGCGGTGATAGTGCTGGTCCAGGAAACCGTCGAGGCTGGCGATGCCGTCGAAGTGCGGGTCGCGCCCTTTCACGCCGCTGTCCAGATACACCGCCGGGATGCCGGCGCGGATGAAGGCGTACTGGTCGCTGCGCACGAACACGGTCTCCTCGGGCTTGGGATCGGGCGACAAGGCCATGCCCATGTCGGTCGCCGCAGCCTCGACCAGGCCCTTGAGTGAGGAATGCTCGATGCCGATCGGCACCATGTCGACCAGGTCACCCAGGACCACCGGCATGTCCATGTTGACGTTCGCGACGATGCTGCCTTTTGCGACCGGTGGTGTCGCGACGAATTGCTGGGCACCGAGCAGGCCCTTTTCCTCACCGGTCAGTGCGACGAACAGCAGCGAACGGCGCGGACCCTCGGCCGTCGTGGCCATGCGCCGCGCCGCTTCGAGCAGGATCGATACGCCGATGGCATTGTCGAGCGCGCCGTTGTAGATGGCGTCGCCGTCGATTTCGGCGCCGATGCCGAGGTGGTCGAGATGGGCGGTCAGAACCACGTGCTCCGCGGCCAGCGTGGCATCCGTGCCGGCAAGACGTGCGACCACGTTGAAGCTCTCGGCCGCTTCCATGCGAGTCGCCTGGGTCAGCGTCGCGGTGCCAGGCAAATCGAACGGCTTGAGGCGATTCTCGCGCATCATCGCGAACACCTCGTCGGCGCTGTGCGGCGATCCGGCGAAGATCGCTTCCGCCAGCGTGGCGCGCAGCGACACTCGCACGCGCAGTTCGGGGAAGCTGTCGATGGCACGACCGTCGCCTGCACGCAGACGCATGCCCGCGGCGCCCCAGTTCTTCGCACCCAGCGCCCACGGCCGCTTCTCCTCGTCGCGCGGGTCGCCGATCGAGATCGTGCCGATGGCGCCGCGTTCGGCCAGCAGTCTCGCCTTCTCCATGCGCGAGGCATGGAAGGCGCGCTCGTCGTTCGACAAGCTCGACGGCGCGTTCGCCAACAGCACCGCGATCTTGCCGCGCACATCGACGCCGGCGAAGTGATCCTGGCCGAGTTCGGGTGCATGCACGGCCTGGCCGACGAACACCAGCGGCGCGCTGATTTCGCTCGACGCCTCGTTGAAGTTCGCCGAGGGCACATAGTCCTGTTCGAACGCGAGCTCGCGGGTCTGTCCGTCGCGCACCAGCGCGAAGCGCGCGCCTTCGCGCACTGCCCGGGCGCGCAGCAACGGCACCGGCTGCAGGTAGCTGCCGGCAGCGGCCGGTTCAAGTCCGAGCTTGCGGAACTCGCTGGCGACATAGAGTGCCGCGAGATCGTAACCGCGTGTGCCGGTCTCGCGGCCTTCGAGCAGATCGTCGGCCAGGAAGCGCAGATCGGCCTCGATGCGGCGCGCAGCGGCCGTAGTGTCCTCGGCACTCGCGGGTGCTGGAGCCGTGTGCTCCGGTGCACAGGCAGCGAGGGTCAGCAGGGCAGCACCGATGAGCAGGGAACGCGGCAGCAGGAGCATCGATGGCACTCGAGAAGAAGCGATCCGTGCACGCTAGCAGCGCGAGCGCATATTGCTGCCGGCGACGGGACGAGCCGTGCGCGTTACTCCATGAGCGGCAGCATCACGCGCAGCAACTGTCCGGTATCCGGCGCCGCTGCGGGGATGCTGTCCATGCGGCCGCCGATCCGAATCACGGTCTCGCGCAACAGGCCCAGCCCGAGCCGGCGCGGCGGCGTGTCGCGGGCAATGCCGCGCTGCGCATCGAGCAATTGTTCACGCAGGTGGCCGTCGTGGTCGGACAGGGTCAATACCGCCTGTGCCGCCTCGCCACGCAAGGTCACGATGATGTTGCTATCCGCCGGGTTCCCACGCAGCGCGTGGTCGAGCAGCTCAGTGCACAGGTGCACCAGGGTGTCGACGCTGCCCGACACCTGCAGTGCGGGAACGACATCGCCGTGCAGGCGTTGCTGGCGTTGGCGCGCGCGGGCGTCGGCGTCGTCGATGCAACGTTCGAGCACGAGCGAGAGATCGCTGCAGGTGCCGGAATCGTCGGTGTCCTCGGCGGCATGGGCCGACTCGCGCATGCGCAGCACGATCTGGATCAGCTCGCTGGCGTGGCGTGCGATCGCCGCCAGTGGCCGTGACAGATCCGGATTGGCGTGGTGCGCCGCGAGCAGGCGCTCGGCGCTGCCGCGGATATCGATCAACGGCGCCTGCAGGTCCTCGCCGGCCAGTGCGAGCAGGCGCTGGTTCAAGCTCGCCGCGGCATGCGCGCGCCGGCTTTGCGCTTCGGCGTGCTCCAGCGCCTCCTGCAGCGCCTCGCCCTGGACGCGCAGGGCTTCGCCACGGATGCGGCGTTCGCGCCCGATCCAGAACAACAACACGATCGCGGTCAGTCCGGCGATGCCGAGTCCGACCGCGCTGCGCAGCAGCAGGCGACTGCGTGCCAGTTCGGCGGCCTGCGCGGCTTCACGCTGTCGCAGCAGGGCGACATCGGCGTCGGCTTGCTGACGTTCATAACGTGCGCGCACCACGGCGACCCGGGCGTCGTCGCGTTGCGCCCGCAGCGATGCGGATTCGCTCTCGATCTCGTCGAGCAGGGCGACCGCGTGCTCGGCCTCGCCGCGGGCCGCAAACACGTCGGCGAGCAGGCGCTTGGCGCGCAGGCGGCGATCCGGATCGTCGCTCTCGCTGCTGGCGACCAGCGCCGCGCGGGCCTCGCGTTCGGCGTTCAACAAGGCGTAGTCACGCGGCTCGCCTTCCAGGCTGCGCGCCCGCAGCAGCCACACCTCGGCGCGCGCGCGCAAGGCGGCGGAAATGCCGGCCGCATGTTCGAGTTCGCGGGCGATCGCCTCGCCTTGCTGGATGTCGGACAGGGCGGCGTCGAAGCGACCGGCGCGGGCGTTGGCGACGCCGCGATTCGACAACGCCAGGCCCTGGCCGATGCGGTCGCCGTCGACCGCGTGGGCAGCGATGGCCTCGTCGAGCAGCTTCACGGCCTGCTCGGTGGTACCGGCTTCGAGCGCGAGATCGGCCAGATTGTTCAGCACAGACCCGACGCCGCGGGTAATGCCGTTGCTGCGCTTGACCGCGAGCGCGCGCCGGTAGTGTTCGCCGGCACGGACATCGTCGCCAAGATTGCTCAGCGCGTTGCCGAGATTGATCAGGGCCGCCGAGATGCGAGCCGCGTCCTGTTGTCCTTCGTAGATCGCCAGCGCCTTGCTTTCGGCCTCCAGGGCCTCGGCGTGCAAGCCGCTCATGTCGAGCGTCACGCCGAGTTGGGTCAGCGCGTCGGCATACGGCAACTGTGCCTTCGCATCATCGGTGAGTGCGACGGCGCGCTCGAACTCGACCACGGCCTGGTCGTAACGACCGCGTTGGCGTTCGATCGAACCGAGGTTGATGCGCGCGCCGGCTTCACCCGCCGGATCGGTGCGTGCCTGTGCCAGTTGCAGCGCCTGTTGCGCGATCTGCTGGGCACGCTGCGGATCGCTGCGCAGCAGGGCCTTGGCTTCCTTGTTGAGTCGGGCGATGTCGTCCGGTGCTGCCGCGGCGACCACGCTGGCCAGCAGCATGCCGATGATGGCCATGCTGCAGCGCCCGATGACCCTGCCCGCGTTCCCCATCGCCTCCGCTCCGCAACTGCGTTCGAGCTTAGCCGGAACCCGTCTTGGCGGCGGCGCGGGTCAGGCGTCAAACAAGGTCAGCAGGTCTTCCGACGACAGGGTCGAGAGCGTGGCCTCGCCATGCTCGAGCACGGCATCGGCGATCTCGCGCTTCTTCTGCTTGAGCGCATTCATGCGTTCTTCGACGGTGCCGCGGCATTGCAGTTCGTAGATGAACACCGGCTTGTCCTGGCCGATGCGATGGGCGCGGTCGATCGCCTGGGCTTCCGCGGCCGGATTCCACCACGGGTCGTACAGGACCACGGTATCGGCACGGGTCAGGTTCAAGCCGACGCCGCCGGCTTTCAGCGAGATCAGGAACACCGGGACCTGGCCGTCCTGGAAGCGTGCGACCTGCACCTCGCGACGTTTGGTGCTGCCGTCGAGTCGTGCATAGGTGATGCCGTGCGCGATCAGGGCTTCCTGGATCAGGTCGAGCATGCGCGTGAACTGCGAGAACACCAGCACCGCGCGACCCTCGTCGACCAGGGTCGGCACCAGGTCCATCAGCGCATCGAGCTTGGCCGAGCTGGGCTCGTCGCTCTTGCGTCCCGCCTCGATCAGGCGCGGATCGCAGCAGATCTGGCGGAGCTTGAGCAGTGCATCGAGGATGGTGATCTGCGAGGCGCCATAGCCCTGCGCCGACAGCGCTTCGCGCACGCGCGCCTCCATCTGTACGCGCACCGTCTCGTACAGGTCGCGTTGTGCGCCTTCGAGTTCGACCGGTTGCACGATCAGGGTGCGCGAGGGCAGGTCGCGTGCCACTTCCGATTTGCGTCGGCGCAGCAGGAAGGGTGCGATGCGCTTGCGCAGGCGATCGGCAGCATCGACATCGCGGTCGCGCTCGATCGGCTGGCGAAAGCGCGTGCGGAACTGCTCGTGGCTGCCGAGCAGGCCCGGGAAGGCGAGATCGAACTGCGCCTTCAATTCACCCAGGTGATTCTCGACCGGCGTGCCGGTCAGGCACAGGCGGCGGGTAGCGTCGAGCTGGGAGGCCGCTGCGTGGCTGCGACTGGACGCGTTCTTCAGCCACTGCGCCTCGTCGAACACCGCCAGCGTAAAGCGCTGCGCTTTCAGCTGTTCAATGTCGCGCCACAGCAGCGCATAACTGGTGATGACCAGGTCGACATCGCCGAGCGCATCGAAATGTTCATGGCGCTCGGCACCGGCGAGGACACGCACGCGCAGCATCGGTGCGAAGCGTTCGGCCTCGGCACGCCAGTTGTCGACCACGCTGGTCGGGCACAGCACCAGCGCCGGCGTCTTCAGTGCGCCGTCCTGCTTCAGCACGACGATGTGTGCGAGCACCTGCACGGTCTTGCCGAGTCCCATGTCATCGGCCAGCACGCCGCCGAACTGGAATGCCTGCAGGAAGTCGAGCCAGGCCAGTCCTTCCTTCTGGTAGGGCCGCAGTTCCGCATTGAAGCCGGGCGGCGGTTCGCGCGCCTCGACGCCGCGGAAGCCGCGCACGCGTTCGATGAAGTCGGCGGCCTCCCGGCTCGGCAGGAAACGCCAGTCCGGGGACGGATCCAGCGATGCGATGCGCGCGCGCGGCAGGCCGATGCGGCCATCACCGGAGGAATCGAGATCGGCGACCAGGTCCAGCAAGGGGGTCAGGCGCTCATTCGCGATGAACACGCGCCGGCCGTCGGGCAGCGTCAGGCGCAGGCCATCCGGGCGCTGCTCTTCCGGACGCGACAACGCTTCCAGCAGCACCGGGACCAGATCGACCGGCTGGCCATCGACCTCGATCCCCAAACGCAGCGAGAACCAGTCGTTGCCATCTTCTTCGACGCGCAGATCGAGCGTGCCGATGTCGGGCTCGAGCGCAATCGGGAACTCGTCGTTGGAGCGCAGTTCGATGTGACTGGCCGCGGCATCGCGACGCAGCTCCTCGATCCAGGCCAGCAACTCGCCGTTCTTCAGGCGGCCATTCCAGTACCAGTGTTCGGCCGGACCGCCGACACCGTGCGAGCTGCCCGGCTTGAAGCCATGGCGTGCAAGGAACTGGCTGGCGCGCGCCTCGGCCTCGACATCGCGGCTGAGCACATGGATGCGGCCGTCGTCCCCGCGCCAGCGCAATTCGGTGCTGCGATCGCCGGCTCGCACCTCGTGGCGGCCGTAGCGGAAGCCGAGATGGGCGGTGGCCTGGGTCAGCAGATCGGACCGGTTGAGGTAGGGCGCGCCACCGATCAGCACCACGGCCGTCGGTGCGATCGGCGAGGCCGGCGTCGTCGCCAGCGTCTTCGGCAGCGGCAGTTGTCCGTGCGGGAACAGGCGCGTCATCACCTCGCTGGCGAGTTCGACCTCGTCCGGAGCAACCACCGGCAATTCGCGCAGTTGTGCGAGATCGCTGTCGTCGAGATCGCTCAGCACCGGTCCGATGATGCCGCCGTCGACATCGAGATAGCGCCGGTAGCGGGTGTTCGAGAGCGCCACGCCGCTGGGTTCGACGCGCAGCTGCAGCTGCTGGTCGCCGCTGGCTGCGAGCTGCCATTCGGCCTGGAGCAGTCGCGCCGCACCGGGATGCAGGGCCGGGCCATGCAGGTGCTGCAGGCGCAATTCGATGCCGAGCGCGAAGAACTGCTGCAGCATCGGATCGATCGGGCCGTCGAACAGCAGCCAGTAGTCGCCATCGATGTATTCGATGCCATCGAAGCCGAGCAGCGACAGGGCCGCCAGGCGCTCGTGCATCGGCCAGCCCTGCAGGAGTTGCAAGACCCGTGGCGATTCCAGATCGACCCGGCGCGGATGCGACCAGCGACCGTCCTTGCTGCGCCGCGCCCGCAACGGACGGAACAGCAGGCGGGCCGACTCGTCCGCAGTCACCAGCACCAGCAGTTCGGTCGGATCCCGCTGCAGTTCGGCGCCCGGGGCGCGCTCGGCCAGCGTTTCCCAGGCACTGCGCTGCGGAGTGACCACCGGCTCGCGCGCCGGCGTCGCCAGACGCAGCAGGTACTGGATCAGGGCGGCGGCATGCTTGCATTCGAACCCGACCGGGCAGCTGCAGTCGCTGAGCAGGGTCGGGCCGCGGCCGCGCGGATGGGTCAGGGTCAGGCTGGTGTCGTAGATGTGCCCGCGCGTGCCGAGCACCTGTGCATTGACGCCGTGTTCGTCGGGCTGCAGCAGTTCGCGCACCGCCCCGCGTTCGGCCAGCGCAGTGCCGCGCGCCCAGGCCGGGCCGAATTCGACCGGGAAGCGTTCCGCATGCGATTGCAGGTAGTCGGTCAGGGTCATGGGCGCAGGCAAAAGACCGCCCATCTTCGCAGAGCCACGCCGGAAATACAGCGTCCTGCGACCTCGGCTAGCATCGGCGCATCGAATCCGGGGTCAGGCATGAGCAAGTCGAGCGAAGACATCCGTCGTGAACAGGCCGAAGAGGCCGTGCGCACCTTGCTGCGTTACGCCGGCGAAGACCCGGCGCGCGAAGGCCTGCTCGACACGCCGCGCCGCGTCGTCGAGGCCTATGGCGACTGGTTCAGCGGCTATGCGCTCGATCCCGAGGACTACCTCAAGCGCACCTTCGAGGAAGTCGCCGGCTACGACGAGATGATCGTGCTGCGCGACATCGAATACGAAAGCCATTGCGAGCACCACATGGCGCCGATCATCGGCAAGGCCCACATCGGCTACATCCCCGATGGTGCAGTGGTCGGGATCTCGAAACTCGCGCGCGTGGTCGAAGCCTATGCGCGCCGCTTCCAGGTCCAGGAAAAAATGACCGCGCAGATCGCGCGCTGCATCGAGCAGGTGCTGAAGCCGCGTGGCGTCGGCGTGGTCGTGGTCGGCGCGCACGAATGCATGACCACGCGCGGCATCCACAAGCGCGGAGTCAGCATGGTCACATCGAAGATGCTCGGCAGCTTCCGCGACGACGCCCGCACCCGCGCCGAGTTCCTGAACTTCATCGAGATCGGGCCGGGACGGTGACGTTGGCGATCGCGGGCGACGCCGCCCGCTCCACCCTGCGCCGCGTCTTCGGTTTCGAATCCTTCCGTCCGCCGCAGGACGAGATCGTCGCGCACGTGATCGACGGCGGCGATGCCCTGGTGTTGATGCCGACCGGCGGCGGCAAATCGCTGTGCTACCAGATTCCGGCGCTGGTGCGACCGGGTTGCGCGGTCGTGGTGTCGCCGCTGATCGCGCTGATGCAGGACCAGGTCGACGCGCTGAACCAGCTTGGCGTGCGCGCCGCCTTCCTGAACTCGACGCTGGAGGCGCGCGCCGCCTTCGAGATCGAGTCGCGTTTCCTCGACGGCCAGCTCGACCTGCTCTACGTCGCGCCCGAACGCCTGCTGACCGAGCGTTGCCTCGACCTGCTGGCCCAGGGCGAGATCGCGCTGTTCGCGATCGACGAAGCGCATTGCGTGTCGCAATGGGGCCACGACTTCCGCCCGGAGTACCGTCAGCTCGGCGTGTTGCACGAACGCTGGCCGGAGGTGCCGCGCATGGCCCTCACCGCGACCGCCGACGAACGCACCCGTGCCGAAATCATCGACCGCCTGGCGCTGCACGACGCGCGCGTGTTCCTGTCTTCGTTCGATCGTCGCAACATCCGGTATCGGATCGTGCAGAAGGACGATGCCAAGCGGCAGTTGCGCGACTTTCTCGACGCGCATCGCGACGCGGCCGGCATCGTCTACTGCATGTCGCGCAAGAAGGTCGAGGACACCGCGGCCTTTCTCGTCGATCTCGGATTTACCGCCCTGCCGTATCACGCCGGCCTCGACGCCACGAAACGTGCCGCACATCAGCGCCGATTCCTGAGAGAGGACGGCGTGATCATGGTCGCGACCATCGCCTTCGGCATGGGCATCGACAAGCCCGATGTGCGTTTCGTCGTGCACATGGATCTGCCGAAGTCACTCGAAGGTTACTACCAGGAAACCGGCCGCGCCGGCCGCGACGGCGAGCCGTCCGAAGCGCTGCTGATCTACGGCCTCGGTGATCTGGTGCTGCTGCGGCAATGGATAGAGCAGGGTGAGGCAAGCGAGGAGCGCAAACGTTTCGAGCACCAGCGCCTCAACGCCTTGCTCGCCTATTGCGAAGCGGCCGATTGCCGGCGCATTCCGCTGCTGGCGGCGTTCGACGAAGTGCATCCCGGCGCCTGCGGGAATTGCGACAACTGCCTGGAGCCGCCGGAACGCATCGACGGTACCGAACTCGCACAGAAGCTGATGAGCGCGATCCATCGCAGCGGCCAACGCTTCGGCGCGCAGCATGTGATCGCGATCTTGCGCGGCGATCTCAACGAGCGCATCGCCCAGTTCAGGCACGACGAGTTGTCCACCTTCGGCATCGGCGCCGACCTGAGCGCGAAGCAGTGGGGTGCGGTGATCCGGCAACTGCTGGCGGCCGGGCTGATCGATGTCGCCGGCGAGTTCGGCTCGCTGCAGTTGAACGAGGCCAGTCGCAAGGTCTTGCGCGCCGAACAATCGGTCTGGTTGCGCGCGCCGCAGGAGAAACGCCGCGAGCGTCGTCGACGGGGCGTGCCGGCCGGCACCACGACGCATGGCGACGCTTTGTTCGAGCGGCTGCGCGCCTGGCGTGCGCAGACCGCGCGTACCGCCGGATTGCCGCCCTACGTGATCTTCCACGACGCCACGCTTGCCGCGATCGCGGCTGCCCATCCCGAGTCGCACGATGACCTCGCCGGCATCAGCGGCGTCGGCGCGAAGAAGCTGGAACGCTACGGCGACGAGATCTTGCGCATCGTGCAGGCCTGACGCCCGATCTACCCCGCGTTCGCGGGGTAGCCGACCGGCGCTGAACGGCCACAATGTCGACTGATTTCGTCGCTGGTCGAATCCATGTTGCGTTCCGTCTTCGCCGTCTTTCTTGCACTCGCGTTCGGCAGCCTCCATGCCGAGTCGCTGGGCCTTCAGGCCAAGCTCTACTCGCCGCTGCGCAACGCGCCGCCGTGGAACGGCAATCCGAGCTATCCGGCGGAAAGCTACTTCGGCACCCAGCTGAGCGTGTCGGGAAGCACGGCGGCGATCGCCGAGCGCGAACCGTTCGGCACCTTGCGCATCCGCCTCTACGAGCGCGATGGCAACGGCCAATGGAGCGCCCAGCACGAGATCCTGCCACCGGCCGACCTGAGCAGCTCCCTGCAGGCCAGCTTCGGCCACAAATACGTCCTCGACGGTGATCGTCTCGCGGTGGCGCTGCAGGCCAATCCGAGCAACCCGCTCATCATCCTCTTCGAGAAGGCCGGCGGCGCGTGGCAGGAAAGCGCACGCATCCTCGCCCAGCCCTACATCGCGTTGAACGGATCGTTCGGCCAGGGCGGACTGGGCCTGTCCGGGGACACCCTCGCGGTCGGATCGCCCGGCGCCGTGCAGGGGGCCTTGGGCGTGGTGCATGTGTTCGTGCGGCAAGGCGCGACGTGGGCCCTGCAGCAAGTGGTCAGCGAGAGCGACCCCTATCCGGCGGCGAACTTCGGAGACTCGCTGCGGTTGCAGGGCGACCGGCTGGTCGTCAACCGGCCCGGCGCGCAATTCCAGCAACACGTGTCGTCCGGCGTGTATGTGTTCGATCGCCTGGCCGGCGTCTGGGGCCAGCAGGCGAAAATCACCGTTCCGGCGGGTGGCGCCGCCTTCGCCGGCTATTTCGGCGTCAGCCTCGCCCTCGACGGCGACCGCCTCGCCATTCCGGATCAGGAGATGCGTGATGTCGGTGGCTCCGGTTACCCGTTCGATGTCGTTCGCGTCTACGAGCGCAACGGCAACGGGCAATGGCCGCTGGTCGCCAGCCTCGACACCGGGGCCGTCCATCAGGGCAATCCCTCGCCGACGCTGTCCATCGCGCTGCGCGACACCCGCCTGCTGATCGGCGAGACCTATCTCAATACCGATCTCGCCGCGGGCCGCACGCCCGGCATCCGTCTGTTCGAATTCGGCGTCGGCGGCTGGTCCGATGCGCGTCGCATCGAACCCTACGACTGGGCCACCGGCTGGGGTGGCGATTCGCCGATCGATTACGGCGTCGAATTTGGTCGCACCATCGCCTTCGATGACGCCGGCGCGGCGCTGGTGGCGGCGCACCTGGATGCCCAGCCGCGGCCGTTCAGCTTCAACGTCAATCCGCCCGGCGCGGTGTACCTGCTCACCGACAGCGTCGGCCTGTTCTGCGACGGCTTCGAGGCGAACGGGCCGCGTTGTGACGGCGCGCCCTTGGCGTCACCGCCGCAGTAGCGAACGGGTCGCCTGGGTCAATCCGGCCGTGACTTCGCCTCGACCACCGGCAGCTCGATCCGGCTCTCCGCTCCGGATGCGTGCGAAATCCGCTGCGTGGCCTTGCGATAGTCCTCCGGCTTCGCGAAGAAGATGTTCGGCACGAAGGTCTGCGGATTGCGGTCGTAGAGCGGAAACCAGCTCGACTGGATCTGCACCATCAATCGATGGCCCTTGCCGAACACGTGATTCGCATGCGGCAGCGGAATGCGATAGGGCAGGACCGTGTTCGCCTCGATCGGTGCCGGATGTTCGTAACTCTCGCGATAGCGGCCGCGGAAGATGTCGGCCGAGATCATCAGCTGGTAACCGCCCATCTGCGGCTGGCGCGGCACTTCATCGGGATAGACGTCGATCAGCTTGACCACCCAGTCGCTATCGCTGCCGCTGGTCGCGGCGAACAATTGCGCGACCGGTTCGCCGGCGATCTTCAGCGGTTCGGCCAGGGGTTCGCTGACGAAGGTCAGCACGTCGGTGCGGCTCGACGCGTCGCGCTGGTCGTCGACCAGCCACTTCGGCCAGTAGGCTTCATCCTCGTAGGCCACGGCGCGGATCGGGCGCCGCGTGAACGGGATCGGTTTGGCCGGATCCGAAACGTATTCGCTCTCGCCGGCCTCGTCGGCCGTCGGCGCATCGAACGACAGCGCCGCGTTCGCGCGCAGGTACAGTGGCTTCGTCGTCGTCGTACAGCCGGCATCGCAACCACGCGGCCAGGCCGACAGTCGTTGCCAGCGATTCGTGCCGGTCTCGAAGGCGACGACCGGCGCAGTGTCGTGCTGCGGCGATGCGTCGAGCAGATAGTGGTCGAGGAAGGGACGCAACACGTCGCGACGGAACTGCAGCGCGGTGTCGGCATCGAACTGGATCGCGCCGAGGCGGCTGGCCTCGTGGATTTGCTGGCCGTGATTCCAGGGGCCGGCCACCAGGTAGACCTGATCGTTTCCGGCGTCCTTGGCTTCGAGGGCGCGATACACCGCCTGCGCACCGTAGATGTCTTCCTGATCCCACCAGCCATGCACGACCATGGTCGGCACCTTCAGCGGCTGCGCGGCCAGCAGCTTGTCCATGGCCTGCTGCTGCCAGAACGCGTCGTAGGACGGGTGGGCGGTGATCTTGCTCCAGAATCCGGATTGTTCGAGGCCGCGTGCCTTTCCGAGCGCACCGACCGATCCGGCACTCAGGAATTCGTCGTACTGGTCGGTGTGGCTGAACCACCACGAGGCGCTGTTGTCGCGCGTCACCACCTGTTCCAGCATGTAGCCGAGATTGATCTGGCGGAATGCGCCGTGGTGGAACCAGTCGTCGCCCATCCAGCCGTCGACCATCGGATTCATCGGCACCGAGACCTTCAGTGCCGGATGCGGCTCGACCAGCGCGGTCAGGGCCAGATAGCCATCGTAGGAAATCCCGATGATGCCGACGCGGCCATTGCTCTCCGGCACGTGTTTCACCAGCCAGTCGATGGTGTCGTAGGTGTCGGTGGCGTGATCGACCGGGGTCGAATTCAGCGGCCCGCGCATCGGCCGATTCATCACGTAGTCGCCCTCGGAGCCGTACTTGCCGCGCACGTCCTGGACGACGCGGATATAGCCGGATTGCTCGATCACGTCGGCGATGTTGTCGTAGCCCTGCAGCACCGCCGCCAGGCGCGGACTGTGCGCGTGCAGGGTCATGTCGTCGGCGTCGTAGGGCGTGCGCGTCAGCAGCATCGGTGCGCGCTGCGCGCCTTTCGGCAGCAGGATCACGGTGTGCAACTTCACGCCGTCGCGCATCGGAATCTCGACCTCGCGGCGCTCATGATCGAAGCCGGCGGTCGACGGCGTGAACTCGGTCGGCGTCTCGCTCGGGAGCTTCGGATACTTCGGCTTGGCCGGAAAATCGACTGCAGCGACGGTCAGCGTCGCCGACAACAGGACGCAGGCGAGCACTCGGTACATGCGGGGAAGGGACGGACGCATGGGTACTCCTCGGTGGCCAGGCGCTCAAGCATAGCCAGCGTGTCGCGCCGGCGGACGCGACGACCGACGGCGCGATGTCAACAATGGCAGCACGTCCGTTGCGTGGGCAGCGCTGCGGCTATTGTCGCCGAGACGGCCGACCCGGCCCGTGAGTGCCCGACCCATGAGCCCGAATCCACGCCATTCCGTGACGGTCATGATGCTGTGTCTGTCGGTGTGGCTCGCCATGCCGCAGCGGGTCGATGGCGCGCGTCGCGTGTCTCCCCTGTTCCGCAGCGGCATGGAGGCGTCGACCTGCGCCAATGGCGTGATCGAGGATGCGGAGCAATGCGATGGCGTCAATCTCGGCGGCGCGAGCTGCGCATCGATCGGCCTGATCGCGGGAACGCTGGCCTGCACCGGCGGATGCCGCTTCGACAGCAGTGCGTGCATCGCAAACTTGCCGCCGAGTGCGGCAGACGATACCGCGGTCTTCAACGAAGACACCACGGTGGTGCAGTTCAGCACTGCGGTCCTTACCGCGAACGATGCCGACGCGGATGGCGACGCGCTCGCCCTGGTCTCGGTGTCGAATCCGGCCCACGGCGTCGTGGTTCTGCAGTCGCCGGGGGCCGCATTTTCGGTCGACGCGAATTTCAACGGCACGGCCGGGTTCGACTACACCATCAGCGATGGTGAGGCGACCGATACCGCACACGTGACGCTGAATGTCGTCGCGGTCAATGATCCGCCCGTTGCCACTCCGGCCAGTGTCTCGACCGACCAGAACGTCGCCAAGCCGATCGCCTTGTCCGGCAGTGATATCGAGGGCGCGGCCTTGACGTTCGCGGCCGTGGCCACCCCGACCCATGGCCAACTGGGCGCATTCACGCCGACCGGACCGAACAGCGCGACCGTCGTCTACACGCCGAACAACGGCTATTTCGGCAGCGACAGCTTCAGTTTCCGCACCCATGACGGCCAGAACAGTTCGGCACCTGCCGTGATCGACATCGACGTCGTCCGGATCATCTGCGGCGACGGACTGATTCGAGGCACCGAGGAATGCGACGACCACAATACGAGCAGCAACGACGGCTGTTCGGCGATGTGCCTGATCGAATCCGGATTCACCTGCAGTGGTGAGCCAAGCATCTGCGTGCCGCTGTGAAACGCGGCCGGTCACGATGACCCCTTGCCCCTGCGGCGCTGCCGACTACGACCGCTGCTGCGGTCACTTTCACCGTGGTGCCGTGGCGGACAGCGCCGAGCAGTTGATGCGGTCGCGCTATAGCGCCTACGTGCTCGGGCTGGGTGATTACCTGCGCGCGACCTGGCATCCGCAGACCCGTCCGGCCGCCATCGACGTCGATGGCGCCGGATCGAAGCAGACGACCTGGCTCGGTCTGTCGGTGAAGCGACATGTGCCGGAAGGCGACCATGCCGTCGTCGAGTTCGTCGCGCGCTATCGCCTGGGTGGCCAATCGGCGCAGCGCCTGCACGAGATCAGCCGCTTCGAGCGGATCGATGGGCGCTGGTATTACGTCGATGGACGCTTCCCGTGACTTTCGACCCATGAGTGTCGGCGGTTTTGTACTACACTTGTCGTACGACAGGTGTAGAACATGGCCGACCACGACGAAACCGAAGTCTCTCTCAGTGACCTGCAACTCGACCTGATGCGCGTGCTGTGGTCGCGGGAAGAGGCCAGCGTCGGCGAGATCGCCGAAGCGCTCGCTGAATCGCGCGGTCTCGCCCACACCACGGTCGCGACCCTGCTGACCCGGTTGGCCAAGCGCAGTCTCGTCAGCGTCCGCCGCGATGGCCGCGTGCTGATCTATCGTGCCGAAGTGGCCGAGCCGGAGGTTCGCCGCAGCATGGTCGGCGGCCTGTTGCGCAGCGTCTTCGGCGGTGACCCGAAAGCCTTGCTCGCGCATCTGGTGAACGAACGCGACGTCAGCAGCCGGGATCTGGAACGCATCCGCGAATTGCTCGCGCGCAAACCGGGGCGCAAGCCATGAGCGCCTTCCTGCTGCAATGCTTTCTCGGGGCATTCGGCTACGGCATGGTGGCGATCGCCATGGCCTGGTCGCTGGAACGCCTGGGCCTTCTTCGCGACGGCGCGCTCGCCGAAACGCTGTGGCGCATCGCGCTGTACGCGGGACTCGGCATCGCGCTGGTACATGCCGTCAAGCCGCTGGCCGCCGAATGGGCTGCCGACCTGGATCTGCGATCGCAGCCGATGCCGCAGGTGGCGATGCCGCAAGCGGTGGCGGAAGGATCGCGCACGCCGATTCCGCGTCCTGCGCCAGCGGCGACCTCGTCCTCGCAGAACCTGCCGGTGACGACGAGCGCCGAGCCCTGGTCCTGGCGCGAGCGCGATGCGCTGCTATTCGCGGTCGGATTGACGGTGCTGCTGGTTCTGACCCTGTCGACGACCGCGCTGGCGTTGCGCCGCCGCCAGCGTTATCTGCGCCACGCCATGGCGGGTTCGCGGCAGGCACCCGCGCACTGGCATGCGCACGTCGCCGCTCTGGCGGGCGAGGACGTCCGACCGCTGTTGCGCAGCGCCGGCGATATCGACAGCCCGCTGTGCGGCGACGGCGGCTTGATTCTGCTGCCGGATTGGGCCGAGGCACTCGATGGCGACGCGCAACGCGCCTTGCTCGCGCATGAACTGGCGCACCTGCGCCGGCGCGATCCGCTGTGGCGGCTGCTGGACGCGATCGCGGTGGCCCTGATGCTCGGCCTGCCGCCGTTTCGCTACGCCGCGCGCCGGCTCGAAGTGCTCGCGGAATTCGCTTGCGATGCCGATGCCGCGCGCCGTACGCGGGCGCCGCAGGCGCTGGCCGAATGCATCGCGCACTGTCTTGAACGTCAATTCGCCGCGGCGCCGCGGCTCACTGTTGCGATGGCCGCGCCGGACGCGTCCGTGGTCGATCGCGTGCAACGACTCATCGAGGAACGCCCCATGTTCACATCCGATCGCATCACCCTGCGCCGCAGCCTGATTGCCGTGGCCATCGTCGGCGCATTCGCCCTGCCGGCCATCGCCATCAGCGTCGCGGCCGAGCACCACGGCGCGAGCATCCACATCGAAAGCAGCGACTCCGGCCTGTTTGGGGCGCGCATGACCGCGCGCTTCAACGAGGCGGGTCGCGCACTGACATTGAAGACCGTGGGCAAGGTCGGCTTCAACGAGCGCGAGGATGATGTCGCCCACATCGACGATGACGGCTCGCTGTCGATCAAGGACACCCATGATGGCGTGACCCGCACGTTGATGGTCGAGGTCGTCGATGGCAAGTTGCTGCGCGACTATCGCGTCGATGGCGATGCGCAGGCATTCGACGCCAGCGCGAAGCAATGGCTTGCGGCGACCCTGCCCGAGATCTTCCGTCGTACCGGGCTCGACGCCGAGGCTCGCGCCAAGCGCATCCTGGCGCGCGCAGGCGTCGAGGGGCTGCTGGCCGAGACGGCGCTGGTGACTTCCGATTATCCCCGTGCCGCCTATGTCGCAGCCCTGTTCACCCTGGGCCAGCCCGATCGCGTGCAGACCGCGCGCGCCATCGCGCTGGCACGGGAGATCTCTTCCGACTACGAATTGCGGCGTGCTTTGAGCGCGATCCTGGAACACGGCGCACTCGATGAGCTGACGGGTGCCGCCTTGCTCGAGGCTTCGACCGATATTGAATCCGACTACGAGCGCGCCGAACTGCTCATCGCGGCGGCGGCGGTCATGCCGCTGGATGGCGCCCGGCTCGACGTCTGGCAACAGGCCACGCGTGGCGTCGCCAGCGACTACGATCGCCGCCGCGTGCTCGAGTCCCTGCTTGCCCAGCACGCACTGCGGCCCGAACACGCGCGCCTCGCGATCGCGCTGGCCGCCGACATCGGCAGCGATTACGAGAAGCGCATGCTGCTCGCCACGGCGGCCGAAACCGGGCTGGGCACCGCGATCACGCGCAGCGAATACACACGCGTCGCCGCCACCATCGGCTCCGACTACGAACGGCGCGAGGCCCTGCTGACCTTGATCCGTGGCGTCGAGATCGACGCGCCGCTTGCACTCGATGTGCTCAATGCCGCGCGCGACATCGGCTCGGACTACGAAGCGAAAGAGGTGCTGACCGCGCTCGCCCGGGTGATGCCGGCCGATGCCGACGTGCAGGCGGCGTATCGCAGCGTCGCCCGCGGTCTGGCCACCTATGAACGAGGTGAGGCGGAGCAGGCGCTGGACCGGTTCGCAGGCAGCTGATTGTCCCGCTGACGCGTCAGCAGATCGGCTAAGGTCGCGCTGCTGGCAACGAACCGAATTGTGCCGACCGATCCTGTCCTGCTGACGCTGTTCACCGGTATTGCCCTGAGTCCGATCATCGGCCTGTCGTGGCGCGCGCCCGCGACACTGCGGCTTCTGGTTGCAGACCTGCGTCCCGAGCGCGTGCTGCACTACGACGCGATGGTGCTGCTCGGTGTGGCCTTGCAGGTGCGCGCGACCGGGATCCTTCCGGAAGCGCAGCCGTTGCTGGCGATCCTCGGACTGCTCGTGGCGCTGTGTTACGCGGCAGTGTTCGCGATCGTCAGCAACAACATCGAAGATCTCGCGATCGATCGCATCAGCAATGCGCGGCGGCCGCTCGCCAGTGGTGCCATCGAGCTCGTTCGCTACCGCCGTCTGGGTCGGCTTGCACTGGTCATCGCGCTGTTGCTGGCGAGCCTGGTTGGACCTGTGGCCCTGGCTGCTGTCGCAGCCGTCACTGCGGTCTACACCCTTTACTCTTGCCCGCCGTTTCGTCTCAAACGCGTGCCGGTCTTCGCGAAGCTGATGATTGGCGCGAACTCCGCGATTCTGGCCGCGGCCGGTTTCGTGCTGAGTGGTGGCCACTGGGCCGATTTCCCGCTGCCCTGGCTGTTGTACCTGGTGTTTGCCGTCGGCCTGGCTGCGAACTTCATTGACCTCAAGGACACGGCCGGTGACGCCGCCGATGGTGTCCGCACCTTGCCGGTGCTGTACGGCGCGCGTCGGGCGCGTCGATGGATTTCGCTCGCCACGGTGCTGGCCCATGCTGGTGCGGCCTGGTTGTTGCACGCCTGGGCGCTGCTGCCATTGAATGTCGCGTTGCTGCTCTGGCACCTGCGCGAACTGTGGCGCGAGCCCTATGTCGAGGCGCGCGTGTTTCATGTGTATCTTCTCGGCCAGGCTGCATTGATCGGAGCGCTGTGCCTGTTGTCGCGATACGACCTGCCTTGATCCGCGCCGTCGCCGTGCTGGCGTTCATGCTGGCGGCCGGAGCGGCCCAGGCCGTCGTGCCTGCGATCGAGCGCGCCCGCGACTGGCTCGTGACCCGACAACGGGCCGACGGCGCCATCGCCGATGCCGGGAACCCGCTGTTCGAGACCTGGGAGACGGTGATCGCGGCACGCGCACTGGCGTCGAGCCGTGCAGCGCGCGATATGGCCGCAACGGCGGCTGCCCTGGATTACCTGGAGCGCCAGCAGAATGCCGACGGGCTGCTCTGCCATAACCGTCGATGTCGCGAGGCGACCTGCGTCGAGACCTCGGCCGAGTATCTGCAATTGCTGATCGATGCTGGTGACAGGTCACGTGCGCGTGAGCGCTGGCCGGCCCTGCTGGCGCATCGGCAACCCGATGGGCGCTTCCTGGTCGGCAATCCGGATGTACGTGAGCGCCGCGATTTCGCCTCCGTCACCGCCTTCGTGCTGGCGGTCGGCCTGCGGCTGGGACAACACGGCCCGGCATTGCAGCGATCCCAGGACTGGTTGCGCCGTGCACGGACGCCGCGGGGCGATTTCGGCAGTGCCTGGGAGTACTACGGTACGCCGGCCTATGCGCTGTGGCCGGCGGCGCGGGCCTGGTCGGGGCAGTCCGCGGCGGCACGGCAGTCGCGTCGAGACCTGCTCGACTGGGCGCGCACGACGCAGCACGACGATGGTCGCTGGTCATTCCAGCAAGCCGTCGATGGTCACCAGGTCTCCGACGCACTCGAGACGGCATTGATGTTGCTGGCCGTGCGCGAATCGGCAGCGCCGGCGCGCCTGGCATCACCGGCGCACCGGGCGCTGCTGAAGCTGCAGCAGCCCGATGGGCATTGGGAAGGCGGCTGGTTTCCCGTGCCCAGCGCGACTTACGAGAAACGCGAGGACGTATTCGCGACGGCGATCGCCATCCTCGCCTTGCAGGCGGAAGCATCATCCCGATGAAGCTCGCCGGCGCCCTGGTCTGGTTCCGTAAGACTGCCGAGCGCATCGAGCGCATCGACGCGCCGTTTCCAAGATTCGTCACCTTGTTCTTCGCGCTGCTCGGCATTCGCCTGTGCCTGGAATTCTTTTCAAGCCAGCGGCTGTACAGCAGCGACGACGTCATCCACATCGGTCTCTGGTTTTCTTTCGTGGTGCTCGCCTTCATGTCGCTGCTGCAGATGGCGACCGGCGAGTCGATGCTCCGAACCGCGCGCCTCGCGATCGTCTGCTACGTGTTCTCCTGGTCGGCACCGATCATCGACCTGCTCGTGCATCGCAGCATTCCGGCGCGCATGAACTACATCGCGATCAACAGCTGGTCCGACTTCGTGCAAGCCTATTTGACGTTTGGCGGACCCAGCCTGATGCGCGGCGCAACGCTGGGCATCCGCATCGAGATCGCCTGCCTGGTGATCGCCTGCTTCCTCTACGTGCACGGCAAGTGCGGCAGCGTGCTGCGTGCGACGCTGGCGGCGCTGGCGATCTACAGCATGCTGTTTGCAACCGGCGCGATTCCGTACCTGCTGGGACTCGCGATCGGTGCGTTCGGTCTGCGCTACGGCGCGAACGACCAGTCGACGGTCTTGCTGTTGTACTGCCTTGATGCCGGGTTGCTCAGTCACGTGCTGTTGCGACAGCAACCGGATCTGTGGCGCCGCGTGCGCGCACAGGTTCGGCTGCTGGCCGTGGTCGGTGCCGCGGCCGCGTTTGCCTATGGCGGCAGGTTGGCGCACGCGGCCTATCCCGACAATGTCGTGCTGAATCCGACGACCTTGTTCTGGGCACTGATGTTGCCGTGGATGATCGTCGCCTTCGTGGTCTGGCTGGGCCTGGTCCGCGCCGATGATCCGCGCACGGGTGCGCTGCGTGTCGGTCTCTGGGTCGTGATCGGGGCCGGCGCACTGTTGATCGGCGACCGTTTCGCGTTCGCACTGCAGATCGTGTTCGCATCATGCTGGTTGTGGCAGGTCGCGTTGTCGCCGTGGCGCGACCGTCCCTGGGTGGCGGCGATCGGCTATGCCGTCGTCGTGCTCGCTGCAGCGCTGGCCGGCTTCCAGTGCTTCGGCGGCCCGATGATCGGCTTTCCGCCGAACGCCCTGTGGCTGTGGCCGCTGGTCGCTGCTGTCCTCGCCTATGCAGGTCGGATGCGTGCCGACGCGACCACTTGAGTTATGTTCCATGGCAACAACGGGGGTGGGCATGCGTATCGGAATTCGCGGCGTCTGGATGTGGGCGACGCTGGCCCTGGCGGTCGGTCCGACGCTGCATGCGCAAACGGTGGTCTGGTCCGACAACTTCAACAACGGCTGCGCCGGCAACTGCGAGGCCAGCACCTGGAATGGCTGGAGCATGGTCGACAACGTCGATGGCACCACCGGCGGCGCACCCAACAACTGGTTCGTCAGTTGTTCCGAGGAGGGCATCACGCCACCGGGTTGCGGATCCAGCTGCATCGGGGATGCCAGCCTGCACATCGGCTCGAATCCGGGTGCGGGCGGCGACATGTCTGCGTCCTACAACGACACCGGAGCGACCAACGCCACCTATCGCCTGGCGGTGTCGCCGACCATCAACCTGAGCGGTCGAGCGCAAATGTTTCTCGAGTTCGACTTCATCGCCTTTGGCAGCTCGGCCTGTTCCGATGACCGCGCACAGCTGCGTCTCAGCACCGACAACGGTGCGACCTGGCCCGTGGGCTATCAGTATTGCCTGACCTCGGTCTGTTGCGGCGCCTGCAATGGCTACAGCCAGGGCCAGTGGACCAAGTACTCGCTGGCCTTGCCCGCAGCGTTCGAGAATAACCCCAATGTCCGCATCGGTTTCCACTGGCGCAACAACGGCAATGGCTCGGCTACCGATCCCTCGGTCGCCATCGATGACATCCGCATCGTCGTGCCCGATGTCGACTTCGGCATCACCAAGACCAATAACGTCGACGCGGTGTTGCCGGGCGGCACGGTGACCTACACGATCGTCGCCCGCAGGCCGTGGGTACCATTTTCCATCGACGCCAATGGGGTGAGCATCACTGATCACTTCCCGGCCGCGTTGACCGGCTGTACGACCACCTGCACCACGACGGGGGGTGCGACTTGCGCCGCCGGCCCGATTGCGGGCGACATCGACGACACCGTCAATCTCCCGAACGACTACTTCGCGGGGGGCAGTTCGATCACTTACACCTCGGTCTGCACGGTCAGCCCGACGGCCACCGGCACGCTGGTGAATACCGCGTCGATCACGTCGGGTCCGGGCAATGCCGATTCAGATCCAGGCAACAACACTGCCACCGACACCGACATGCTGACCACCGAGGGCGTGTTTCTCGATGGCTTCGAGACCTTGCCTGGCGAGTGACGGATGCAGACCGCACGGGAGGCGCTGGATCGGTTCTTGAAGTCAACGCTTGAGCTTGACCTCAAGCTTTGGCACCGGGCGATAGACGAATTTCTTGCTGCGCTTTTGCTGTGACAAGAGCTTCGCCGCAACCAGCGCTTGCAGGTCGTTGCGTGCCGCCATGATCGAGATGCGATGCGAGGCCGCATGCGATCCGTGCGTATATGCGGCGTCTGGATGGCGCAATGCATGATCCAGTAGCGCCAGCTGCCGGTTGTTCAAGTCGTCGCGGCGGCGGACCAATGCGCGAATCGCATCGAGCTCCCGCCGCTTTCGGTCGACGTAGCCGTGCAATTCGTCGATGGCGCCGCGAATCAGTTCCAATTGCTGCTGCACGAAATAGGTCGCGTCTTGCGGGTCGCTCTCGACGTGGAGAAAGGAACGCCGATAGGGATCCGGTCGTTGGTAGATCAGGCGCGAGATCGAGATGAACTCGGCCAGCCAGTAGCCATGGCGCAGCATCGACCAATAGAACAACGCACGAGCAGTCCGTCCGTTGCCGTCGGCAAAGGGATGGTCGAACGCCAACTGGAAATGCAGAAGAATCGACCGCAGAACGGGATGCGTATATCGATCGCCTTCGATGTCATCTCCGTTGGCGAAGGCGATGAGTCGTTCCAGGCGTTGCGGCAACTCATCTGCGGCGGGCGGCGTGTGCACGGCAGACTGGGATTTCTGATCCCAGACCACAATGCGTTCGTCGCTCGGGCTCTGGATACGCCCCGCCTGATCGGGATGTTTCAACGTGCCGTCGACCAGGATCGCGTGCAGGTTGAGTACCGCTTCCACGGTCAAGGGCTGCTTCGCGAGTTCCCGCAGATGCAACATCGCCCGATGGTTGTTGACGATCATCCGCTCGTACTGATTGATGGGTGCGCGTTGCTCGCGCAACATGTCTTTGGCGATCTCGCGGGTGCTGACGGCACCCTCGAACAGGCTGGAGTGGATGGCTTCCTCCATCAAGGCACTGGAGAGATAGCGATCACGCGTCTGTGCATCGAGAGGGACATTCTGATGAGCGATTTCGCCGGCAAGCTGGCGGTCGCATTGGGCCAATTGCGCGTCCATTGCGGCGATCATCGAGACGGTCAGCGGGCGACCGCCGAATCCTTGCAGCTCTGCATAGGAGCGCGCGCTCATGCTGCGCTTGAGTTTCAGCGCATACCACCAGTCGAGGGCCTCGACACCAGCCGGAGGGGTGCGATGCCGCAACTCTTCCCAGTGGTAGTACTGGGCATCGGAAATGGATGGCGTGAGAGCAGCGACCCGGCTTACGCGTTCCGGGTCACGCCAGAACTTGTCATCCAGACTCGGGGCGCGCAGATAACTTCTCATTTGCTTAAACCTCATGAAGAAGTTTAAGCAAAATTAGCGATGCCGCTCCAAGTGGTCAAGATATAAAGCGATTTACGCCGCCTTCGCCGCCTCCACCGCCACCGGATTGCGGAATCGCGCCAGCAGTTCCGCTTCCTTCGCCTTCGCTTTCGCGAGGTGCGCTTCCTTGACGTGGCCGTAGCCGCGGATGTGTTCGGGCACTTCGGCGATCTGGACGGCGAGGGCGAGGTTGCCGGCGTCGAGCTTGCCGATCAGTTCCTCGACGGTGCGGAAATAGTCGACGATCAGCTGGCGCTCCATCTTGCGTTCGGCGGTGCGGCCGAACACGTCGAAGAAGCCGCCGCGCAGGCCCTTGAACTTCGCCAGCAGCTTGAATGCGGTGAAGATCCACGGACCGTATTCCGACTTCACCAGATGGCCGTCGGCATCTTTCTTCGCGAGCAGCGGCGGTGCCAGGTTGAAGCGGATCGTGTAGTCGCCGTCGAAGGTTTCGGCGATGCGCTTCTGGAAATCGCCGGTGGTGTAAAGGCGCGCGACTTCGTATTCGTCCTTGTAGGCCAGCAGCTTGAAGGCATAGCGTGCGACCGTCTCGGCGAGTGCGCTGCTGCTGCCGAGCTTCGCTTCGGCCGCGCGCACTTGTGCGACCAGGGCCTTGTAGCGCTGGGCGTAGGCAGTGTCCTGATACTCGCTGAGATACTTCACGCGCAGCGCAATCGTCTCGTCGAGCGATTGCGCAAGCTTGCCGAAGCCTTCGAACGCGGCGGAGGTCGCGAGGTGCTCGTGCGCATCGGTCGCGGCTTCCGAGGCGCCGACGAAATCGATGAAGGCCGGTGCCGAACGCACCGCCGCGGCCTTCTTCACCGAGGCGATGTCGTGCGCGGCGAGTCGGCCCCAGTAGAACGCGCGCTTGTTCAATTCGATCGCTGCGCCATTCAGTTCGATCGCGCGCATCAGGGCTTCCATCGACACCGGCACGAAACCCTTCTGCCAGGCGTAGCCGAGCATGAAGGTATTGGTCGCGATCGAGTCGCCGAGCAGGGCGGTGGCGAGTTCGGTGGCGTCGATCAGGTCCGGCTTGTCGCCGCCCATTGCGGTCTGCACGGCGTCGACGATCTGCAGTTTCGGGAACTGCATGTCCGGGTTGCGCGTGAACGTGCCCGGCATGGCTTCATAGCCGTTGAGCACGGTATGGGCACGACCGGCGCGGATCTTCGACATCGCCCAGTAGTCGTTGACCACGACCATGTCGCAGCCGAGCACGAGGTCGGCTTCACCGGCGGCGATGCGCACCGCGTGGATGTCGTTCGGCGAACGCGCGACACGCACATGCGTGGTGACCGCGCCGCCCTTCTGGGCCAGGCCGGTCTGGTCCAGCACCGATGTCCCCTTGCCTTCGAGATGTGCGGCCATGCCGATCAAGGCGCCGATGGTGACGACGCCGGTGCCGCCGATACCGGTGACGAGGATGTTCCAGGGCTGGTCGAGATCGCTCTTGAAGCTCGGCAGCGGCAGGTTGGCGACGTCCAGTTGCGCGCCCGAACCTTTCTTCTTCTTCAGTCCACCGCCTTCGATGGTCACGAAGCTCGGGCAGAAACCCTTCACGCAGCTGAAGTCCTTGTTGCAGTCGTTCTGGTTGATCTCGCGCTTGCGTCCGAATTCGGTTTCCAGCGGCATCACCGACACGCAATTCGATTTCACGCCGCAATCGCCGCAGCCTTCGCAGACCGCCGGGTTGATGAAGGTGCGCTTGGCCGGGTCGACCATCTTGCCGCGCTTGCGGCGACGACGCTTCTCGGCGGCGCAGGTCTGGTCGAAGATGATGACGGTGACGCCGGGCTCTTCGCGTAGGCGCTTCTGCACCGCATCGAGTTCGTCGCGATGCAGGAATTCGACGCCTTCCGGGAAGATCTCCGGGCGCGACCATTTCTCGATCTCGTCGCTGAGCACGATGATCGTCTTCACGCCTTCCGAGCGCACCTGGTGCGCGATGTCCGGCACCGTCAGCGTGCCGTCGACCGGCTGGCCGCCGGTCATCGCGACCGCGTCGTTGTAGAGGATCTTGTAGGTGATGTTGACCTTGGCCGCGATCGCCTGACGAATCGCCAGCGAGCCTGAATGGAAATACGTGCCGTCGCCAAGGTTCTGGAAGACGTGCTTTTCTTCGGTGAACGGTGCCTGGCCGCACCAGGTCGTGCCTTCGCCGCCCATCTGGGTGAAGGTGTCGGTGCGGCGGTCCATCCAGGTGACCATGTAGTGGCAGCCGATGCCGCCGAGCGCGCGCGAGCCTTCCGGCACCACGGTCGAGGAATTGTGCGGGCAACCCGAGCAGTAATGCGCGGCGCGCGGAAAGTTGGCACGCGGTGCGGCCAGTTCGCGTTCCTTTTCCTCGATCCACTTCAGGCGATCCTGGATGGTCTCGCTGGTGAAGAAGCGCGCCAGACGCGCGGCGATCGCCATCGCGATCATCGCCGGGGTCAGCTCCGAGGTGCTCGGCAGGATCCATTCGCCGCCTTCGTTGTACTTGCCGACGATGCTCGGGCGGGTGGCATGGTCCCAGTTGTACATCGCTTCCTTCATCTGCGATTCGATGAAGCTGCGCTTCTCTTCGACGATCAGGATGTCTTCGAGCCCGCGCGCGAAGTTGCGGATGCCGATCGGTTCCAGCGGCCAGGTCATGCCGACCTTGTAGACGCGGATGCCGATCTCTCGGCCATGCGTGCGGTCGATGCCGAGGTATTCGAGCGCCTGCAGCACGTCGAGGTAGCTCTTGCCGGTGGTGACGATGCCGAAGCGCGCACGCGGCGAGTCGATTACGGTCTTGTCGATGCGGTTGGCCCGCGCGAAGGCTTCGGCCGCCGCGACGGCGTATTTGTGCAGGCGCATTTCCTGATCGAGCGGCGGATCCGGCCAGCGGATGTTGAGGCCGCCATTCGGCAGGGCGAAGTCGTCCGGCAGCACGATGTCGAGCTGGTGCGGATTGACGTTGACCGAGGCCGAGGATTCCACCGTTTCAGCGATCGTCTTGAAGCCGACCCAGCGTCCGGTGAAGCGCGACATCGCCCAGCCGAGCAGGCCCATGTCGAGGATGTCCTGAACGCCGGCGGGGTTCAGGATCGGCATCAACGCGGACACGAATTCATGTTCGGAGCCGTGCGGCAGGGTCGACGAACGGCAGGCATGGTCGTCGGCCGCGAGCGCGAGCACGCCACCGTACTTCGAGGTGCCGGCGGCATTGCCGTGCTTGAACACGTCGCCGCAACGGTCTACGCCCGGACCCTTGCCGTACCACATCGAGAACACGCCGTCGTATTTCGCGCCCGGGAACAGGTTGGTCTGCTGCGAGCCCCAGACCATGGTCGCGCCGAGGTCTTCGTTCAAACCCGGCTGGAACTTCACCTTCTGCGATTCGAGGTGCTTCTTCGCCTTCCACAGCTCCAGGTCGAAGCCGCCGAGCGGCGAGCCGCGATAGCCGGAGATGAAGCCGCCGGTATTCAGCCCCGCCGCCTGATCGCGCAGTGCCTGCATGATCGGCAACCGCACCAGCGCTTGCACGCCGCTCAGGAAGATGCGGCCTTCGCGGCGCGTGTACTTGTCTTCCAGCGAATAGGAACGGTCAAGCTGCTCGGCGGGAACGGCCATGTCGAGTCTCGGCGGTGTCAAAAAAGGTCGCGGAGTTTAGCAGCCGGCCCCCCAGCCGGCCCGAACGGGCGTTCGGGTCGGCGAACGTGCCATCGCCATGACACGTCGTGCGAACGAACGGCGTATGGTGTGAAATGCGTCCCCACAGCGATGCCGGAGTGCCGACCGTGAGCCGATCGTTCGTGCGTTGCCTGTTGACCCTCCTGCTGACGTTCGCCGCGCCGGTGCTGGCCGGCGGCGGCTACAGCACGCAGTCGAAGAACTACACGGTCGACGCGATCCAGCGCACGACCCTGCACAGCTATCCGACGGGTGGCAGTGCGCAGGCCTTGCCGCTGGTGATCGTGTTGCATGGGGATGGCGGCAGCGCCGCAGGCATTCGTGCGTCCTTGCCGCTGGAGGCTCAGGCGAATGGCGCCGCTGCATTCAGCTATCTCAGTTCCGCGGGCGGCAGCTTCGAATACTGGAGCGATGCCGGTCGCGGCCACGAGGGCCGCTTCGTGCAGGCCATCATCGCGGATTACGGCGTGGCCGGCATCACGATCGACCCGACGCGCGTGTACCTGGTCGGGTTCAGCGGTGGCGGCACGATGGCCCAGGTGCTCGGCTGTCGGCTCGGTGCCGGCGTGATCCGCAAGATGGGCATCCATTCCGGGTCGCTGTACCCGGTCGCCAACGACTTCACCTACACCGGCAATGGCGGCGTCAGCTGCAACCTGCCGGGCACGATGCTGATCTGGGGCAAGTTGGACATCGAAGACGGCGTCGACTACGTCACCGGCCAAGGCATTCGCAACAATCACCTGGCGACCCAGAACTGCGCCGCGACCACGACCAGCACCACACCCCCACCCTGTGTCGCCTACGACCAGTGCACGCGTCCGGTCGAGTGGTGTGCCATCGATGGACTGGCCCATGCGCTGTGGCCGCAGTCGGCGCAGGCGTTCTGGCGTTACTTCGCGACCGATGGCGTCGTGGCCCCGGAGACGCCGTTGTTCATCGACGGATTCGAGGGTGGCGTCGCGCCGCCCGCATCGCCGCGCTGGGTCATGGGCTATCACGTGGGCTACGAGCGCGATCTGTTGCCGACGGCGAACATCGACTTCGCGTCGATCACGCACCTGATGGTCGGGCGCCTGATTCCGAATGCGAACGCCACCCTCACCGACCACTTCGACATCGATGCCGTGAACGGCCCGATCTGGGCGCAGGGTGTGGTGAATGCCGCACATGCCGCGAATCGCAAGGCGATCCTGATGATCGGCGGCGCCGGCGAGATCAATGGCTGGCGCGGTGCTGCGGCCACGCCCTCGTCGCGCGCGACCTTCGTGACCAATCTGCTGGCCAAGGTCGACCAATACGGCGCCGACGGGCTCGATCTCGACTGGGAACCGATTTCCCAAGACGATCAAGCGCCGTTGCTCGCGCTCGCGCAGGCGCTGCGTGCGCAACGGCCAAACCTGCTGCTGACGATGCCGGTCGGCTGGATCAACAGCAATTTCCCGCCGAACAACGAAGCCGCCTTCATGGACGCAATGGGCGATGTGCTCGATCGCATGGCCGTGATGAGCTACGGCATGCTCTACGAAGACTTCGGCTGGTGGAGTTGGCATTCCTCGGCGCTGGCTGGGCACAAGGGCAACACGCCGAGTTCGGTGACCTCGGGCATCAACTACTACCTCGGCCTGGGCGTGCCCGCGGCCAAACTCGCCGTCGGCACCGGGTTCTACGGCACCTGCTACCAGCGTGTGACGGCACCCGATCAGGTGACCCAGGGCGGCGACATCGTCGGCAGCGACCGCAGCTTCAGTTACCGCAACATCGTCGCGAACTATCTGCCCGCCATGACCGCGCACTACGACGCCGCGTCCAACGCGCCGTGGCTGAGTTCGGTGGGCGGCGCGGGTCCGGGCGGAGGTCCGTTCTGCAACTACCTGACCTACGAGAACGCCGCCTCGATCGCCGCCAAGGGCAGTTACGTCCGCGCCCAGGGTCTCGGCGGCACCATCATCTGGACGATCGGGCAGGGCTACCGGCCGGCGTTGCCGGTGGCGGACCCGAACCAGTTGCTGCGGGCGGTGAAGGCGGCGTTCCTCGACTGAGCTAAGATGCGCGCCGCGATCAGGCGGGAATACGCCGATCGCCTCGGCCAGCGTTCTGCGGGCCCTGGGCCGGATCGGGGGATTCGGTCAGCGTCTTCTTCCTCTCAAGACCCCGGATCCATCATGTTCAAGACCCTGCTTCGCGCGAGCCTGCTGCTCGCTCCCGTCGTCGCGCAAGCCGTGGCGCCCGCTGTCGATATCGACGAACTGCACCAGCGCCAGTTCCGCTACGCGCGGGCGATGATGCAGTTGAACCAGCTCGAGGGTTTCGAGCGCGGGCCGTCGATCGAAGTGCTGCTGCGGCAGGAACGTGAGGCCAAGGCGAAACGTGCCGAGGAGCGATGGCGCGATCCGGCGGATGTGCGTACGCAATCGATGGACGAATTCGCGAAGGCGGTCGAGCAGGTCGCTGGCGACCAGCGGGCCAAGCGCACGATGTCGCGGCAATGGCTGATCGACGAGCCGTACCCGTCGCACTGGTCGGTCAGTGGTAACGAAGCCGCTGCTGCCGATTGTGCGCGCGCCATCGAACATCCGCTCGATCAGCCGCTGCGCATCGAGATGAACCGTGACGGCGTGGCCTGGTTGCGCGTGACCGCGCCGGGCAAGGGTTACTGGGCCTTCGATACGCTGGTCAGCGAGTTCGATACGAAACTCAGCGTCTATCGCGATTGCCGCGATATCGAGTCCGCTCCAATGCAGGTGGCCGACGACAGCATCGGCTTGGGTTCGATCGTCGGTCTCGATGCGAAGGCGGCCGGTCAGCGCTTTCTGATCAAGCTCGAGCGGAAGGGGGGTGTTGGCTCGGTCGTCGTCGCGAAGGGCGTGGCGGCACAATCGATTTCCGGCCACGTGCGTCGCGCTTCCGACAGTACGCCCGTTGCCCATGGCCGTGTGGTGGTGCGATACAACGGAGACTGGCGGCTGCTCGAAGCCGACGGCAGCTTCACGATTCCGATCTACTCGCCCGGTAGCTACCAGTTGCGTGCCTACGGCGGCGATCTACTCGTGAGTGAGGGCTATCCGTCTGCGCCATGCTTTTCGAATGCGTCGACCCATGACTGGTCTTGCGACGGTGAACTGCAGTCCGTCACCGTCGCCGCTGGACAACAGGTTGAAAACATCGACTTCTCACTGAACGATGCAGCCGTGCTCGCCGGTATCGTTGTCGATGACGAGACCGGAGCGCCGATTCCGTCTGCCGTCGTCAGTGCGATGCACGCTGGCGCCACGCCCGAACCAACGTCGGTCAGGATCATCTCGGCGGATGCTGCCGGTCGCTATCGCATCGCTGGACTGTCGCCCGGGGCCTGGCGGCTTCAATTCGAAGCGGCCCGCTACAAGTCGGAGCGCTGGCACGACGTCGAATGCCCGGGTCTGTGCCAGCCTGGCAGCGGTGATGCCATCGACGCGGCGGCCGGACAGACGATCTGGATCGAGGGAAGATTGAGTCCTTCGCCGTACCTCGCCTTTCCGGTGCGAATCGCGGGTGCGCCCCTCGCCGGCGCGAGCGTATTGTTGTTTGACGAGAACGGCCAATATCTCCAGACGACCTACAGCAACGCGCAGGGTATCGCCGAGGCCACTCCGCCGGGTCCGGGTCCGTTCCGCGCGATGGTGCATGCCGCAAACGCGTTTCCCCACGTCGTGGGATGGGGTCACTGCGCGACTGCGAACTGCGAGATCGAACTCGGTCAAGGCGCGCTGATTCTGTCACCAACCGGCGTCGTGACCTTGCCCCCTATCGACCTCAAGCGGCTGCCCGCGGTGACCGGAACCGTGATCTCCAGCATGGGCGGCGCCGTCACCGATGGGGCTGCGTGGATCACGCCGATGGGCAATGGCTCGGGGGCCTATGCCTACACGGATGCCCAAGGCAAGTACGACATTCCAGCGCTGTTCCCGGGCGACTATTCGGTGCGATTCGTTTCGCCGAGCCACGTCGACGAAGTCTGGCCTGATATTCCGTGCGACGTCGTGCTGGGGCCGCAGTGTCCGTTCGGGAACACGCTGACGATTTCGCCGTCGTCGCCGGCCTTGATCACGCTCGACGCCGAACTCGTCCGCGCCCCGATGATCAGCGGTCGCGTTCAGTCGCTCCAGGATCGATCCATCGGTACGGTCGTGTTTGCCGATCTCCTCTCCGACGACGGAGGCATCGTTCGTTCGTGGGCGCTCTATCCGGAAATCGAGCATGCGGAATATGTACTGACGAGCGTGCCGTTGGGAGCGTTTCGTCTGGGCATGCAGTCGCACAACTTCATGCCACAGGTGTTCGATGGAATCGACTGCGGAAAGGTCGTCGACCAACACTATCCGTGCAGTCTGGTCGGTGCTCCGACGATCGACGTGCCGCTGGAGGGCGTGCGGGAAGCCGTCGACTTCAAATTGCTCGCCGACGATTCGCGCCGAATCAAGGTTCTCGACGAAGAATCCGGCGTTCCGGTGGCGGGCGTCAACGTCGATCTCTGGACGCCCTCAGGCGACTTCTTCGCCTCCGCTCGAACCGATGTCGACGGCGAAGCGGCGATGTCGTCGCAGTTCATGCCCACTTCCCATCCAGTGCTCGTATCGACCGACAACACCGATGGCTTCACCGACGAAGTCTACGATGACAGGCTCTGCCCGTTCGGCGGGTCGGTGTTCCACGGAACCTGTTCGCTGGCCGGCGCGACTCCGGTGCCACTGACGTCACCGACCGGACCGCTTCCGGCGATCGAAATCCAGTTGTCGCGCGATCTGTTGTTCGCCACGTCGTTCGAATAGCACCGCCACACCGTTGGTACTGTGCAGGTCGCTGCCGGAAACCGCGGCCCTGACGCCCGCTGCTCGTGTCGGCCTACGCCGACGTCCAGGGCTCGGTCGTGCTGCTTGATCATCCAACTGTTCCGCTACGCCTTGCTCGCCAACGGCTGAGACTGATCTCGGCTATGCCGGGCGCCCAACTGCCGTTATCTTCCGGGAAACGGCAGACGGAGCAGGGCCATGCGCACGATCCTGATTGCAAGTCCCAAGGGCGGTTGCGGCAAGACCACGGTCGCGACCAATCTGGCGGCGTTTTACGCGACCGCGGGCAAGGAAACGGTCCTGATCGATTGCGACCGGCAAGGCTCGTCGCTGCACTGGGCCGAGAAGCGGGCGGCGCTGGCGCATCCGGTGCTCGGCATGGCCGGCAAGCCCGGGTCCAAGGTGACGGTCAAGGTGCCAAGCGGGACCAAGCGCTGCATCGTCGACACGGCCGCTGGCATCCGCGTCGCTGAAGTCGCCGAGTTGCTCGACGCCGCCGACGCGCTGCTCATTCCGGTGATGCCCTCGGTCATCGATCTCGAAGCCTCGGAAGCCTTCTTCGCCGAACTGGCGGAACTGCCGGCGTTGAAGCGCAAGAAGTTTCCGGTCGCGATCATCGCCAATCGCACCAAGCCCTGGACCAATGCGACCCAGATGGCGATCGCACGATTGAAGGAATCGCCGTTTCCGGTCATCGCGGAACTGCGCGACTCGCAGGGCTATGTGTTGCTGGCCGGTCTCGGCAAGAGCCTGTTCGACTATCACAGCGAGCAGACGCGCTCGCACCAGGACGACTGGGCACCGTTGCTGAAGTGGTTGAAGAAGCTCGATTGAATCAGCCCGTCAGGCGAGTGCGCGCAGGGTCTCCGCGGGAGGTGCGGCGACCGTCCGACGTGTGCTGAACCAGCCGGCCGCCAGCACCAGGGCCAGTCCGATCGCGGCGATCTCCAGGCTCAATCGCAGGTTCGGCGTCCACGGCAATTCCAGCACGCGGACCGCGATGCTGGCGGCGATGCCATTTGCGGCGATCACGGCCACGGCCGCGGCGATCAGGCCGATGACCAGGAATTCGGAGAGCTGGGCGAGTCGCAACTGGCCACGGCGTGCGCCAAGCACGCGCATCACCGAGCCTTCGCGCAGGCGTTCGTCCTGGCTGGCATGGATCGCCGCGAACAGCACCAGCACCCCGGCCGCGAGCGTGAACAGGAACACCAGTTCGACCACTTCGGTGACTTGTTCGACGGTGCCCTTCACCTGCGTCAATACTGCGCCGATGTCGATCACGCTCAGGTTCGGGAAGCGTTCGATCAATGCGTTCACGGCGCCGCGCTGCGACTCCGGCACGTGCAGGCTGGTGATGTAGCTGGTCGGCAACGTCGCGATCGTCGCCGGTGTGCCGAGCACGAAGAAGTTCGGGCGGAAACTTTCCCATTTGACCTTGCGCAGGCTGGTGATCGGCGCCTCGACGCGTTGGCCGCCGACATCGAACGCGACGCGATCGCCGATGTGCCAGCCGAGCGACTTCGCGAAGCCTTCCTCGACCGACCATTGCGCCTGCGCCAGATCGTCCGCGGTCCACAGTCGACCGTCGGTGGCGACGTTGTCCTCCGCGAAAGATTCGGTGGCGCTCAGGTTGAACTCGCGCTCGGCCAGACGGCGCGCGCGTTCGCCGCGATCGTCGTAGTCCTCGCCGCTGACCGCTCGACCGTTCACCGCCGCGAGGCGGCCGCGCACCATCGGGAACAGCGTGGTCTGCGCCAGTCGTTGCTCGACGAGCAGGGCACGCACGCCGTCGACCTGATCCTGCTGGATATTGATCACGAACTGGTTCGGTGCGTCCTCGGGAATGGACTCGCGCCAGCGTGCCAACAGATCGGAGCGGACCAGACCGAGCAGCAGCAGCACGGTCAGGCCAAGGCCAATTGCCGCGATCTGCGCCAGGCTCGACGCGGCGCGGCGCGACAGGTTCGCCAGGCCATAACGCCAGGCACCGCGCAGACGTCGACGCAATCCACGCAGCGCAAACAGCAGTACGCCCGCGATCGCTGCAAGTGCGATGAAGGCAAGGGCCAGACCCCCGAGCAGGCTGCTCGCCAGTTGCGCCGAACCCGACTTCCACCACAGCAAGGCGGTCAAGCCGGTCAGTCCGATCAGGGTCGTCAGGAGTGCGCTCGGCTCGACCAGCGGGATGTCCCGGCGCAGCACGCGTAGCGCCGGCACACGGCGCAAGGCCAGCACCGGTGGCAGCGCGAAACTGAGCAACACGGTGAAGCCGACCGCGGCACCGTAAAGTGCCGGCATGGGTCCGGCCACGGGCACGGTGATGCCGAGCGTGCGCTCCAGGCTGCCACCGGCGAACCACTGCAGCGCGAACGCGAGTGCGATGCCGAGGAATGACGCCAGCAAGGTCAGCAGGATCAGGGCGAGCAAATGCAGCGACGCGATCAGGCGTTGGCTGGCACCAAGGCAACGCAGCACTGCGGCATCGTCGAGATGGCGGGCGCTGTGTCGGCGTGCCGCCATCGCCACCGCGATGCTCGCCAGCACCACCGAGACCAGCGCGGCAAGGCCGAGGAAGCGATCGGCCAGATTGAGCGCACTGCGAATCTCCGGGCGCGCGTCGGCGGCGGTCTCGATCCGCTGCCCGCGACCAAGCAGCGGCGTGGCCGAGCTCACGAAGCCGCGCACGGCCGACTCGTCTCCGGCCACGACGAGTCGATAGACGATGCGCGCACCGGGCTGCACCAGGCCAGTGGCGTCCAGATCGGCGAGGGGGATGAAGACCTTCGGCGCGGTGTTGAAATAGTCGAGCACCGCGTCCGGCTCCTGCACGACCAGCGCCGACAACGTGAATTCGCTGCGCCCGAGCGTGACCCGATCGCCGATGCCGAGGCCGAGCGCGTCGGCGCCGGCGCGCGACAACCACGCCGTGCCGGGTTCCGGGGCACCGCGATGGCTGCGCTCGCCACCGTTCGCATCGCGCAGGCGATAGGCGCCGCGCAGCGGATAGCCCGCACCGAGCGCGCGCACTTCGCCCAGTTTGAAGGCATCGTCAGCGCGCAACATGCTGTTGAAGGTCCAGACTTCGCTGCGTTGCAGGCGCGCATCGTTCGCCGCCGCGCGCAGCGGTTCCGGAATCGGTCCGTCGGCGCGCAGCACGGCATCGCCGCCGAGCAGGCGATTGGCTTCGAGCGCCAGTGCGCGCGTGGCGCGATCGGTCACGAAACCGACCACGGTCACCGCCAGCACCGCCAGCACCAGCGACGCGAACAACACGCGCAATTCGCCCGAGGCGAGGTCGCGGCGCAATTGCCGCCAGGACAGGCGCAGCAGCGAACGCGTGTGGTTCATGCGCGTGCGACCAGACGGCCGCCGTCGAGCCGCAGCTGGCGCGCGCAACGCGCCGCAAGGCGTTCGTCGTGCGTGACCAAAATCAGGGTCGTGCCCTCGGCGCGATTCAGCTCGAACAGCAGCTCGGCGATGACCTTGCCGGTGGCGGTATCGAGATTGCCGGTGGGCTCGTCGGCGAACAGGATCTGCGGGCGCGTCACGAAGGCGCGTGCGATCGCGACGCGCTGCTGCTCGCCACCCGACAACTGGCGCGGATAGTGGTCGAGGCGCTCGCCGAGTCCGACGCGCGCGAGGATCTGCCGCGCCGGCGTCTCGGCATCGTCGACGCCGGCCAGTTCCAGCGGCAGCATCACGTTCTCGACCGCGGTCAGCGCTGGCAGCAGCTGGAAGTTCTGGAACACGAAGCCGATGCGTTCGCTGCGCAGGCGGGCGCGGGCGTCTTCGTCGAGCGCGGCGAGGCCGGTGCCACCGATGCGGACATCGCCTTCGCTGGCGACATCGAGCCCGGCGAGCAGGGCCAGCAGTGTCGACTTGCCTGAACCCGAGGCGCCGACGATCGCCACCGATTCGCCGGCGACGACGCGGAAGGACACGTTCTCGAGAATCGTGAGTTCGCGCCCGGGCAAGGCCACGCGCCGAGTCAGGCCATGCACGTCGATCAGCAGGGGTGCGGGGTTCACGTCGGCAGTGGCATGCTCGCGTATGGCATTCATCGGCAATTGGGCTTCGGCAATGGTCAAGGGAATAGGAATCATGCGGTCACTCTCGCAGATTGCAATTCAAGCTTTCGTCATGGTCGTGCTGATCGGTGCGAGCGCCGTGCAGGCGGCAGCGCCGAAGCGCGTGCTGGTCTTCGGCGATTCACTCTCGGCCGCCTACAACCTCGCGCCGGAGCAGGGCTGGGTGCATCTGCTCGACCAGCAGTTGCAGACCGAGGGTTGGCGGGTCGCCAATGCCAGCATCAGCGGCGAGACCACGGCCGGCGGTGCGGCGCGCATCGAGGCGGTGCTGGCCGAACAGCAGCCTGATGTCGTCGTGATCGAGCTCGGCGCCAACGATGGCCTGCGCGGCCTGCCGATTGATCTGGCGAAACAGAACCTCGCGCGCATCCTCACCGCCGCGAAGACGCGCAAGGCGAAGCTGCTGCTCGTCGGCATGGAACTGCCGCCGAACTACGGACCGGACTACACCGCGCAGTTCCGCCAGATGTACGTCGATCTCGCCCGCGACCACGCCGCGACCCTGCTGCCCTTCCTGCTCGCCCCGATCTCGAATGACCGCAGCAATTTCCTCGAAGACAACCTCCATCCCACGGCGGCGGCGCAACCGGCGCTGCGCGATCACGTGCTCAAGGCGTTGAAGCCGTTGTTGCAGTGATCTCTCGACCGTTCGGTCGTCGCTACGATTCGAAGCCGTTTTCGAAAATATCGACTTGCAGCTGCGCCTCGACGGCGCCGATGTCGGCCTGCAGGCTGTTCGTCGGTGGGAAGTCGACGCTGTAGGGGCGTCCGTAGAAGTCGCGATTCTGGGCGCCAGGCGGGGCGGTACAGGCATCGCGGAGGTCGGCGTGGGTTGGGGAATAGTTGGCGTCAACGCTGAAACTGGCGGCGAGGTTATAGGTTCCGGTGGCGACGTTGTTGACGACGGTGTGGCCACTGAAGTTCGTGCTGGTGTTTGCGAAATAGCCGCACCAGTAGCGTCGGAAGTTCGTGGTCGGCGTGCCGCCTTCGAACTCTACTGCGCTCGGCGCGCCGACGGTCGAGCTGAACGCGCTGGACTGGGCGTAGCCGATGCCCGTGTTGTCGACGAGGGGGGTCGAACCGAGGCGGAAGAACTGGTTCAACGTCGAACGCATGATGATCGTGCTGTTGCGCACATCGACGGCGCCCCCGAATTGCGCCGTGAACAGGGACGACGTGCTCGGACTCGTCGAGCGCGGCATGACCGTGTTGTCGTCCAGAATCGAGGCCATCAGGATCACGTCGGCCGTGTCGTCGGCCAGGCCCAATTCCGAACGTGACGTGTTGCCGTCGATCATGGCGCGGCGCAACTGCAACATGCTGCCCCCGCTCGCGTGCAGCAAGTTGCCCGCGCCCGCATCGACACTGTTGTCGGTGAAGCGCACGCAGGGCGTGGCGGTGAAAAAGGTGCAGTTCACGGTGTCGCCCGAGGGCGCGACAATCAACTCCATTGCATCCCGTGTGCTCAGTCCGACGAAGCCGTTGCCGAACTGGCTCGATACATGGAGGTTCCGGAGCAGGAAGCGGCTCTGGCCGGCCGGCGCGGGATTGCCGATATCGCCCCAGGTGCGGCTGCCGATCAGGCACAGCGCCGGACTGGCCGTGCCGCCGTTTGCGGCGATCGCGAGCAGGCCGTTGCTGTCGGCGTCGGCCCCGACATGGCGGAAACCATCGGGCTGCACTGGCAGGACGGTGTCGAGGGTGCCGAAGCCGGCGGCGCAACGGACGCCGCTGCCATTGCTGGTCGACTGGTTGCCGATGATCAGCGCAGCACGGTTGCTGCGCGGGCGTGGCTGGAATCCGCCGCCGCCTTCGAGCGAGCCGCGGCAGTAGAAGGCCGCGCCTTCGTCGGCCTGGTTGTAGCCGAGGATGCCGTCGCGAAAGACGATGCTGGCATGGGTGTCGACACCCGAAGGACTGCCGCAATAGATGCCGCCGCCGCGGTCCATCGCGATGTTGTTGATGACCTCGGCCCCCTCGTCGATATAGAGGTCGATGCGTGCGAACGTCGACGTGTTGTTGGTCGGCGACCCGTTCAGCACGATACCGCCGCCGTTCGTCGCGCTTGAGTTGCCGCGGATCTTGGCGCCGACGCCGAGCAATACCGAGGCCTGACCGGTCACGTACAAACCGCTGTCCTCACCGCCGGTCACGACGATGCGGCGCATCTGGAAGGTCTGCACGCGGCCATTCAGGACCAGGTCCAGCACCGGGAAGCTGGTGCCGCCGGCACCACTGACCACGGCCAGGTCGGCATCGCTGGCGGTACTGCCGGTCGGTGTGACCGCCATGCAGTTGTCGTAGCCGCCTTCGATGAATACTGCAGTCTGGTTGACCGTGGGCAAGTAGGTCAGGCCATCGGGCAGGGCGTAATTGCCTTTGTTGATGCGGATGGTGTGCGTGCCGGTTTGTGTGCGAATGGCGTTGAAGGCGCTGGTGAGCGTGGCGTCGGTGCAGCCGGTGCCGACACCGACGCGTCGGTTCTGGTCGGCGGCATGCGCGGGCAAACCGATGCAGAGTGCGAACAGTGGCAACAGGCGGGACAATCGGATCATGACGGCTTCCTCGGCGGCCTGGTGGCCGCAGGTGCGTGGAGCAGGCGATTGTGTCAGACGATCAAATCATCGCGCAGGATCGGTCAGGCGTGACTTGCGCTGGATCAAGAAACTAGCGTCGAGCCTGGAGTCTTTCGTGAACGCTTCCCACCGCGACCGCTACCTCGCGCGTATGCGCAAGTTGTTGGACTACATCGACGCACATCTCGATGCGTCGCTCGACGTGGCGACGATGTCGGCAATCGCGGCGTTTTCGCCGTGCCATTGCCAGCGCCAATTCTCGTCCTTGTTCGGCTTCGGTCTGCATGACTACGTGCAGCGCCTGCGGCTGATGCGCGCCGGACGACGATTGGCGTTCCGGACCGATGCGAGCGTCACCGACATCGCTTACGACAGCGGCTACGACCATGCGGAATCGTTCTCGCGGGCGTTTCGGCGGGTGCTCGGGCAAAGCCCGAGCGCGTTCCGCGAACGTCCCGATTGGGACGCCTGGCGCGAGCTCATCCAGCCTTTGCAGCGCATCCGGAGCCAGCACATGCCCCAAGTCCTCGGCCTTGCCGACGTCCGCATCATCCGTGTGCCCGACACGCGCATCGCCTTGCTCGAGCATGTCGGTCCGCCGGAACGGATCGGTGACAGCGTGCGCCGGTTCATCGCGTGGCGGCGTGCGAATCGATTGCCGCCGACGATCAGTGCGACCTACAACATCCTCCACGACGATCCGGAGGACACGCCCGGCGAGCGCTTTCGGTTCGGTCTTGCCGCGGCGACCGATCGGGAGATCGACGCGAATGCCGAGGGCGTGGTCGCGAGCCGGATTCCCGGCGGTCGCTGTGCCGTGCTGCGGCATGTCGGATCGGAAGCCACGCTGGGTCCGTCGATCCGCTTCCTGTTCGCCGAATGGCTGCCCGCGAGCGGCGAAGCCCTGCGCGACTTCCCGCCCTATCTGCAACGGGTGGCGTTCTATCCGGATGTGCCCGAACATCAAGCGATCAGCGACCTGTTCCTGCCGCTGCGGGACTGAATCATGATCGATGCGATGGTCCGTCGTGCGCGCTTGCTGCTGCCGCTGCTGCTGGTCGCGTTGTTGCTGCCGCTCGCTTCGCCCTGGCTGCACGAGCGCGACGGGCGCATCGCCTGGGTGCTGGACCTCGCCGTGCACTGGCAGTGGCTGTATGCGCTGGCGTTGCTGCCGGTTGTGTCGGTCTGCGCGTTGCGCAGTCGCCGCTGGCTGATCCTCGCCCCGCTGTCGCTGCTGCCCATGATCACGGCGGCGCCGCGTCTTGGCGATGCGTCTGCAGCATCCGTTGACTCGCATTTCACCGTGGTCAGCGCCAACGTGCACCTGGCGACGCGAGATCCGCAAGCGCTGTTCGCGTGGCTGGCCGATGCGCCCGCCGATGCGGTAGTCGTGGTCGAGGTATCGCCGGATTACGCGCAGGCGCTATCGCGGTGGCCAGATTATCCGTTTCGGGTGATCGAGCCGGCGCTTGATCCGTTCGGGATCGCGGTGTTGTCGCGACACCCTCTTGCGAACGCTCAGGTGCTGCATGACACCCGCGGACTCGCCTCGATCGACGTCGCGATCGACACGCCGCGAGGTTGCTTGGCGCTGCGCGCACTGCATCCGATGCCGCCAATCTCGCCCGAGGACAAAGCCATCCGCGATCGCGAACTCGCCGCTGCCGTCTCCGACCGCTCGCCGTCCGTGCGACCGGCGCTGATCGTCGGTGATTTCAACGCGACACCGTGGTCGTCCGCGTTCGCGCCGTTTGCACGACAGGGCTGGCGTCGCGCGACTTCGCTGGCGCCGACCTGGCCGGCCTGGGGACGCGGGCTGGTCGGCATCCCGATCGACCAGGTGCTGGCCAATGCGGCGTGGCAGAGAGTCGATAGCACCCGTGGTCCCGATCTCGGCTCCGACCACTTTCCGGTGCGGGTGACACTGGCGCGGGCACCATCGCCGCGCTGCGACGCCGGCTGACCGGGTCCGGAACTCCGGTACATCGGCTGCGGTCCACGCGCGGCCAGGGGCGCCACTGTTACCCTTCCGCCCCCACCGACTGGAGATCGCCGATGAAGATTCGCCCGACCCTGATGCTCGCCATCGTTGCCGCGCTCGCGGCATGTTCGAATGACGCGCCGTCGTCCGATGTCGCCACCACGGCAGCGCCGCCGGCCGAGGTTGCGCCGACGGCTGCACCGGTCGTGGCCGCCGACCCGATCGATGCCATCCTCGCCGGCCGCCATCGTTCGGACGAGAACAAGGCGCGGGACCAGTATCGTCATCCCAAGGAGACGCTGGCGTTCTTCGGCATCCAGCCGAACATGACGGTGATCGAAATCACGCCGGGCGGCGGCGCCTGGTACACCGAGATCCTCGCGCCGTATCTGCGCGATGCCGGTACCGAAATCGCCGCAATCTGGGACACCACCGCAGCGGACGCGCCCGGCTACTACAAGAAGAACAACGAGCAGCTGGCAGCGAAGCTGGCCAGCGATCCGGCGTACTACGATCGCGTCGCACTGCGCACCTTCGACACCAAGGCGCCGGCCTTCGGCGACCCGGATTCGGCCGATGCCGTGGTCACGTTCCGCAATGTCCACAACTGGACCATGGACGGCAATGACGGCGACTACTTCAAGGCCTTCTACAGCGTGCTCAAGCCAGGTGGCGTGCTGGGCGTGGTCGAGCACCGCGCGAACCCGGGTACGACGCTCGAAGCGACCAAGGAAACCGGGTATCTCACCGAGGACTACGTGATCGGCCTGGCCACTGCCGCCGGTTTCGTGCTTGAGGAGAAGAGCGAGATCAATGCCAACCCGAAGGACACCAAGGACCATCCGGAAGGTGTGTGGACGCTGCCGCCGAGTTTCGCGCTGAAGGACAAGGATCGCGAGAAGTACGCCGCGATCGGCGAGTCCGACCGCATGACCCTGCGCTTCCGCAAGCCCTCCGAAGGCGCCGATGGTGAAGCACCGGCCGACGCCGCGACGGCACCTCCGGCCGGCGGTTGATCGTCCTGTTCAACAAGCCTTACGACGTGCTCTGCCAGTTCACCGACGGGCAGGGCCGTCGCGTTTTGGGTGACTTCATCAATGTGCCCGGCGTCTATCCCGCCGGGCGACTGGATCGCGATTCCGAAGGCCTGCTCGTGCTCACCGATGATGGCGCGTTGGCGCATCGGCTGACCGATCCGAGACACGCGCATCGCAAGACTTACCGCGTGCAGGTCGAAGGCGATCCGCGCGATGAACAACTCGATGCCCTGCGTCGCGGCGTGCAATTGAACGATGGGCCAACACGCCCGGCCGACGTCCGTCGCATCGACGCGCCGCCGGGACTGTGGCCGCGCGATCCGCCGATCCGCGTGCGCCAGTCGGTGCCGGATGCCTGGATCGAACTCACGATCAGCGAAGGCCGCAACCGCCAGGTCCGGCGCATGACCGCCGCAGTCGGATTGCCGACGCTGCGACTGATTCGCGTCGCCAGCGGCGACTACACGCTCGACGACCTGCAGCCTGGCGCGTGCCGCATCATCGATCCGCGCCCGACACCGCGACCAAGGCCCCGCCGCACGCCGGAGCGCCGCACGCGTTGACGCGTCGGGTCACGAGGTCATGCCGGCGCGATGCGCAATCAGGGCGGCCTGGGTGCGGTCGTTGACGCCGAGCTTCTCGAAGATCGCGCTGACGTAACCTTTCACCGTGCCTTCGGTGAGATTGAGCTTGCGCCCGATTTCCTTGTTGCTGTGGCCCTCCGCGACCTGCAGCAGCACGTCGCGCTCGCGTTCGGTCAGGCGCTCGAGTCCCTGGTGACCGACGCGTCCACGCAGCGCGGCCTCGGCGAGCGGATGCAGGTAGCGCTGTCCCTGGGCGACGGTATTGATCGCGCGGCGGATGTCCTCGCGCGCCGCGTCCTTGAGCAGATAGCCATGGGCGCCGGCATCGAGCAGGCTCTTCACCTGTGCATGTTCGGCAAAGCTGGTGAACATCAGCACGCGCAGACTCGGTCGTGCCAGCAGTGCGCGCTTGACCAATTCGGAGGCGGGCAGGCCCGGCATCTTCAGGTCGCTGAGCAGCAAGTCCGGTTGCGTGCGTTCGAGCATGGCCAGCGCGCCATCGCCGTCGCCGGCCTCGCCGACGACATGGATCTCGTCGAAATCTTCCAAGACCGCGCGGATGCCCTCGCGCACGACGGCATGGTCGTCGACCAGCAACAGGCGGATGCTCGTGGTCATGGCGGATTCCGGTCCTCGCGCGGCACGGCCGCTTCGATCAGGGTACCTTGCGGCGCGGCCGGGACGATGCGGAAGACGCCGCCGAGTTGCTCGACGCGCTCGCGCATGTGGCCGAGGCCAAGGCCGTCGCGACGGTCGGCCGCGATGCCCCGGCCGTTGTCGAGCACCGACAGGGTCAGCGCTCGCTCGCTGAGCTTGAGGCCGATCGTCAGCCGCGTCGCCTGCGCATGTCGCACCGCGTTCGACACCGCTTCCTGGCAGACGCGGAACAGGGCTTCCTCGCGATCGAGGCGTTGCAGTTCGTAGCTGCCGATGTTCAGAACCAGTCGGATCGACTCCGGCAGCATGCGCTTCAACAACGGGGTCAGCGCTGCCGGGAGTCCGCCCTCGCGCAGTTTTTCGAGACCGAGGAAAGCCCGCCCGGCGCGCGAAATCGTCGGCCGATTGGCATGCTTCGGCGGCGTCAGTTCGCGCAGCAGGGCACGCAATTCGGCAAAGCCGCTCTGCGCCAATTCGTGCAGGCGCAGGGCGCGCCGTTCGGCCTCGGCACTGTCCTTGCGCAACGCCTGCGGCAAGGTCTGGGTGATCAGATTGATGCTCGACAGGATCTGGGTGACGTTGTCGTGCAGCTCGCGCGCGAGCCGCTGGCGTTCGGCCAGCACCGCGACATCGCGCGCTTCGGCAAGCAGTCGCGCATTCTCGATCGCGACCGCGAGATGGCTGGCGACGATGTCGAGGCTGGCGATGTCGAGGGCGTCGAACAGCCGGTTCGATTCGACGTTGAGCACGCCCAGGACTTCGCCGCCGAGCACGATCGGAATGGCCAATTCTGCCTGCGGCACCGGCACCTCCGGCGGCGTGATGTAGCGTGGATCGTTGCGCACGTCGTTCACGCATTGCGTACGCCCCTCGCGGACCGCCGCGCCCATGATGCCGTGCGCAATCGGGATGCGGTCTTCGTGCTGGATGCGGTCCTTGTAGTGGCCGCCGCGAATGCGGATGACCAGCACCGTCGGATCGTCAGCATCGAGCAGCGGAATGTCGATGTTCTCGAAGCCGAGCAGTTCGTGCACGGCGTCGGCGACCCGTTGCAGCACGACGTCGACATCGCTGGACGCACCCAGCGCCGCAGTGACGCGGGCGATCAGCGCGAAGCGCGCCGCACGCCGCCGTTCCTCGTCGTAGCGGCGGGCGTTGTCGATCGCTATCGCGGCGTGCCGCGCGAACACTTCGAGCAGGGCGATGTCCGATCCGGCGAACACATGCGGCGGCGAAGCGCCGATGCCGAAGAAGCCGATCAATCGCCCGCGCCAGCGGATCGGCAAGCCGACGACGCGGTTCTCGGCCAGTTCCAGCAGGGTGATGTTGGCGAGGTCGCCATAGCGCGCGATCACCGCTTCGCCGCTGGCGAGCACGCGTCCGGCCAGGCCGATGTTGGGCCCCATCTCGGCGCCGATCTCGCCGGCCGGCATGCGGTAGGCGGCCTCGGTGCGGATGACGTTGCGCTCCGGCACATACAGGCCGATGGTGCCGTCGTCGGCGCCGATCAGCCGGCAGGCCGACTCGATCAGGCGCGTCAGCAATGGCTGCAACTCCAGTTCCGAGGACACGTCCTCGACCATCTGGCGCAGCGCATCGAGTCGGTCGCGTTCGCGGAAGTCGGCATTCACGGCGTGATTCTAGTCGTGACCTGCACGCGCAAGGCCTGTCGAAAGGGAGTGGAGATTTCGTCGATTCGAACGATCAGATGGCGATCCCGTGCCAGCCGACCGCGTCGACGATGCGTTGGAACTGGGGGTCGAGCGGCGCGACGAAGGCGAGGCGGTCGCCCGTCGCCGGATGCGTGAACACGAGGCGGCGCGCATGCAGCAGCAGCCGCGAGACCTGCCATTGCGACTGGAACAGGCGGTTGTGTTCGCTGCGGCCATGGCTGGTGTCGCCGATCAGGTGATGCGAGACGTGATGGAAATGCTTGCGGATCTGGCGATAGCGCCCGGTCACGGGATCAACCGCCAGCAACGCGTAGCGCTGCTGCGGATATTTGCCGAGCGCGATCGGGACTTCGACCGTCGCCAGCCGGCGGTAACGGGTCAATGCCGGCTTCTTCGGCGAGTTCGGACGCACGTCGCCGAGCGCGTAGTCGATCTCGCCGGTCTCCGCCGGCCAGCCGCGACAGACGGCCAGATAGGTCTTCTCGACCGTGCGCGCCATGAACTGCTTGCCGAGTTCGCCGGCCGCTTCGCGCGTGCGTGCGGCGAGTACCAGGCCACTGGTCGCGCGATCGAGTCGATGCACCAGGAACACCTCGCCGCCAACCTGGTGTCGCAATTGGTCGAGCAAATCCTCGTCGACATCGGCGGCCATGCGGCTGGCATGTGCGAGCAGTCCGGCCGGCTTGTCGACAACCAGCAGATGGTCATCGAGATGCAGCAGATCCAGCGGCTCGGTCGCGCTCATGGCGGCCGCGTGCGGGCATGGGCCGAGAGCAGGGCGGCTTCGAAGGCCGGCATGAAACGGGCCGGATCGGTCAGCGACGAATCCGTAACCCGGCCTGGCAGGCGAGCCGACAACGCTTGGCGGCGCGGGTCGTCGCGCAGCAGATCGACGGCGCGGCGGACCAGGTCTTCATCGTTGTGCGCGATCAGTTCATCGAGACCGAGGTGCGCCAGGATCGCGAGACTGGAGCGTGTATGCGGCAGCGTGCCGGGCCGGGTGATCACCGGCAGGCCGCCATGCAGGCAGTCGAGCGTGGTCGTGGCGCCGCTGAACACCAACGGGTCGAGCGCGACGTCGATGCCGGCCACGAGTGCGTGGTACGCCGCTTCGTCGACGCGATCGATCAGTTCGACACGCCCATGCAGGGCCGCCGGCAGAGCTGCGAGCGCGGCACTTCGGGCACGCTGGCCGGCGACGCCGATCACGCGCAGGCGCGCTGCCGGCACCTGTTCCAGCACGCGCGCTGCGAGCGCATACAGTTTCGGAGAAGCCTTGTTGGTGGCATTGACGATGCCGAGCACGCGCGCGTCGCCCGCATCCGGACGGCGGGCCGCCGATCGTGGCGGCGGTGCGGCGCACCATTGCGGAATGTCGAGGCGCAGCGGCTGTTCGGTGCACCATGAACTCGCGTCCACCGGGTCGGTCCAGCGATCACAGACGCGGGCATCGATCGCCGCGACGCCGGTCGTGGCGACATAGTCCAGCCAGGTCACCTGCAGCGGCGCCGGCCGGTAGGCCAGCGCGTCGAGCACGCAGCCATGGCCATGGCCGATCAGGTCGACGGCGATGTCGACACCGCCGCGGGCGAGCGCGATGGCGAGATCGCGCGGCGCGATGTCCTTGATCGACACATGCGCGACCTGCGGGAATCGGCGGCGGGCATCATTGATCCGGGCCTCGTCACTGGCACCGTAGAAAAATGCTGCATGACATCGCGATCGATCGTGATGCGTGGCGAGCATCGGCACGAAGCGCGCCAGCGCGGTATGTGCGTCGACGCCGAGATAGGCGATGCGTAGCGGACCGTCGCCGCGCTGTCGCTGCTGCTTGAACAATTCGGCGCGCGTCGGCACGAAGCGCTCGCCATAGCGTCGATGCAGGGTGAGGAACAGGTCGGGGTCTTCCGGCTCGCGCAGTTTCTCGAGGATCAGCCGGTTCTGCGCGATGGTGGCGTCCTGCGGCGCCAGCATTTCCGCCTCGGCGATCGCCGCCAGCGCTTCGGCGCCGCGGCCCTGGTGCGCCAGCGTGATCGCGATCTCGGTGAGCACGCGCGGGCGCAGGCGCTCGTCCTGCGGCAATGCTCGGTAGGCATCTTCGGCGGCATCCAGTTGCCAGGAGGCGCGCAGTTGCTCGGCGTGTTCGAACGCTTCGTCGAGCACCTGCAGCGATGCCGCGCTCATCGGCTGCGCAAGGCCGCGACAAAGGCCATCACGCCCCCGGTCAGCGCGATCCACAGCCCGGCTGGCTGGCCGAACCAGTGCGTGCCACCGGCTTCCAGCGCATACAGCAGGGTCGCGGCGATCAGCAACGCGGCACCGATCACCGCCCAGACCACGCGACGCTGACCGCGTTCGGAGACATCGGCGAGACGCCGCAGGTCTTCCGAGCGGATGTGCGAACGGGCTTCACCATCCACCGCCTGGCGCAACCAGGTGTGCAGCAGGCGCGGCAGTTCGGGGGCCTGTTCGAGGATTTCCGGCAGGCGGTCGCGGAAGCGGTCGCGCAATTCATTCAGGCCATAACGCTTGCCCATCAGGTCGGCGAGCACGGGTTGCGCCACCGCCCAGATATCGAGCTTCGGGTGCAGCAGGCGACCGACGCCTTCGACGTTCAGCAGCGTCTTCTGCAACAACAGCAACTGCGGCTGGATCGTCAATTCGTAGCGATGCGCGAGCTTGAACAGCTTCACGACGACTTCGCCGATCGAGATTTCCGCCAGCGGCCGCGTGAAATAGGGCTCGCAGACCGAACGCACGGCGGCTTCGAGTTCGTCGATGCGGACATGCGCGGGCATCCAGCCGGCCTCGAGATGCAGCTCGGCCACGCGCCGATAATCGCGCTCGAACATGGCGCGGAAATTCTCGGCGAGGTGGCGCAGGTCGGCATCGGGCAGGGCACCCATGATGCCGAAGTCGAGCGCGATGAAGCGCGGATCGTCCTTGCGCGTCAGGTCGACCCAGATGTTGCCGGGATGCGCATCGGCGTGGAAGAAGTTGTCGCGGAACACCTGGGTGTAGAACAGGCGCACGCCCTTCTCGGCGAGCTTGATGCGATCGATGCCGGCCTTGTCGATCTCGGCGAGATTGTCGGACGGGATGCCGCGCACGCGCTCGAGCGTCAGCACGCGTTGCTTCGACCAGTCCCAATAGACGCGTGGCACGTACAAGTCCGGCGAATTCTCGAAATTGCGTCGCAGCAGGCTGGCGTTCGCGCCTTCGCGTTGCAGGTCAACCTCGCCGCGCAAGGTGCGCTCGATCTCGGCGACGATCTCGCGCGGCTGCAGCTTGTCGGCGCGAGCGGAGGCATGGCGTTCGAACAATGCGGCGAGGGCCTTGAGCAGGGCGAGGTCAGCGGTGATGCGTTGTTCGATGCCCGGGCGCAGCACCTTGATCACCACCTCGCTGCCATCCGGCAGTTCCGCGGCATGCACTTGCGCGATCGAGGCCGAGGCCAGCGGCTCGACCTCGAAACGGCGGAACAGGCGATCGATCGGCTGACCGAGTTCCGCCTCGATCACCCGCTGCGCCTCGACGCCCGGGAACGGTGCGACGCGGTCCTGCAGCAGGGTCAGTTCCTCGGCGATGTCGTTCGGCAACAGATCGCGTCGGGTCGACAGGATCTGCCCGAACTTCACGAACAGCGGGCCGAGTTCCTGCAACGCCAGTCGCAAGCGGGCGCCGCGCGACAGCGCGGCCAGATCGCCGCGCGGGGCTGGAATGAAGCCGCGCAGCCAGCGCAGCAGGCGCAGGCCGGGCAACAGATCGAGCAATTCGTCGAGGCGGTAGCGCGCCAGCGTCGTGCCGATGCCGATCAGCCGGAATGCAGCACGACTCATGCACGTGCCTTGGCGATGCGATTCAGCCGTGCATCGAGACGATCGACGCCATCACGGAGGTGATCGACCTCGTCCGCGAATGCAGCGAGTTCCTCACGCGTCGCGACGTCCCGGCTCTCTTCGCGCAAATACTCGGACGTGGTTTCGGCGAACGAGGTCGCGCCCGATCGCGCCGCGCGCAAGCCCTCGGCGAGCGCACGACCAATCTGCGGACCGAGCACGGGTCCGAGATGGCGCGCGAACGCGGCGTCCCAGTCCGGGGCAAAGCGTTTCGCGATCTGCTCGACTCGGCGCAGCAGCTCGGCATCGCCGGAGATGTTCACGCGCCCCACCGGCAGGCTGCCTTTGGCTTCCGGGCGCAGCAGGCCGATCAGGCCGGACAGCGTGGTCGCCAGCGACAAATCGGACTCGCCGCGGTTCGGACCGACCTTGAGGGCGCCCTGTTCGACCGACAGGCGCAGCGACCACTGCGGCGCCGACCAGGTCAGTGCGATCGAACGGCCTTCGAGCGTGGCGAGATCGGCGTGCAGGTCGGGATCGATGCGCGCGGCGAGATTCAACACGGTTTCGAGCACGGCGCCGAGGCGGGCACGCAATGGGGACAGCGAATCGGGCGTCGGGTTCATCGTTGCAGTTTAGCCGGGCCCGGCCACCGGCAGCGTGTGCACGATGTCGTCGACCCAGCGCGTGTACATCGCGGCCGAGGGATGCAGGCCGTCGTCGGCAAGCATGTCCGGATCACCGCCGCGATCGCGCGAGGTCGGCGTGATGTCGATGTAGCGCACGCCGCGTGCCTCGCTCACCGCGCGCGCGGCGGCATTGAAGGCATCGATCTCGCGGCCGATGCGGGCGCGGCCACGGCCATCACGCGCCGCGAACGCCGTCACGCCCCAGTCCGGGATCGACACGACGAACGCGCGCTTCGCGTCGCCGCCGGCCAGCGCGACAGAGCGATCCAGCAGCACGCGGAACTCGGCCGCGTAGTTCGCGACCGTGCGCCCGCGATACTGGTTGTTGACGCCAATCAGCAAGGACACGCGGTCGTAGACCGAGGCGAGCCCGGCGGCATCGATCGCCAGCGCCAGCTCGTCGGTCGTCCAGCCGGTCTGAGCCACGATCGTTGGTGCGGCCCAGCCCAACCGGGTCGCCAACTGTGCCGGCCAGCGCCCCGATGCCGGCACGCCTTCGCCGATCGTGTACGAGTCGCCGAGGGCGAGATAGGGCGGTGCGCTCACGCCACCGCCATGTGCAGGTGGGCCTGCTGCGATGCCCGTTCGAGCGCACGCTCGATGCGGGCGAACACGTCGTCGACGAGTTCGGCCTGCGGCAGCAAGGTGAGCCGGAAGTGGGTGCGATACGGTACGTTGAAGCTGCTGCCGGGCACCAGCAGCACGTCCTCGGATTCGAGCAGCTCGAGTGCGAAGCGATGGTCGTCGAAGCTCGGCAGCAGGGTCGTGTCGACGCCCGGGAATGCGTACAGCGCGCCGGTCGGCTGCACCAGGTTCAGGAACCGGCTGCGTGCACAGGCCTCGACGACGGCGCGCCGGGTTTCATGCAAGCGGCCGCCGGGTGCGGTAAGCGCAGCGATGGTGTTCGGGCCGAACAGCGCCGGCTGAATTGTCCATTGCGCGGTGACGTTGCTGCACAGGCGCAAGGCGGCCAGCAGGTCGAGGGCGTGGCGATAGTCCTGCGCGCGCTTCAGGTATCCGGACAGGCTCAGCCAGCCAACGCGCCAGCCGCAGGCCCGATGCACCTTGGACAGCCCGGAAAACGTCAGGCAGACGGTTTCGGTGGCGACGGTCGCCATCGGCACGAACTCGGCGCCGTCGTACAGAATCTCGTCGTAGATCTCGTCGGCCATCACCACCAGACGATGGCGCGCGGCGAGTTCCGCAATCTGTTCGAGCAGCGCGCGCGGGTAGACCGCGCCGGTCGGGTTGTTCGGGTTGATCACCACGATCGCGCGCGTGCGCGGCGTGATGCGCGACTCGATGTCGGCGATCTCCGGCACGAAGCCGTTGCCGGGCTTGCAGGGGTAATGCACGGCATTGCCGCCATTGAGGATCACCGCTGCGGTCCACAACGGATAGTCGGGCGAGGGCACCAGCACCTCGTCGCCGGGATTGAGCAGGCCGCGCAGGGCGAGGTCGATCAGTTCGGACACGCCATTGCCGACGAAGACGCCATCCGGCGAGGCATTCGGCGCACCGCGCGCGATCTCGCGCATCGCAATCGCTTCGCGCGCCGCGGCCAGACCTTGCTGGTGGCAGTAAGGATCGGACTTCGGCAGATTGTCGCGGATTGCTTCGCGCAGGTGGGTCGGCGTATCGAAGCCGAACAGGCCCGGATTGCCGATGTTGAGCTTCACGATGTGCCGGCCCTGTTGCTCCAGTTCCAGTGCTCGCCGGGCCAGTTCGCCGCGGATCTCGTAGCGGACTTCAGTCAGGCGCGTGGCGGTTTCGATCTGGTGCGACATGGCGGGCTCGTGATGGCGTGCAATGGCCGGATCGTAACCAAGCGCCCACCGAGTGCGTGATCCAGCCGCGCCGAAAACCCCGCCGTCGCTGAACTGCCCGCAGATTGCCCGCCCGCGCCGTGACCGCTTCGGGACCCAACTCTCGTCACCCATGACCGATGGCGGGAAACCTTCCGCCACCCGGCTGCATCTGAACAGCAGGCAACACGCTGGCGAGCATGACTTCAGGCCCATAGCCACCCTGTTTGTTGGTGTTATAGTTGCCTACAACACCAGAGGAGAACGCCATGAACACGTTTGAGAAGGTCCTGTTCGACGCCCTGATGGACGTGATGGACAAGGTCTGGCACGACACCGAAATCGAGGCCCGCTCGGCGGCCGACGTCGCCAACGACACCGATGCCGAGTATCGCTGATATGCGCAAGCTGCTGATTTCCATTGCGATTGTGGCTGCTTTCGGCCTGGGCCTGAGCGGCTGCAGCCAGAGTGATGCCAAGGCGACCACGGCAGCCGAAGGCGCCGACTCGGCCATCGCGGTGGAAACCGTGCAGCCGAAGCGTGGCGAACTGGTGCGCGTGTTCTCGGGCACTGCAACCTTGGCCGCCGAACGCGCTGCGAATCTGGTCAGCGAGAACGGCGGCGAAGTTCTGAAGATTTATGTCGAGGAAGGTGATCGCGTGGCCGCCGGCCAGGTGCTGGCCCGCATCGATGGCGAACGTGCCCGGCTCGCCCTAGCGCAGACCGCCAGTGTCGCCAAGCGCCTCGACCATGAGGCCCAACGCGCCGACCAGTTGCTGGACAAGCACATGATCGCGGCCGATGCCGTCGAGCGCGCTCGCTTCGAGCGCGACGCGCAGCGCGCCGCGGTCGACCTGGCCGCACTCAGCCTGAGCAAGAGCGAGATCCGCGCGCCCTATGCTGGCGTGATCACGCGCCGCCACATCAAATCGGGCCAATGGCTGGCACCGAACGGTCTGGCCTTCGAGATCGCCGATTTCGACGATCTGGTCGCCGACGTGCCGGTGCCGGAAAAGGAACTGGCGGGTTTGCGTGCAGGCCAGCCGGTCGCGGTCACGGCCGATGCGTTCCGCGAGGGTGAATTTCTCGGTCAGGTCGAACGCATTGGTGCCATCGTCGACGCGGCCAGCGGCACGGCGAATGTGCGCATCGACGTCACCGAAGCCGACACGCCGTTGCGTCCGGGTCAGTTCGTGCGCATCGCGATCGAACGCGAACGCATTGCCGATGCCCTGCTGCTGCCGAAGTCGGCCCTGCTGATGGACGGTCGCCAGCCGGAGGTGTTCACGGTCGCGGCCGGCAAGGCCCACCGTCAGCCGGTAGTGCTGGGCGGCGAGCAGGATGGTTGGGTGCAGTTGCTGGGCGGACTCGCCGAAGGCACGCATGTCGTGAGCCTCGGCCAGTCGCAGTTGAGCGAGGGTGATGCAGTCACGATCGTCAATCGCACCGCCGCGAACGTCTCACCCGCTGCGGCCCGCAGCGCACCGTAAGTCTCCCCCAGGCCGCGGGCACAGGGATCGTGCCCTAGGCTTTTTGCTTCAGCCTCAGCAGCAATGCAGCGGCCAGTGCAAATCCGGCCTCGGTGCTGGCCGCAAAACGCAGGAAGAACGAGTCGCTGCCGTCGATGCCCATGCCGACGACGCGGGTGAGGCCAATCGCGCCGTAGCAGCACAAGGTCAGCCAAAGGCCGTCGCGCCAGCGCGATGGACGCGTCGCGCAGAACAGGATCAAGCCGCCCAGCGCCACCTCGACGCCACCGTAGAACGCACGCAGTTCGGTGGCCGCGATGGCGCCTTCGGTGGCGACGCCGGCCAGCGCCAGGGTCTCGCGCGGCGCGATCAGGAAGGCGATGCCGAACCCCAGAAAGGACAGGCCGGACAGCCCCAACAACAGCGGTACCAGAATGCGCATGATTCACCTCGTGCCCGGAGCTTAGGGCCGCAGCGGTGAAATGCGCGCATGCGCAGCCCTGCGCCTACAATGCCGCCATGACCGACGCCGAACACCTGTCTGCCCTGCGCCGCATCGGCTGGCGCGACGAGCACCTGCCTGCAGCGCCTTTCGTCGATGCCAAATTGGCACGGGTGATCGTGCAGCATCGCAACGCCTTCGAAACGCATGATGGCCGCGAGGTGCTGTGGGCGCGTACCAAGTCTTCGGCACGGCGCAAGGATGTGGAAGATGCGGTGCGGCCCTCGGTCGGCGACTGGGTGTGGATGAGCGCGGCCATCAACGACGAGTGGCAGATCGAATCACTGTTGCCGCGACACCGCCAGTTGCGCCGCCTCGCCGCCGGCGAGTCCGGGCGCGAACAGATCATCGCCGCGAACATCGACACCGTGCTGATCGTCTGCGGCCTGGATGGCGACTTCAATCCGAAACGCATCGAGCGCTACCTCGCCATCGTCGGCGAGTCCGGGGCCACGCCGGTAATCGTGTTGACGAAGGCCGATCGCGCCGACGATGCGCAGGCCTGCCACGACGAATTGCGCAGGCTCGCCGGAGACAGCGGGCACGTCTTCACGCTGAATGCCAAGGACCGCGAGCAAGTCGCCGTGCTGTCGCCCTGGCTCGGGCTGGGCGCCACTGCGGTGCTGGTCGGATCCAGCGGCGCCGGCAAGTCGACCCTGACCAACAGCCTGCTCGGGGTCGAGAAGATGCGCACGAACACCGTGCGCGAAAACGATTCGCGTGGTCGCCACACCACGACCTTTCGCGCCCTGATCCAGTTGCCCGGTGGCGGTTGCATCATCGATACGCCGGGCATGCGCGAGATCAAGCTCACTGGCGAGGAGCCGGTCGAAGAAACCAGTTTCACCGACATCGAAGACCTGCTCGGACAGTGTCGCTTCCGCGATTGCGCGCACGGCAAGGAGCCGGGCTGCGCGGTGCGCGCGGCGATCGCCGACGGACGCATCCAGGAACGCCGCTACGAGGGCTATCTGAAATTGCTGCAGGAACGCGATGCCGCGAAATTGCGTGCCGCCGAGCATGAGAAGCGCGCCGCCGACCGGGTCCAGAACAAGGCGCTCGGCGCGCGGCTGATCGACAAGTACGGGAAGCGCTGACATGCAGGACCCCGCCGATCTCGCCTATTTCGCGGCGCTCGATCGGCGGCTGGTGGTGGCGGTGCGTGGCATCCGCCTGCTCGATGCAATCAGTTGGCCGGCGTCGGTCCAGCGCAAGTTCCTGGAGCGCTGGCGCAACGGTCGACTGGACCTGCCGAAGATCGAATACGAGCAGTTCGACTACAGCGCGGTGCGCGAGGAACTCGACGCGATCCAGCACGAGGCGCATGCCACGTCGGATCATCCGATCGGCGGCTATGTGCGCCGCACCGCGGAGTCGTGGGAGATCGCGACACGCTTGCTGGAATCGATCGGCACGCGCGACGTCAGCGTGCATTCGGCCGCGCTGTTCGGCAAGCCCGGCGACTTCCTGCCCGGATCCGATTATCACAACATCGATGCCGCCGAACATTTCATCGCGCTCGCCGATGAATTGTCGAAGGAGTTGGCGACCCAGGAATCCGACTACGTGATTTCGGCCACGACGATGCAGGAAGAACTGCAGGCGCGGCTGGACGCGTTCTTCGAACACCACAAGGTGCGCGTCGAGATCGATCCGAGGCTCACTGCGAAGGCGGCGGCCGGCACCACCCGCATTCGTCTTCGCGCCGACACCGGGTTCACCGAATACGATCGCCACCAGTTGCTCGAGCATGAAGCCTTCGTGCACTCGCTGACGGCACTGAATGGCCGTGCGCAACCGCATCTGGCGTCGATGGCGCGCAATTCGCCGCGTATCACCGCCACGCAGGAAGGTCTCGCGACCTTCGCCGAGCTGATCACCGGGGCGATCGACATCCAGCGCATGAAGCGCATCTCGCTGCGCATCCTCGCCATCGAGAAGGCGCAGAACGGTGCCGACTTCATCGACGTGTTCCGTTTCTTTCTGGACTCCGGCCAGAACGACAACGACAGCTTCGCCTCGGCCGCGCGCATCTTCCGCGGCGTGCCGGTCGAGGGCGGCGCCGCCTTCACCAAGGACACGGTCTACCTGCACGGGCTGCTCTCGGTGCACACGTTCTTCCGTTGGGCACTCAAGAACCAGAAGCTGAAACTCTGTCGCTACCTGTTTGCCGGCAAGATGACCCTGCACGATGTCATCGCCCTCGAACCCTGGTTCGACAGCGGCTACATCGCCGCGCCGATCTACCTGCCGCCCTGGGTGCAGAAAGCCAACGGACTCGCCGGCATGCTCGCGTTCTCGCTGTTCGCCAACAAGATCCGCCTCGACCGCGTCGAGGCTTTCGACCTCACGCTGGGCGTTTGACGGCGACGATGTCGGCGGCGGGGCGGGGGTGGGCGAACAGGAAGCCCTGGCCGTAGCGGCAGCCGAGTTCGAGCAGGGCCTCGCGCTGGGCGCTGGTCTCGATGCCTTCGGCGACGACTTCGATGTTGAGCGAGCGGGCGAGCGCGAGGATGGCGCGCACGATCGCGGTGTTGCCGCGCGGCAGGCCGGGCCTGAGGTCGGAGACGAAGCTGCGGTCGATCTTGAGCGCGTGGATCGGGAACTGGTGCAAATAGGACAGCGAGGAATAGCCGGTGCCGAAGTCGTCGAGCGAGGCGAGGATGCCCTGTTGGCGCAACTGCACCAGCGACTCGCGAATGTCGAGCGGGTTCTCGAGCAGGGCGCCTTCGGTGATTTCGATCCGCAGGCGGTGTGGGGGCACGCCGTAGGCGATGGTGCGATCGAGGATGCGACGCAGGAAATCGGAGGATCGGAAATGTCGCGGCGATACGTTGATCGCGACGTACTGCTCGCCGACGGCCAATCCCTGGATCTTCGAGCAGACCTGGTCGAACATCTGCCAGTCGATCTGTTCCGAGCAGGCCGTGTCGTCCGCCACTTCGAGGAAGTCGCCGGGCAGCAGCAGGCCACGTTCCGGATGGTGCCAGCGCAGCAGTGCCTCGTAGCCGACCACGCTTTCGTCGATCAGGTCGACGATGGCGTGGAAATGCGGTTCGAACTCGTTGCGGGCCAGCGCGCGCCGAAGATCCCCTTCGAGGTCGAGCACGCGCAGCGCTTCCTGATGCAGCCGTTCGTCGAACTGCTCGACACGATGCCGGCCGGCGGCCTTGGCGCGATACATCGCGACGTCGGCGTCGCGCAGCAATTCTTCAGCGCGGGTGTAACGGGCGTCGGCCAGGGCGATGCCGATGCTGGCCGACGTGAACAACTCCTTGCTGGCGACCCGCACCGGTTCCTGCAGCACGCCGATCAGGCGGCGCGCGGCGGCGACCACGTTCTCCGGATCATCGACATCGGCGATCAGGATCGCGAACTCGTCACCGCCGAGCCGCGCCACGGTGTCGTCGGCGCGCAGGGTCCCGCTGATGCGCGAGCTGACTTCCTTGAGCAGTTCGTCGCCGACCAGATGACCGACGCTGTCGTTGATGATCTTGAAGCGGTCGAGGTCGAGGAACAGCACCGCGAACAGCCGCGCCGGATCGCGCCGGAAGCGCGCCAGCGCGTGTCCGAGGCGATCCAGCAGCAGCGCGCGATTCGGCAGGCCGGTGAGCGCATCGTGCAGGGCTTCGTGCTTCAACCGCAACTCGATCTGCTGGCGCACCTTGATCTGGTCGCGCAATTCGCGGTTCGTGTCCGCGAGTTCGCGGGTGCGCTCGTCGACCCGGCGCTCGAGATCGGCATAGGCGCGACGCAGGGAATCCTGTGCATGCTTGCGCTCCAGCGCCAGTGCGACGTGGTTCGAGACGAAGCTCAGGATCTCCTCGTCGCGAGCGCTGTAGATCACGTCCTGCTGGTAACTCTGCACCACCATCACGCCGAGCATCCCGGACTCGCCGCGCAAGGGCACGCCCAACCAGCATGCAGCGGGCGTGCCGACTGAAACGACTTCGCCGGTATCGTTCAAGCGGCGAATCTGTTCGTGCGTCGCCAACAGCGAATGTCCGGCGCGCATCACGAAATCAGTCAAGGTCTTGCCGCGCTTGCGCGGTTCGAAGCGCGCAAGCGGGTCGCGCTCGTCGACGGCGTAGGGAAACCAGAACGTCTCGTCGCTGCCGAGCAGGGCGACGAAGAAGTTCTTGGCATAGAGCAGCTCGCCGACGATGCGGTGCGCCTCGCGGTAGAACGCATCCATGGTCTCGGCGCCGGTCGCGGCTTCGGCAATGGCGCGATAGGCCGCCTGCAGGCGTTCGCCGCGCTCGCGCTCGATGATCTGCTCGCGCAGTTCGCGCGTGCGCACGTCGACGCGATTCTCCAGCTCCTCGTGCGCCTGCTTGCGCACCAGTGCCGTGAGGATGTGCTGGGCGACGTAGCTGAGCAGGGCCCGGTCCTCCTCGCTGTAGCGCATGCTGTCGTCGTAGGTCTGCACGACGATGCCACCACGCACGTCGCTGCCGGCCAGCATCGGCACGCCGAGCCAGTCGACACTGTCCGGACCGAAGCTCTCGTCGCCGGCGACGCCGAGCTCCGCCCGCAGCTGCTGCGACGGCCCCATCACCGGACGGCCATGGCGCAACATGGCCACGGTCAGGCTGTTGCGCAGATCGTCGACATCGAACTCCTTGTCCGGATCGGGCTTGTCCGAGTCATGGGAATCGACGAAATAGATGAAGCGGACCCGTCCACGCGCATGGTCGTGCTGCACGATCATGAAGTTTTCGGCGTACATCAGGTCGCCGACGATGTCGTGGATGCCGGCCAGCATCTCCGGCATTTCGAGGTCGGCCGAGGCGAGGTCGGCGATGGCATACAGCGCGCGCTGCAGGCGTTCGGCGGATTCGAGGCGGTGCAGCGAGCCGCGCAGGCGCTCGCGATCGATCAATTCGGCGACGCGGCGCGTCAGCGGCCCGAAATAGCGCCGGAACGCATCGGTCTCGATCTCGATACCGAGCCGCACCGGATCACCGGTCAGCAGCAATTGCGCGCGCGTGAACAGGTGCGGGCCGCCGAGCGAGACCGCGATGCCGTGCTCGAATTTCTGTGCATCGAGCAGTTGGGTGACGCCGGCTTCGCCCGGACAGTGGTCGATCAGGTCGCGCAGGTAGTGCGTGTAGGTCAGCGGCGGCGAGCTGCCGCGGTGGATGTCGCTGCCGGTACCGCCACCGATGCGCCAGAGCATGCGCAATTCGCGGATGCCGAACTGTTCGCGGAAGTCGGCGTCACAGATCTGCGTCACCGCATCGAGGCGCTCGCAATCGAGCAGATTCAGCGCGAAACGCGCAAGCTGCCCGTCGCCGTCGTGTTCGATCTTCGACGCGAGCTTGTGGGCGTGCGGCTGAGGCGTCCGGGCCATGAGTGCAGGGAGTGTAGCAATCCCGGTCGCCGGGGAAAGGCGTGCCGGCTCAGGCGAAACGGACGCGATGCAGGGTGGCTTGCTCGACGCTGCGGCCTTCGATTTGCAGCGGCGCGCTGCCGATGTGGTCGAAGGCCAGACTGTTCAGGCCGTCACGTTGCCAGGCCGTGAAGCCCTCGCGGTGCAGGGTCTCGATGCGCTCGCGGTTGCGCCGGCCGGTTTCGCTCTCGCCACCGTCGGCGGTCAGGCCGTTGTGGGGATGAGGCAAGGCGCGATAGGCCCCGTCGCGCGCTTCGGCCTTCAGGCCGTTGGCGATCATGCGCAGACGCAGGTCGTGGTCTTCGTAGCCCCAGCCCCAGTAGTCGTTGCTGAACCCGTTCAAGGTCCGGAAGTCGGCGCTGGAAATGGCGGTGACGCCGCCGATGTACAGGTGCCGCTGCTGCGAATTCGGCGAGCCGTACCAGCACAGCCGCGACGGATGCAGCGGAAACGCATAGTCGGCCCAGATCGGCAGCAGATCGACATCGTGCAGGCACAGGTAGTCAGCCGTATCGCCGATCAGGGCGAAGCCGGCATTGATCAACCGGCCGCGATTGAAGGGCAGCTCGTCGGCCTGCTCGATGACGTGGATGTGCAACGGGATGTTGCGGTCGAGCTTGTCGATGCGGAAATAGTCGAGCAGGTTCGGAATGAACGTGCGCAAGTGCTGCGCGCGATCGCGATAGGGCACGACGACCGCAAGTCGCCGCTGCCAGTGATCGCGGGGCCGAGCGAGCGCATCCGGCGCAACCCATTGCGCTGCCAGCAGCGCATTGATCTCGCCGTGGTCGAGTGGCACCGGATGGCGGTTCGCGCTCACGCCAAGACCGTGCGCGCCGCGGCCAACGCTGCTTCGATATCGGCGGCGGACACGTCGAGATGGGTGACGGCGCGCAGGGTACGGTCGTCGAAGGGGCCGATGCGCACGCCGTGCGCGGCGAGACGCTGCGAGAACTCGGCCGCATCGAAGCCGAGGCGTTCGACGTCGAGCCGGAAAAACACGATATTGGTCTCGATGCTGCGCGGATCGAGAATCACGCCAGGCAGCGCCGCCAAACCCTCCGCCAACCGTTTGGCATGGGCGTGATCGTCGACCAGGCGTTCGACATGGTGGTCGAGTGCGTACAGCGCACCGGCGGCGATGATGCCGGCCTGGCGCATCGCGCCACCCAGACGCTGCTTGATCACCCAGGCGCGCTCGATGAATTCGCGCGAACCGGCCAGGCAGGCACCGATCGGTGCCCCGAGTCCCTTGCTGAAATCGATCCAGACCGAATCGTAGGCGGCCGAATAATCGCGCGCGCTGATCCCGGTCGCGGCCGAGGCGTTCAGCAGGCGCGCGCCGTCCATGTGCGTGCGCAGACCGCGTTCGTGCGCGAGTTCGGCGACCGCATTCAACTGCGCCAGCGGCCAAATCGAACCACCGCCCAGGTTCGCGGTCTGTTCGACGCAGACCAGGGACGGCTGCGGACAATGCCGCCACTTCGCTCGGAAACTGGCCTGAAGCTGCGCGGCGGTGAACTGGCCGCGCTCGCCATGAATCGCGTGCATCATCACGCCGGCGTTCGCGGCCGGACCGCCGGCCTCGTAGACCGCGATATGGGCCGTGCGTTCGCACAACACCTCGTCTCCGGGACGACACCAGGTGGCGATGGCGAGCTGGTTGCACATGGCGCCGCTGGGCGCGAACAGTGCCGCTTCCTTGCCGAGCAGGTTCGCCACCCGTTCACACAGGGCATTGACGGTCGGGTCTTCGAACGCCTGCTCGTCGCCGACCTCGGCATTCGCCATCGCCTGCCGCATCGCTGCGGTCGGACGGGTCTTCACATCGCTGGCCAAATCGATCATGCATTCACTCCGGTGCAAGGGCCGCATCATACCTGCGTGATATTCTCCGCCGCCTTCGTTCAACAGACGCGACCCCATGTCCATCTCGGAAGAACTCAAGGCCCAGGCGCTCGAATACCACCGCCAGCAGCCCTACGGAAAGATCAAGGTCGCAGCGACCAAGCCGCTGGTCACACAGAAGGATTTGTCGCTGGCCTACTCGCCCGGCGTGGCGGCGGCCTGCGAGGAAATCGTGCGCGATCCGAACGCGGTCGACGAGCTGACCGCGCGCGGCAATCTGGTGGCGGTGATCACCAACGGCACTGCGGTGCTCGGTCTCGGCGCCATCGGCCCGCTGGCCGCGAAGCCGGTGATGGAAGGCAAGGGCGTGCTGTTCCAGAAGTTCGCCGGCATCGACGTGTTCGACATCGAGATCAACGAGCGCGATCCGGACAAGCTGGTCGACATCATCGCGTCGCTGGAACCGACCTTCGGCGGCATCAATCTCGAAGACATCAAGGCGCCGGAGTGCTTCATCGTCGAGAAGAAGCTGCGCGAGCGCGTCAAGATCCCGGTCTTCCACGACGATCAGCACGGCACGGCGATCATCGTCGGTGCGGCCATCCTGAACGCGCTGCACGTGGTCGGCAAGAAGATCGAGGACGTGAAGCTGGCCTCCACCGGCGCCGGCGCCGCCGGCATCGCCTGCCTCGACATGCTGGTCGCACTCGGCCTGCGCAAGGAAAACATCCTCGTCGTCGACCGTTGCGGCGTCGTCTACGAAGGGCGTCCCGAGGACATGGATGTCGACAAGGCGCGTTATGCGCGCGCCACCGACAAGCGCACCCTGGCGGAAATCGTCGAGGGCGCCGACATCTTCCTCGGGCTCTCCGCCGCGGGCGTGCTGAAGCCCGACATGGTCAAGACCATGGCTGATCGGCCGATCATCTTCGCGCTCGCGAATCCGACCCCCGAGATCCTGCCCGAGTTGGCCAAGGCCGCGCGCCCGGACTGCATCATCGCGACCGGGCGTTCGGACTATCCCAATCAGGTCAACAACGCGTTGTGTTTTCCGTACATCTTCCGCGGCGCGCTCGATGTCGGCGCAACCACGATCAACGAGGCGATGAAGCTTGCCTGCGTGCGCGCGATCGCGGCGCTGGCGCGGCGCGAGGCCAGCGATGTCGCGGCCGCGGCGTATGGTGGACGATCGGTGTCGTTCGGGCCGGAATACCTGATCCCGCAGCCCTTCGATCCGCGCCTGATCGTCGAACTCGCGCCCGCGGTGGCGCAGGCGGCGATGGACTCGGGCATCGCGACGCGACCGATCACCGATTGCGCGGCCTACAAGGAAAAGCTGTCGCAGTTCGTGTTCCGCACCGGCATGCTGATGAAGCCGATCTTCGATCGCGCGCGTGGCAGCCTGCAGCGCGTGGTCTATGCCGAAGGCGAAGAGGAAACGGTGTTGCGCGCGGTGCAGACGGTGATCGACGAGCGCCTGGCCCGTCCGATCCTGATCGGTCGCCCGGCGGTGATCGAGCGCCGGATCGAGAAGCTCGGTCTGCGCATCCGGGCCGGCGTCGATTTCGACCTCACCAACATCGATGACGATCCGCGCTTCAACAGTTATTGGCAGCGCTACCACGAGCTGATGGAGCGCCGCGGGGTGAACCCGGACGCCGCCAAGGCGATCGTGCGCTCGCGCGTGACCGTGGTCGCGGCGCTGATGCTCGACCGCGGCGAAGCCGACGCGATGATCTGCGGCATTGTCGGACGCTATCAGCGCAAGCTGCAGCACATCCTCAGCGTGATCCCGCGCGATCCGGGCGTGCAGTCGCTGGCCGCACTCACTGCGGTCGCGAACGATCGCGGCACCTTCTTCTTCCTCGACACGCATGTGCAGGCCGATCCGACCGCCGAGCAACTGGCGGAAGCGACCCTGCAGGCGGCCTATCGACTGCGCTTGTTCGGCATTCCGCCGAAGATCGCGCTGCTCTCGCATTCGAACTTCGGCTCGCATGACAACCCGAGCGCGCTGAAGATGCGCAAGGTACGCGAACTGGTACTGGCCAAGGCGCCGCGCCTGGAAATCGAGGGCGAGATGCACGCCGATGCGGCCTTGAACGAAGCGATCCGCGAGAAGCTGTTCCCGGGTTCGGCCTTGAAAGGGCGTGCCAACCTGTTCGTCTGCCCGAATCTCGATGCCGCGAACATCGCCTACAACATTACCCGCCAGATGACCGACGGCGTCGCCATCGGCCCGATCCTGATGGGCGTGTCCAAGCCGGTGCACGTGCTCACCCCCGCCAGCACCGTCCGCCGCGTCGTCAACATGACCGCCCTCGCCGCGGTCGAGGCGCAGATCCGCGACAAGCTCGCTGAGAGTTGATTGCCGCAAGCCGTGCACCTGCCGTGATTGTCGCGTGTTGGAATCGGCTGCAAGGTCGTAAGCTCGGCTTTCCATGACGCGAGGTCGGCGATGCACATGCGCAACTGGGTCGGAACCTTACTGCTGCTGGTCGCGATGACGGCCTGGGCGAAGCGCGAAGCTCCGCCCGCGGCACCTGCGGCGCAACCGGGCTTCCTTGATGTGCAGGCGGATGCGGCGACGGCGCGGGTCGTGGTCGGCGTGCATGCGCTGGATGCGCCGATGTTGATGGTCACTGCCCTGCCGGGAGCGCTGGGTTCGAACGACGTCGGCCTGGATCGCAATCAATCGGGCGAGCCGAAGCTGGTCGAGTTCCGACGGCTCGGCAAGAAGTTGCTGCTCGTGCAGCGGAACATGAAGTTCATCGCCGACAGTGCCGATGGCGACGAAGCGAGGTCGGCGCATGATGCGTTCGCCGAGGCGGTGCTGTGGTCGGGCGACCTGCTCAATGCCGACGCGGACAAGGGACCATGGCTGGTGGATCTGTCCTCGCTGATCGCGAGCGATCAGCATGGCGTGGCCGATCGCCTGAGGGGGACGCAGCAGGGCGGGTACACGCTCGACGCCGGGCGCAGCGGCGTGCTCGCCGCGGCCGCAAAGGCCTATCCCGACAATGTCGAGTTCGAAGCCCTGCTCACCTTTGCCGGCAGCGGCGATGGGGCGTTCGTGCAGCAGGCCGTGGCCGATGCGCGGGCGATCACGTTGCGCCAGCAATTGAGCTTCGTGCGCCTGCCCGACGACGGCTTCCGCAAGCGTGCCTACCACCCGGCCTCGGGCGGCTGGAGTGTCGGCGGATTCGATTTCGCCCAGCCCTTGAGTCGCGACCTCGATGTGCGCTGGCAGGCACGCTTCCGCCTGCAGAAGACCGATCCCGCGGCCACTCGCAGTACGGTGGTCAAGCCGATCGTGTTCTACCTCGATCGCGGCACGCCGGAGCCGGTGCGCGGCGCGCTGCTCGACGGCGCGCGCTGGTGGGCGGACGCATTCGATGCGGCGGGCTTCATCGACGCGTTCAAGGTCGAGGTCGCGCCGGAAGGCATGGACCTCGCCGACGTGCGCTACAACGCGATCACCTGGACCCATCGCGCGACCCGCGGCTGGTCCTACGGCGGCGGCATCATCGACCCGCGCAGCGGTGAAATCATCAAGGGTTTCGTGAATCTCGGTTCGCAACGCGTACGCCAGGACCTGCTCATCGCCGAAGGACTGCTCGCCGCGCATGCGCTTGACGCCGACCCAGCGTTGCGGCAACAGGCGCTGGACATGGCACTGGCGCGGCTGCGCCAGCTTGCGGCGCACGAGGTCGGCCATGCGCTCGGTTTCGCCCACAACTTCGCGGCGAGTCGTACCGGCAACGGCTCGGTGCTCGACTATCCGCATCCGATCATCACGCTCGATGGCGAAGGCCGCGTCCAGCTCGCGCAACCGTATGGCGTCGGCGTCGGGGACTGGGACAAGTTCGTGGTCGCGCACGGTTATGGCGAATTCGCCGCGAACGACGAACTCGCCGCCCTCGCAAAGCTGCGTCATGACATCGCGGCAAGGGGCTATCGCTATGTCAGCGATGCCGATGCGCGCGCGCCCGGGGATGCGCATCCGGAAGGCTTGCTGTGGGATGTCGGCAGTGACCCGATCGCGAGTTTCGATCATCTGCTTCAGGTGCGCGCCGCGGCGCTGGCGCGCTTTGCGGAGGGTGCCTTGCCGGGCGATCGCCAGAGCGGCGAACTGGAACGCCGCCTGGTGCCGATCCATCTGTTGCATCGCTACCAGACCGAGGCGGTCGCGCGCCTGATCGGCGGCGCCGAGTACGACTATGGCCTGGGCAGCGATGCGACGCTCGGTGCGCGCGCGGTCGCCGCGACGCGCCAGCATGCGGCCTTGCAGGCGCTGCAGCGCGCCTTGGCGATCGACACGCTGGCCCTGCCGGCATCGGTGCGCGCGGTGCTGACGCCACCGTCGACCGAATACAGCCGCGGACCCGAATATTTCACGACCCAGACCGGCCCATTGTTCGACGAAGCCGCTGCGACCAGCGCAGCGACCGCGCTGGTGGTGCAGTTCGCATTCGCACCGCAGCGATTGAATCGATTGGCCTGGCAGCAGTCGCGCGACGCGGCGATGCCGTCGTTGCGCGATGTGTTCGATGGGTTGGTCGCGCGTTCGTGGCGGGAGTCCGTCGGCGCCGATGCGCTGGTGCGACGCACGCGCAACTGGGTGCTTCTTGATGCGGCGCTGAACCTGCTCGCCGAGGGCCAGTTGCATGCCGCCGTCGATGCCGAATGGCGCGGCCTGCTGCGCGCATTCGCGGGCGAACTCGGGGCGATGCCTGCCGCGAACAGCGATGCCCGCGAAGGCGCGCGCCTGGTCGTGCGCTATCTCGATGCGCCGGAGACCGCGAAACTGCGGCCGCTGCCCACCATTCCGCCGGGTGCGCCGATCTGAGGCCAACCTTCCCTTGAATCGTCCGGCGCGGACACGCAGTCTATGCGGCATGCCTCGCGCCGCTGCGCGACCGACCGTCGACGAGAAATGCCATGAAACGAATGTTCCTGCACGCGCCGCTGCTGGCCAGCGTCGCGCTGCTGCAAGCCTGTGCCAGCCTGCCGCGTGATCGCGGTGCCGCCGAGGTCGATGACATCGTTGCCCGTCATGTAGGAGCGAGCCCCGGCTCGCGATTCTTGTCTTCCGCGGCCGATGAATCAGGGCCAGAGCATCGCGGGGCGGAGCCCGCTCCCACAACAGCAATGACGGAGGCGGACCTGGTCGCCTATGCCCTGAAGCATCATCCCGATTTCGTGCGGCTGTACGCCGAACTGGGCGTGGCCAGCGTCGCGCGATTCGATGCCGTCCGACTCGCCAATCCCGGCATCGGCTACCGCGACCTCGATGTCGAGGAAGCCGGTGCACTGAATGTGTTGACCTGGTCCGTGCATGTACCGCTGGCCGAATGGTTGCTGTCGCCGGCACGCGCGCGGATCGGCCGCGACCACTGGCAGGCGGCGGTGCATCGGGTTGCAGCCCCGGTCGGCGAACGTGTGCTCGACGTGCGCGCCGCGCGCATCCGCGTCGCCGAGGCCGAGCGTGCCTTGAAGATCGCCGAGGCCGAGGCCGATGTCGCCGATGCCGCGCGTGCGCTGGCGCGGCGCATGTACGAGGCCGGCACGATCGCGTTCAAGCAACTGGCAGCCGAACGCGCGGCGGCGGCCGATGCCGCGCTGGAGACCGTCGAGGCACGCGCGACGCGCGACGCCGCGCGTCTGGCGCTGGCGGCCGCGATCGGTTGGCCGGATGTGGCGAGCATGCCCGCCATCGACACGCGCCTGGATCTGCCCGGTGGCGACGATGCTGCGCGCGATGCGCTGGTCGAACGCGCCCTGCGCGAACACCCCGACATCATCGCCGCACGTCACGAAGAACAGGCGATGCTGCGCGCCGCGCGCATCGCGAAGCGGGCCTGGTGGCTACTCGATCTCGATGGCGAATACGAACGCGAACGTGGCGACAGCGGCGTGATTGAACGCGGCCCCGGCTTCTCGTTGTCGCTGCCGCTGTTCCGCCAAGGCCAGGACACCCGCCTGGCAGCGCGGGCGCTGGAAGAACGCGCCCAGGCCGATCGTGCCGAGCGCGAACTGCAGCTGCGCTACGAAATCGATGCTGCGTTGGCCGAACGCCGTGCCGCGCGCGAACGCATCGCCTTGCTGCGCGAGGAAGTGCTGCCGGCGCACGAGAATCTGGTGCGCGAACACCAGCGCGAATACGACTACATGCTGGCCGGGGCGTTCGAGCTGATCGAAGCGCGGCGCGACCAGTACCGCGCCTATCGCGACTATCTCGCCGCCGTCGCCGAGCACCTGCTCGCCGGCATCGATCTGTCGCGCGCCGTCGGGACCGATCTCGGTGCCGCTGTGGGCGATGCCTTGCCTGATCCCGACCTGCCGGGCGCCGCGCCCGCAAGCGACGCGGTCGATCATTCCTCGCACACCCATGGAGACACGCCATGACCCTGTCCCGACGCGACTGGTTGATGGGCGCGGGCGCACTCGCCGCCGGCACGCTCGTCAGCACGCCTGAAGCCCTGCGCGCCGCCGAAGCGGCCGCGATGCAACCCGCACGCAGTGGCCGCATCCACACGCCGAACGGCTGGACCCTGCCGCACCGCATGAACAACGGCGTCAAGGAATTCCATCTCGTCGCCGAAGCGATCGAGCACGAGTTCGCACCGGGCACGAAGGCGAAGCTGTGGGGCTACAACGGCAGCACGCTCGGCCCGACGATCGAAGCGGTGGAAGGTGACCGCGTGCGCATCTTCGTGACCAACCGCCTGCCCGAGCACACCTCGATCCACTGGCACGGCCTGCTGCTGCCCTGTGGCATGGACGGCGTCAGCGGCTTGACCCAGCCGTCGATCCAGCCCGGCGAAACCTACGCCTACGAGTTCACGCTGCGCCAGCACGGCACGCATCTGTATCACCCGCATGCCGACGAGATGGTGCAGCTCGCGCTCGGCATGATGGGTTTCTTCATCATCCATCCGCGCGGCGCCGCCCAGGTCGATCGCGACTTCGCGGTGCTGCTGCACCAGTTCGCGCTGCATCCGGGCACCACGCGTCCGGATCCGAACGTGATGCTCGATGCCTCGCAGTGGACGATGAACAGCAAAGTCTTCCCGGCCATCGAGCCGCTGATCTGCGCGGCGGGCGAACGCGTGCGCATCCGCGTCGCCAACCTGTCGATGTGGAACCACCCGATCCACCTGCACGGCCACCAGTTCGAAGTCACCGGTTCGGATGGCGGGCGTTGGCCGAAGACGCTGTGGCGGCGCGAGGTCACCGAAATTGTCGGCGTCGGCCAATGTCGCGATATCGAGTTCGATGCGGTCGAAGGCGACTGGGCCTTCCACTGCCACATGAGCCATCACACGATGGGGCCGATGGGCCACGACGTGCCGAATACGCTCGGCGTTGATCAAAAGGGTGTCGAGGAGCGCATCCGCGAACATCTGCCGGGCTACATGGCGATGGGTGAGTCCGGCATGGCCGAACACCAGATGCACACCGACATGGGCCACATGCAGGGGCCGTACAACACGCTGCCGATGATGATGGGCAAGGGCCCGTTCGGGCGTCTCGAAATGGGCGGCATGTTCAACGTCGTGAAGGTGCGCAAGGGCATTGCGACCAACGACTTCCGCGATCCGGGCTGGTTCGACCACCCGAAGCACACGGTCGCCGCAAAGGTCAGCAGCGACCCGGATTTCGGCAGTCCGGTGCGGCGTTGACCCTGCGGATGTAGGTGCGCCGCACGCGGCGCTCCTACGCCGGGTTCTATTCGAAGCCGTTGCGATAGACCGGGTCACCGCCGCTGTCGTTGTCGGTGATCGTGCCGACCGCCTGACCGTCGCCGATGGTCGACGAACTGGTGGCGCTGAGCGTCACCGCGAACTGTTCGTCGAATTCGTCGATCAGTTCGCCGACGATCGGGATGTTGAGGGTGCCCGTGGTGGCGCCGGCGGCGATGGTCGCGCTGCCGCCGGTGCCGATGTAGTCGGTGATTGCGGTCGCATCAAGCGGCGCGGTGGCGTAATTCACGATGACGTCAGCGCCGACGCTGTTGGCGATCGAGATCGTGAAGGCCATGTTCGCGAGTCCGACATCGCCCTCGGTCAACGAGGCATCCGCGATCGAGACAGCCGGGCCGTTATCGTCATTGCCGATGGTGCCGGTCGCGCTGGCGTCGATGATCGAATAGCCGGCGGTCGGGTTGGTCAGGTTCACCGAGAGGGTTTCATCGGCCTCGAAGGTCGTGTCGCCGATTCGGCTGACATCGAAGTCGATGCTGCTGACGCCGGTCGTGAAGGTCAGCGCCAGCGATCGCGACTGGTAGTCGCTGTTGGCGAGCGTCGCGGTACCGTCGGCGGTGCTGGCAGTCACCGTGATCGATGGCTGGCTCGGGTTCGACAGCGTGACCACGAAGCGGGTCGGATTGACGCCGTTTTCGGGCTGGATCGGCGCATCGGCGATGCTGATCGTCGGGGTCGGATCGTTGTCGTTGATGCTGCCGGTGCCGCTGCTGTCGCCAATCGTGGCGTTCGCCGCAGCACTCAGGTTCAGCGCAAAAGTCTCGGCCGCGCCGGGCTCATCGAGATTGTCGTCGGTGGTGTTCACCACGACGTTCTGGGTCAGCGCACTGCCGGCGGTGAAGGTCAGGGTCGCCGCGCTCAAGCTGGTGAAGTCGCCCGAGGTCGCGGTGCCATTGGCGGTGGCGCGCGAGACGGTGACGGTGCGGCTGTTCGGGTTCGACAGGGTCACGACGAAGGTGATCGGGCTGCCCTCGCTGACTGCGGCCGGATCATTCACGGTGATCGTGGTGGTGTCGTCGTCGGTGATGGTGCCGGTGGCCTGCGCGTCGCTGATCGTGTAGCCGGCGGAAGGCGAGGTGAGGTTCACGACGAAGGTCTCGTCGAGCTCGTCGATGTTGTCGTTGTTGACGGTGACGTTGAGCGTGGCCGTCGTCGAACCGTCCGCGAAGTTGACGGTCTGGCTGGCGACATTGGTGTAGTCCGTGCCGCCACCGGTCGCCGTGCCCGCGGCCGTGGTCGCGACGACACTGGCGGCACCCGAGCTGTTCGAACGCGTCAACGTGAAATTCATCGGCGACGTCGCCTCGCCCAAGGTCCGGTCCGCGATCGAGATCGTTCCGCCCGAACCGGTGGTGAAGCAGCCCTGATTGACGTTGAGCGTGATGAATGGCGAAAGGTAGGTCACATGAGCGGTGGCGAATACCGCCGAGTTGCTGCAGCCGCCCAGCAAGTGGCAATAGCTCATGATGGTGCCGCGAACACCGGTGACGCCATTGATGGTCTGTGATGACGGGCAGGCAGTCGCGCCGCCATAGCAGCCAAATGGCGCCGGGCCCGCTTCGCCGTTGTAACAAGTGTCGATGGTGTTGGTTGTCGCTGCCGGATTGCCGTCACCCGTGACGGCATCGCTGCAGTGCGTGTGATTCGCGCCGAAGTTGTGGCCGAGTTCGTGTCCAATGAACTTCGCATCATTGGGAGTTGCACTGGTGGTATTGGTCTGCGTCTGGTTGACGCTGTAGTGGCCGAATGTGCAAGTCCCGTCAGTGCAGCCACCGAACGTCTGTCCTTTGGCATTGCAGTAGTTCCGGTTGTCGAGCACCCAGGCGATTCCGGAGAAGCAGCCGGTGCAGTCGAGTTTTCCCGACATTTGGGCAGCGAAAGCGCGGTTGAGGGCTGCGTTGTTGGCTGCCCATACCTCGCCGAACTCGTCCAGCTGATCATTGATGTCCGTTCCATCGGAAGGGAACGGGTCGCTGCCGGTGCGCCAGAACACGTCGCCCACAAGCAAGGTCACGTCGAGATCGCGTTCGTAGATGGCGTTCAATTGGGTGAACAACGAGGTCAGCCAGTTCGTCGCATTCGTCGTGTTGTTCGCAAATCGTTCGCTCATGAACTCGATGTCGGAATCAATTGCGACTCGAGCCGAACGCGATGCGGCGAGCAGGATCTTGTCGGCCGGATCGGCTTCAGCAAATGCGGAGTCGACGTCGGCTTGCGACGGAAGTTGCATGCGCGACGCAGCCAGATCGTTGAAACAGGAACCCGCAAATTTCTGGCCATCAGCCTCAGGCTCGGACGCATCCTTGGCACCGATCTGCATGACACCGTTGCGTGTATTGCCTTCGATGGCAATCAAGCGCCCGTTGTCGGCAATGCTGCCACCCTCGATGCGGCCACCATCCGCGGAAATGACGAGTCCCAGGTAGGGGGCGGCGGTCTCGGAGTCGTCCGCAATGAACGACCGCATCGTGCCCCTTGGAACGTCGCGCTCGACACCGTTGTCCACGTGACGTATGCGCGCATCGGCCGCAAAGACCTCAATGCGCTTGAGGCGCACCGTGGCCGTGGTGTTCAGGTCCACCGGGATCCCGGATACCTCGACGGTGCCACCGACCGGCACCTTGAGCATCGCATCGACATCGGACCCGGAGAGCTGAGCGCATTCGCCGCCCAACGACATCAGCAGCAGGAGAGGCAAATATCGGCGCAGCTTCATCGGTTCACTCCACGCGGCCCGTCGCTGGCCGTTCCGGTTGGGGACCGAGTATAGGCAAGCGCGCGTTGCCGTTCCGTGTGGCGGACGCCAGTTGCCGCAACGGCACGCCGGCACCGACCGGCGGCGCTCAGAAGTCGAGGGTTTCGAAGCCGTTCTGCAGGATCACCTCGGCCAGGCCGCCGTACAGCGAGAACGGAAAGGTGTTGTTCGCGAGATTGCTGTCCGGCGTCGCTCCCGAGGCCACCACGCCGCTCATCGTCCGAAAGCCCAGGTACTTGTCTAGGATCACCGAACAGACGATCGCCGATCCCGAGGCCAGCGTCGCCTGCGGGCTGCTCGGACTGCAGACGATGCTCGCGTTCAGGCCGGCAGGCACATCGGCGAATCCGCAGCTCACGTTGCTGGCGGTGTTCGGGCCATTGTTGGCGCAGCGGATGGTGTAACTCACCCGGCCCGGTGGCGGCGGGGGCGGCGGCAGTTGCTGCGACACCTGCAGATCGGTGCTCGGGGTCGGACTGGTCGCCGACACCAGCAGGCCGAGGTACGGGAAGGCCCATGGATCAATGCCATCGCCCTGGACCGAATGCACCGTGCCGTAGAAGCGGTCGGCCTCGACGCCGTTGTTGCCGCTCATCGTGCGGTTCGCGACCAGCGGGATCAGGAACTCGTAGCCGGCCTGGCTGCCCAATGGCCACGACGTCGCGCCGGAATTGTTCGGATCGCGGCGATCGAGCTGGTAGGCATTGCCGCCCGGCACCGGGACGATGGCGTAAGGATTGGCTCCGGCCGCAGGTTGCGGACAGCCGGTGACGCGCAGGTTCGCGCCGAACGAGATGTCGGTGATGACCGCATTGGTGAATTCGATCCAGCCGCCGGTCCCGCTCATCGCCCGATAGAAGCAACGCACCGGAGCGCTCGCATTGACGTAGACCGACGCACCCGATGGCGGCACGAACCCGACGGCCATCAGCCGCCCGACGCTGGGCGAGGCGATGCCTTCCATGCGCAGGCTGACGTAGAACGGCTGGTTCACGCTCGGCTGCGGCGGGCTCGGGATGTAGGCCTGCGACACGAAGTAGCCGGTGCCGTTGGGCGTGTAGCCGAGCGTGAAATCGTAGGCGGGCGTGTAGATCAGCGGCCCGGCGCGCCATTGCACCTGGGCGGCCAGCGGCATGGCGACCAGCACGGTCAGGGCGGCGAGCAATCGGATCAGGCGGGACATGACGGCACCATCGTGGTCGAGGATATGCGCGGGTACGCAGGAAGGCGGCAAAACTCGTCAGGCCGCCCGACGCGGCTGGGGGAACCGGGCCGCGGCCGCGTCCTGAGGTGGAGTCGATGCCTGGGGGCGGGAATGCGTGCAAGTCTGGTCGGAATGTTGATCCTGGGTCTGTCGGGCGTGGCCGTCGCGGCGGCGCAGCGACCGCTCAACGTGGTCGTGATGGTCGAGCAGCCCAATCCGTTCGAGCCCGAGACCTACATCTTGGCGAAGCTGCGTGCCGGTGACCCGGTACCGGTGCAGCGCCGCACCCTGGCCGGGCCCGCACAGGTCACGCTCTCGCACGACCGCCAGCGGATCTTCGCGATCACGCCGAACGCGCCGTCCGGCATCCGGATCGAGACCTATGCTGCGGATGATTTCAGCCTGCAATCGGCGGTGGACGCGAATGTTCCGGTGCATCTTGCGGGCGCCGCACTGGCCGAGCTGCCGACCCGTCCGGGCGTGCTGGCCTTGGCGCGCTGCTGGTGGATCGATGCCACGAGCGGCGCCGTGCTGGTGTCGCCGCAAAGCCTGGGGCTGGATTGTTATGCGTACCCGCACGGCACCGGCCTGTCGGCGAGCGGACGTTACCTGCTGCTCGACGTCGACCATCAACCCGACGGCACCGCGCGCAACCTGGTGGTCGAGGTCGCGAATCCCGGTCTGCCGCTGCTGGAACTGCCGTCCCGGAGCGGACCGATCCTCGATGACGATTCGGCCGTCGTCGTGAACGCGGTCGGGGAAATCCAGTTGCGATCGATCGTTGGCGCGCCGATGCGGGTGTTTCCGATACCGGCGGGTTGGGGGCAGATCTACTGGATCGGTGTCCATCGCGGCGTGCTGTACGGAACGCGTTACGGCGGCGCGAATTTCAGCCTCGCGCTGATCCGGCTGGACGCGCGCAGCGGCGAATGGGCAACCATCGACCCCGACACCGCGCTCGGATTCGATGCGGTCGCCGATTTCGATGGCCGCTGGGCGCTCTTCACGAAGCCGGTCGAGGAATGGTGCATGGTCCTGTGTTTTTTCAGCGGCGCGAGCCAGGCGCTGCTGGATGTCGACACCGGGACGTTCATCGAAACCACATGGGAGTCGGCCGGTCCGGCCTCGCGCGGCCGCGGCCTGCTGGCGCCCCTGTCGGCCGTGCCGGTCGACGCGATCTCCACGCCGTTGGCCTCGATGCTGCTGATCGGACTCGTGTGGATCGTGACGCGGCGCAGGCTCGCGGATGCCGCGTCGGGCTGACGCGATTGGTGCGATCGGCGTCGACCCCTAGAATGCGCGGACTGCCTGTCGTCCGGAGTCCGCATGTCCCCGAAGCCGCTGCACGTCGTGATCCTCGCCGCCGGTGAGGGCAAGCGCATGAAGTCGGCGCGGCCGAAGGTGCTGCAGCCGGTGTGCGGCGTGCCGATGCTGGCGCGGGTGGTCGGCGTGGCGCGCGAGCTTGGGCCTGAGGCCATCCATATCGTCTACGGCCACGGCGGCGACCAGGTGCGCGCGGCGTTCGCGCACGTCACCGACCTGCGCTGGGCCGAACAGGCACAGCAACTCGGTACCGGGCACGCGGTGATGCAGGCGATGCCCGGCATTTCCGATGATGCGCGCGTGCTGGTGCTGTATGGCGATGTGCCGCTGACGCGGGCATCGACCCTGCGCGTGCTGGTCGATGCGTCCGGGTGGCTGGCCGTATTGGCCGCCGAATTCGCCGATCCGACCGGGTACGGTCGCGTCGTTCGCGATGCGCGCGGCCAGGTCGCCGCGATCGTCGAGGACAAGGACGCCACCCACGCGCAGCGCGCGATCCGCGCAATCAATACCGGCATGATTGCCGCCGATGCCGCACCGCTGCGGCGCTGGCTGGCGACGCTGGGTACGGCGAACGCGCAGGGCGAGTACTACCTCACCGATGTCTTTGCGAAGGCCGCGGCCGACGGACAGGCCGCGAGCGTGGTGCTGTGCGCCGATGCCGACGAGGCCCTGGGGGCGAACGACGCGGTACAACTGGCCGACCTCTCCCTGAAGTTGAACGCGCGTCGCGTCCGCGACCTGCTGCTCGGCGGCGTGCGCATGGCCGATCCCGACAGCGTGCAGGTGCGCGCTGACGTGAGCCACGGACGCGATGTCGAGTTCGACCTGAACCTGGTGCTGGAAGGGTTCATCACGCTCGGCGACGAGGTGCGCGTCGGCCCGTTCGTGCGCCTGAAAGATTGCCGGCTCGCGGCCGGCACGGTCGTGAACGCGCATTGCGATCTGGAGGGCGTGGTCACGCACGGCCCCTGCGTCATCGGCCCGTTCGCGCGCCTGCGCCCCGGCACCGAACTGGCCGAAGGCGTGCACATCGGCAACTTCGTCGAGACCAAGCAGACGACACTGGGTCGCGGATCGAAAGCGAACCACCTGACCTACCTCGGCGACGCCGTGATCGGTGCCGGCGTCAACATCGGCGCCGGCACCATCACCTGCAATTACGACGGCGCGAACAAGCACGTCACCCGCATCGGCGACGGCGCCTTCATCGGTTCGAATTCGTCCCTGGTCGCGCCCGTCACCATCGGTGCCGACGCCACCGTCGCCGCCGGCAGCGTCATCACCCACGACGCGCCACCCGGCGAACTCACCGTTGCACGCGCCAAGGCACGCACCGTCAGCGGCTGGAAGCGGCCGCGCAAGGGCTGAGTCGATGCACGCCGATGAGCGCTCTGTCGCGTCGCGATGGGCGGCCGCCGCGATGTCCGCGATGCTGCTGGCGGTTGCGGTGTATTACGCCGGGTCCACCCTGTTTGCGGTCTGGCATTACGGCTGGAGCGAAATGTTCGCCGACCAGTTCTGGCAGTACACGAAGCTGATCGAACAGCCTTTCCCGATGAGCATCATGCTGCCGGACAGTCAGCATCGACAGGTCATGTCGCATCTGCTGCGACTCGCGGACATCCGTTACGGCGGCGGCGACCAGGTGATCGGCGTCATTGCCGGGTTGGCCGCGATGATCGCGCTGCTGTCGGCGCTGTGCGTGGTGATCTGGCGGCAGCGCGAATGGACGGTGCTGGTGCGCGCGGCAATCACGACGCTGGCGACCGCGGCACTGATGTGGATGGGTTCGGCGCGCATGCAGTTCCACGGCAACGAGGCCTTCCAGGTCTACGCGATCATGGGCTGCGCGGTGCTGGCGATCCTCGCCATCGAGCGTCTGCGCGCGCGGGCACGGTCACGATATCTCGTGTTCGCACTGATTGCGGCCACCGTGGCGGCGATGACGTTCGCCAGCGGTATCGCGGTATTCGGGCTTGTCGTCGTGATGCTGTGGCTGCGCCGGATGCCGGCGCGATGGCTGCTCGGATCGGTGGCGGCGTCCCTGCTGCTGGTGCTGGCCTACACCGTGCTGTTGCCGGGTGGCGACAGCGTCCGCGGCATGGTGTCGTTGTCGCCCGGGCCGATCGCGAAGAACACCGCGGCCTGGCTCGGTTCGGCGTGGGTCAATGCGTGGCTGGCATTTGCAGATGCGGGTATTGCCGGCGTCGATGCCGACTTGATGGCCAGGGAGCGGCTGGGCGCGCCCCTGGTCGCGTCGGCGCGATGGCTGTCCGCGGTCTTCGGGCAACCATCGCGGGTGGCGATGGCGACAGTGATCGGGCTGGGCGGTCTGATGGGGCTGGCGGGACTGGGCTGGCGACTCCGGCGTTGTCCGGAACATCGGTCGACCGTGGAGATCGTGGGCGTCGGGTTGGCGGTATTCGCGCTCGGCGTGGCCTTGCTCGTGGCCGTCGGTCGCAGTCAGCTGTTCGCCCTCGTGCCCGATCAGGTGCTGGCGGATCGGTACCTGCCGTGGTCGGTGCTGTTCTGGCTGGGCTTGGCGATGGCGACGGCTGCGCGTCTGACGGCGGTGCCGGGCGGCCCGTGGCTGACCGCGGCTGCGGCATTGCTGGTGCCGGTGTTGCTGTATCCGACCCATCGACTGGGCTACGGCGTGGCAGCGGCGATTGAGCGCAGCGTCGAGATGCGCGCCGCGCAGTTGCAGGCGGGCGTGTTCGCAACCGGCATGGCGAGACATTGCGCGATCGCCAACCTCGACTACGTCCGCGGTTTCGTCGCGACGCTCCGGGAACATCGCGTCGGCATGTTCCGACAGCCGCGCAATCACCTGCTCGGCACGACCGTGACCCACCTGCCGGGTGCCGCTGCCGCGCAGGCCTGGGTCGGCGACCTGCAGCCACTGCGCGAAGACGGATCGACGGCGTTCGCCGGCTGGGCAGTGCAGGGCGTACTGCTCGACGCCCGTCTGCGCGAGCGCATCGACGGACTGGTCGTCGTGGATGCGCAGCGACGGGTCGTGGGGATCGGCGAATTCAGCTATCGCACCCGCGGCGCCGGAGGGTGGTCGCGTATCGACCGCGTCGCCGACGGATTCGATGTCGCGATCGTCGCGGACGCCGCCTGCACTGGGCTGCACTTGTACGGCGTCGATGATGCCGGTCAGAGATTCGAGGCCTTGGCCCCGCTGCCGACCTGTTCCAGGCCGCCTCGCTGACGCGGCCGCCGGGGTCGGCGCGCGGACCCGGGGGTTGCAGCCGGTATCATCGCCGGGAATGCACCTGCGGCCGGCCGGTCCCGGTCCGCCGCGTGGTCTGCACCCCTCTCACGGAAGATCCGATGCCGCATTTCGTCCTGCCGCGCCTGCCTGCAGTCCACACTGCCCGTGCCGTGCCGCGCCTGAGCGTGGTGGTGCCGGCCTTCAACGAGGAAGCGGTCATCGCGGAGACGCATCGGCGCCTGCGCGCCGCCTGTGCGGACGTGGTCGGCGAGGACTTCGAGATCGTCTTTGTCGATGACGGTTCGCGTGATCGCACCTGGGCGATGCTGGGGGCGCTCGCGGCCGAGGATGCGAACGTGGTCGCGGTCGGCCTGTCGCGCAACTTCGGACACCAACTGGCACTGAGTGCCGGGCTCGAACTGTGTCGCGGCGAACGCATCCTGATGATCGACGCCGACCTGCAGGATCCGCCGGAACTGCTCGGCGCGATGATGGCGAAGATCGACGCCGGCGCCGACATCGTCTACGGCCAGCGCACCGAACGCCTGGGCGAGACCGCGTTCAAGCGCGGCACGGCGGCGGCGTTCTATCGCCTGCTCGATCGCCTGACCGATGTCGACATCCCGACCGATACCGGCGACTTCCGCCTGGTCACGCGTCCGGTGCTGGACGCGCTGCGGCAGTTGCCCGAGTCGCATCGATTCGTGCGCGGGCTGTTTGCGTGGCTCGGGTTCGACCAGGTGGCCTTGCCGTACGCGCGCCAGGAGCGCTATGCCGGCGAAACCAAGTATCCGCTGAAGCGGATGCTGCGCCTCGCCGTCGACGCCATCACCGGCTTCTCGACCGTGCCGCTGCGCGCGGCACTGTGGCTGGCGGTGATCGGTTTCGTGGTCGCGCTCGGTGTCGGCGTCTACGCCATCGGCTCCTGGCTGTACTTCGACACGGTGCGCGGCTGGGCCAGTATCGTCGGCGTGATCGCGTTGTTCGCATCGGCACAGCTGCTTTGCCTCGGCATCCTCGGCGAATACATCGGCCGCATGTTCATGCAGGCCAAGGGCCGCCCGCTCGCGATCGTGCGCGAGGTGGTGGTGCGACCGACCGTCGGTGCCGTCCGATGAAACTCCTGCACCTGTTGCTGCTGCTCGCCTGCATCACCGCGGCAGCCGGGCAGATGTTGCTGAAGGCCGGCGCGGCCGGGCGCACGCAGTTCATCGAATTCGTGAACTGGCAGGTGGCCTTCGGACTGGGTGGCTACGCGATCAGCACCTTGATGTGGCTGTATTGCCTGTCGAAACTGCCCTTGCGCGTGGTCTATCCCTACACCGCGCTGACCTTCGTGCTGGTCGTCATCGGCGCCGTGGCCGTGTTCGGCGAGCGCGCCGGATGGCGGGCCGGGGCCGGCACCCTGATGGTGCTCGCTGGTCTGCTGCTGATCATGGCGGATCGCAGTTGACGCCGCCGTCGGGCGTCATCGAACTCATTGCGGCAAGGTGATCGTCACCGTGAGACCGCCGGCGTCGCGGTTGGCCAGCGCAATGTGGCCGTTGTGGGCTTCGACGATTTCGCGGGTGAGGGCGAGGCCGAGGCCGGTGCCGCCGCGCTTGGTCGAGTAGAACGGCAGCAGCGCCTGCGCCAGCACGTCCGCGTTCATGCCGGGTCCGCGGTCGAGCACCTCGATGCGCAGCGCGTTCGGCAGATCGCGTGCGACGAGTTCGACCGCATCCGCGGGCGATCCGGACTCGTGCGCGTTCTTGATCAGATTCAACAGCGCCTGTTCCATCTGCATCGCATCGAACTTCGGCCGGTGCGTGGGCTCGCCCAGTGACACGAAGCCGGCGGCTGCGTGCAGGCGCTCGACGAAGGCTGTCCAGTCGACGGCATCGATGCGCGGCGCCGGCAGCTTGGCGAACTGCGCATAGCCACGGATGAAGGTATCGAGGTGGCGCGCGCGCTCCTCGATCGCCGCGAACACCACCGGCAATTTCTCGTGCTGGCCGCGGCGGGTGAGTTCGGCACCGGAGTGGGCCATCGACGCGATCGGTGCCAGCGAGTTGTTCAACTCATGGCTGATCAGGCGGATCACCTTCTTCCAGGTCTGCACTTCCTGGCGCCGCAGTTCCTGCGACAGGCCGCGCAGCAGGACCAGTTCATGCGGGCGCCCGTTCAGGCGGAACGCTCGCCGTGACAGATGGAATACCTGCTCGTCGTCCGGCTGTTCGCCTTCGACCGTGAACAGGCCGTCGCCGCCGCGGCGCAGGGCATCGCTCAGGGCCGGAACCGCAAGCAGCAGCAGGGCGTCGCGATGCAGTCCTTCGATGCGGCGACCGTCGTGCAGCAGTTTGCGCGCGGCGAGGTTGCCGTAGATGACGTGGCCGGCGGCGTCGAACAGCAGCATCGCCACCGGCGTGTTCTGGACCATGGTGTCGAGCAGCAGTTCGCGCTGCACAAGCGTCAGCCGCTGCTCGCGCAGGGTGTCGCCGAGCGCATTGTGGGCGCGCACCAGGTCGGCGAGTTCGTCGTTGCGCGACCAGTGCAGGCCGAACGCGAAGTCGCCGTCGCGATAGCTGGTGACGGTGCCGGCGAGCGCGCGGAACAGCGAGCGCATCGGATCGATCTCGCGACCGATCAGCAGCCACATCGGCAGCAACGACAGTCCGACCGCGACCACGGCTGCCAGCCATGGCGGATCGAGCCAGTGATCGATGGTCAGGGTCAGTGCCGCGACGGTGCCCGCGCACAACAGCGCGATCAATGCGTAACGCAGGCGCAGTCCGAAGCGGGGCCGGCGCGGTGCGTTCATGCGCGGTCGATGCCGAGGCGCTCCATGCGCCGGTACAAGGCTTGTCGCGACAGGCCGAGTTCGGCGGCGGCCTGCGCGATCACGCCGTTCGCGCGACCGATTGCCGCTTCGATCGCGTCGCGGTCGGGTTCGCTGCGATCGGTCATCTGCAACCCATGGCCGATCTGTGCCGGCGTCGCATTCAGGCCGAGGTCGCGCGCATGCAGGGTGTCGCCACTGGCGAGCAGGCTGGCGCGGCTGATGGTGTTCTTGAGTTCACGCACGTTGCCCGGCCAGTCATGTCGCTGCAGGGCGGCGCGGGCATCGTCCGAGAGGCGCTTGCCCCGGCCGAGGAAAGACTCGGCCAGCGGCCCGATATCGTCGCGCCGGTCGGCGAGTGCAGGCAGCACGATCTCGATCAGGTTCAGGCGGTAGTAGAGGTCTTCGCGGAACCGGCCCTGGCGGATCATCGCCGGCAGGTCGGCATTGGTCGCGCTGAGCACGCGCACCTTCACTTCGCGCTCGCGGTTTGCACCCAGGCGCGCGAACTTGCCGGTCTCGAGCACGCGCAGCAACTTCATCTGACCGGCCAGCGGCAGGTTGCCGATTTCGTCGAGGAACAGGGTGCCGCCATCGGCCGCTTCGAACTTGCCTTCGCGCGCCTTGTTCGCGCCGGTGTAGGCGCCGGCTTCGGCACCGAACAGTTCGGCCTCGATCAGTTCGCTCGGCAGCGCACCGCAGTTGACGGTGATGAAGGGGCCGTCGCGCACGCTGGAATTGGCCTGGATGATGCTCGCGATGCCTTCCTTGCCGGCGCCGTTCGGCCCGGTGATCAGCACCGGCACGTCGGCCCGCGCGACCTGGCAGGCCAGGTGCACGGCACGCGCGGTCGATGCGTCGGCGAAGACATAGCCGCGCAGGTCGAATCCGGCCATCGCTCGGCGCAGGCCCCGTTCGCTGTCGCGCGCGCGCCCGAGCGCCCGATTCGCCTCGCCGAGTTCGATCAGGTTGTTGACGGTCGCGACCAGCTTGCGGTCGTCCCAGGGTTTCGCGAGATAGTCGGCCGCACCCGCCTTGACCAGATCGACCGCGGTTTCCAGGTGCGTCCACGCCGTCAGCAGGATCACCGGCAAGTCCGGATGGCGCGCGCGGATATCGCGAAACAGTGCCTCGCCCTCGCGCCCCGAGGTGGTGTCGGCACTGAAGTTCATGTCCTGGATCACCAGATCGACCGGCGTGCGCGCGAGCAGCGCCAAGCCGGCCTCGGGCGAGGCGGCGCACAGCGTGTCGAGGTCGTGCAGGGACAGCAGCAACGCGAGCGCATCGGTGACGCCCGCGTTGTCGTCGATCAGGAGAACGGTCGGCATGCGCGGATGATTACACGCTGCGCGTGGCCGTGGCCGGTGCGATCAGCGAGGCGCGCCGGGCCGGTGCAAACGTGGCCGCCTGACCCACCAGCCAGAGCAGGACCATGCCGATCGCGAGGTCGGAGAGCGGCAGCCGCGACAGTGACAGGCTCTCGGCGACGATCTGGTTCAGCAGCAGCGCAAGCACGATGCCGATGCCGATGCCGATGCTGGTGACGATGAAGTTCTCCAGCAGGTAGTAGCGCAGGATGTCGCTGCGCCGCGCGCCGAGCGCACGCCGCACCCCGATCTGCTTGCGCCGCTGGCCGACCCAGAAACTGGCCATGCCGAGGATGCCGCTGGCGGTGACGAGCACCAGCAGGCCGGTCATCGTCGCCATCATCGAGGACAGAAAATAGTCGTTGCGATAGCGCCGTTCGCGCAGGCCAAGCAAGGTGTTCGCGGGCTGCAGCAGGCGTCCGTCGCTGGGCTTGACCAACGCAGCCTCCGCGGCCTTGATCACCTCGGCCTGAGTGCCCGGTGCGGTGCGCACGATGTACTGCGGCGAGTCCTGCGGCATGCGCACCGGCATGATCAGGGATTCGCCGCCGGTCTTGGATCCCCAACTGGTGCGGCCCCACGGCGTGGCCAGCGTCTCGACGACGCCGACGACGCGCAGTTCCGCCGCGTCATCGCCCTTGCCCCAGTAGAACACCTGGCCGGGATAGTCGCTCAGTTCCGGGAACATGACGCGCGCCATCGTCTCGCTGATGATCACCGGCAACGAGGTGGTCTTGCTCGGATAGGTGGCGAACTCGAGGTATTCGCCGGGCAGGAAGTCACGGCCCTGGATCAGTTTCAGGCCGAGCGTGTCGACCATCGAGCTGGCCGATTCGTAGGTCGCGCCATTGCTGGTCGATTGCTGCTGGTCGCGTTTGCGGAAGAAGCCGCTGTTGTTGCCCGACTGTCCAAGCGGCACCTGGTTCACCATCGCGACCTGGGTGACGCCGGGGATCGCGCGCAATACCGCTTCGTCGATCTTTTGTTGTGCGATCGGGTCCTTGGTCTCGCGATAGCTGGTCGCGCGGATTTGAAACACGTTCGCCTCGTCCGCCCCGGTGGGCTGGCGTGCGGCGTTGACCTTGTCGGCGACGACGTAGAACACGTTGCTGGCGATCGCAAGCGTCAGCGCGACCTGCGCCGCAATGACCGCGACGCCGATCTTGTTGCGCAGCAGGGTCTTCAGGATCGGTTTGATGTCCATGGCAGGCCTCATTGCGACTTGAGTTGCAGGGCGGGGACCTGGCGCGCGGCGCGCCAGGTCGGAAGCAGTCCGGCGAGCACGGCGCTCACGACCGCGATCAGGATGGTCGCCAGCACCATCCACGGATCATGCCGGGCGACGCCCGCGGCATCGAAGCTGTAGCGATCGACGATGCGCAGGCCGCCGTAACTGAGCAGCAAGCCGAGCACGGCGCCGGCTGCGCCGATCACGATGGTCTCGGTCAGGTACTGGCGGATGATGTCGCCGCGGGTCGCACCGAGCGCCCGGCGCACGCCGATCTCGCCACTGCAGGCGGTGAACTTCGCCAGCAGCAGGCCGACGACATTGGCGATGCAGACGAGCAGGAAGCCGAACGCGAGCCAGGTTTGCAGGCGGGTGTCGGCATCGACGACTTCGTTGAACGCCAGCCAGTCGCGCAGATTGCGCAGGCGCACGTTGTCCGGGCGCTTGAAGCGGCCGAGCTTGCGCTGCTCGGCGACGTGCGCGGTGAGGTAGTCGCGGTACTCGGCCACTGCATTCGCGTCCTTCAGCTCCACCCAGTACTGGATCCAGTTGCATTCGCTCTTCAGGAATCCGGCATAGCCCGGTTCATCCGAGTTGTCGCTGCAATTGGTCCAGCCGTCATTGCGCCACTCGCGCGCGACCGCGTTGCGGAACGGCAGCATGACCTGCTCTGCCTCGGTCGGACCGGCGCCGCTGAGCAGGCGATAGAACTTCGGAATCGGATTCCAGCGTTCGAGCACGCCGACGATGCGGTAGTCGCGATCGTCCATGCGCACGCTGCGTCCGGTCGGGTCGGTGTTGCCGAAGAGCTTTTCCGACAGCTTGCTGCCGATCACGACGACGAACTCGCCGGCATCGTCGTCGCTGGCGCTCCACGGTCCACCGAAGCGGAACGGGGTCTCGAACAATTCGAAGAAGCCGCGCGTCATGGCCAGGCCCGGTTCGCCGAACGGCGGCAAGTCCTTGCGGTTTGCGTCGATCGTCGGACTGATGCCGTAGACCGCCGCCCGGTTGGACCCCTTGCCCGCGCGCAGGAAGCGATCGACGTCGAGATAGCCGAGCTGCCGGTCGGGTTCATCGCCCTCTTCGTAGTTGTCGGCCGGTTGCGTATCCAGTTGCGGCACGAACAGCTGGCTGCTCTTGTGCGGCATCGGGTCGCCGCCGAGCACGTGCATGACGGTATAGGCGGTCATGCTGGCGCCGACGCCGAAGCCGAGGATGAGCACCATCAGCGTGGTGAGGAAGGGGTTGCGCTTGAGGCTGCGCAGGCCGAGCCGGAAGTAGTAGCGCCACATGGGAATCTCCTCAGGCCGTCTTCGCGTACGACTTCGCCGGCGCACCCGCATGCAGCAGGGTGACGCCGCGATCGAGGTCGCTGACCTGGCCATCGATGATGTGCACGTTGCGCTGCGCGCGCTGTGCCAGTTCGGGATCGTGGGTGACCATCACGATGGTCGTGCCGCGGGCATTGATCTCCTCCAGCAGTTCCATCACGCCGCGCGCCATCGCGGTGTCGAGATTGCCGGTCGGCTCGTCGGCGAGCAGCAGGCGCGGTTCGCCGGCCAGCGCCCGCGCGATCGCGACGCGCTGTTGCTGTCCGCCCGAGAGTTCGGCCGGGTAATGCTTCATGCGCGAGGCCAGGCCGACCCGCTCCAGCGCACCCTCGATGCGGCGCTTGCGTTCGGCGCCGTTGAAGCCGCGATAGCGCAGCGGCACGTCGACGTTGTCGAACAGGTTCAGGTCCGGAATCAGGTTGAAGCCCTGGAAGATGAAACCGATCTTCTGGTTGCGCAGACGCGAGCGTGCATCGTCGTTCAGGCCGCGCACCGAGACGCCGTCGAGCAGGAATTCGCCATCGCTGAATTCTTCGAGCAGGCCGGCGATGTTCAGGAAGGTGGTCTTGCCGGACCCCGACGGGCCGGTGACCGCGACGAATTCACCTTCGCGCACGTCGATGTCGAAACTGCGCAAGGCATGGGTCTCGATCAGATGGGTGCGGTAGACCTTGCTGAGCTGCTTCATGGTGAGCATGGGGATGTCCTGGCGGCGTTCTGGAAGTAGGAAGGAGCGTGGAGTCAGTCGTTGATGCGGACGCGTTTCGCGTCTTCGAACAATTCGGTGCCGGCAATGACGACGCGGTCGCCGGGCTTGAGGCCTTCGAGCACCTCGACGGCCTCGAGGCTGCTGTCGCCGAGGCGTACCGGTTGGCGTTCGGCGATCTCGCCACGCACCAGCCAGGCCGTGCGACCGCCGCCCTGCTCGACGAACGGACCGCGCCGCAGCAGCAGCACGTCCGGCTTGTTCTCGATCAACACGCGTGCCGATACCCGCTGGTTCTGGCGCAGGCCCTGCGGCTGCGCATCGGCGAACGCGACGCGCGCCAGCACTTCGGCGCCGACCACTTCCGGCGAGATCGAGGCGAGGCGGCCACGGGCCTTGCCCCCCGGCACGTCGAGCTCGACGTCCATGCCGATGCCGAGGTCGTCGGCATAGGACTCCGGCACGCGGATCTCGACTTCGAGTCGCGACAGGTCGAGCACGATCATCAGCAAGGCATCGCGCGCGAGTTTGGTGCGGTCGCTGACCGCGACCGTGCCGACGATGCCGTCGACCGGCGCGCGCACCGTCAGTTCGGTGTAGCGGCGTTCCAGTTCGGCCACGACCGAATGCTGGCGACGCAATTCCTGGGTGCGCGTCGAGCGTTCGAAGCCGACCGACTTGCCTTCCAGTTCGGCATCGGCGGCGGCATGGCGCGACCGGATCTGGGCGGCCGCGACCGCGTCCTTGGCGCGCAGGTAGTCGACTTCCGCGATCGCGCCAAGGCGGTGGCCGCGTTCGGCACGTTCGAGATCACGCTCGGCGGCGATGCGTGCGACTTCGGCTTCGTCTGCGGCCTTCAACGCGGTCAGGCGCAGGCGTTCCGATTCGATGCCGGCGCGCTCGCCGGTGGCCTGGAGGCTGGCCAGGACCGCGCGCTCGCGTTCCAGTTCGGCGGCGAGTTCGGGCGAGTCGATCACCGCCAGCACCTCGCCTTTCGCGACCGATGCGCCGGCCCGTGTCTTCAAGGTCACGGCACCATTGGCCGGTGCGTACAGGCTCGGGCTGTCGGCGGCGACGATGCGGCCGTCGGCGATCGCATCGCGCACCAGGGTGCCGCGCTTCACTTCGGCGAAACGCAGGCGGCTGGCGTCGACGCTGCGTTCGCTGGCGAGGAAGCGCAGCGCCAGCAGCACCACGGCGATCACCGCGACGATCACGCCGCCCCACAGCAGCCAGCGTGCCCGGGCGGCGCCCGGTGCGGCGGCGATGCTGCGATCAGTGGCGGAGGTATCTCGAATCATGGCGGTCGTCCGTGGCAGTCCGGACTGATTTTGCAAATCGCGTGCCATCGCCAATTCATTGATGGGAAAGACAATTGCGGTGAGAAGCGAGGCGTCCGCGGCTGTCCGGTCGTCCGCGCTGCGGACACCGCCGCTGCGGTGGACTGCCAGCACCCGGCCATGTCCTTGCCCGAAGCCGGACGTTGCGCTCGCTAGAATGCCGCTTCGAATTCGGAGAGTGCATCGGCATGTGTGGAATCGTTGGTGTCGCGGCGCGACGGGATGTGGTCCCGACCCTGATCCATGGCTTGAAGGCACTCGAATATCGCGGCTACGACTCCGCCGGCATCGCCTTGCTCACGCCGAATGGCCTGGAGCGTCGGCGCGCCAAGGGCAAGGTCAGCGAGCTCGAGGCGCTGCAGGCGGCGACGCCGATCGGCGGCCACACCGGCATCGCGCACACGCGCTGGGCCACGCATGGCGTGCCGGCCGAGCGCAACGCGCACCCGATGGTCTCGAACGACACGGTCGCGGTCGTGCACAACGGCATCATCGAGAATCATGCCGAACTGCGCGAGGAGCTGCGCACCCAGGGTTACGCCTTCACCAGCGACACCGACACCGAAGTGATGGCGCATCTGATCCACGCCGTGCACAGCCGCGGTGCCAGCCTGCTCGATGCGGTCAGGCAGGTCTTGCCACGCCTGCATGGTGCGTATGCGATCGCGGTGGTGTCGACGCGCGAGCCGGGCGTCGTTGTGGGCGCGCGCAAAGGATCGCCGATGGTCATGGGCCTCGGGGACGGCGAGCAATATCTCGCCTCCGACATCCACGCCTTGCTGCCGGTCACGCGCCGCTTCGTCTATCTGGCGGAAGGTGACATCGCCGAGATCCGCATCGATGGCACGCGCGTGTTCGACGCCGAAGGCCGCGAAATCGTGCGCCCGGTCAAGGAAGCACATTTCAGCGCCGATGCGGTGCAGCGCGGCGAATACCGTCACTACATGCTCAAGGAAATTCACGAGCAGCCGGCCGCGATCGCCGACACGCTCGAAGGACGCCTGAGCGGCGGCCACGTGCTGACGCAGATCTTCGGGCCGAGCGCGCAGGATCTGCTGACGCGCACCCAGGCCGTGCAGATCGTCGCCTGCGGATCGAGTTACCACGCGGCGCTGGTCGCGAAATACTGGATCGAGTCGCTGGCGCGCATCCCGGCCCAGGTCGAGATCGCCAGCGAATACCGCTACCGCGATTTCGTGGTGATGCCGGACACCCTGCTGGTCTCGGTGTCGCAGTCGGGCGAAACGGCCGACACGCTGGCGGCACTCAAGCTCGCCAAGGGCATGGGTTATCTCGGCACGCTGGCGATCTGCAATGTGCCGGAGTCATCGCTGGTGCGCGAATCCGAATTGTCGCTGATGACCCGCGCCGGTCCCGAGATCGGCGTGGCCTCGACCAAGGCCTTCGTCACCCAGCTCACGGCGCTGCTGCTGTTCGCGCTCGAACTCGGGCGTCATCACGGCCTGTCGGCGCAGCGTTATGGCGACGGCGTGGCCCAGCTCGAACACCTGCCGAGCGCGGTTGCTGCAGCGCTGGCGCTCGATCCACAGATTCGCCAGCTCGCCGAGTTCTTCGGCGACAAGCAGCACGCGCTGTTCCTCGGGCGTGGCACGCAGTTCCCGATCGCGATGGAAGGCGCGCTCAAGCTCAAGGAGATCTCCTACATCCACGCCGAGGCCTATCCGGCCGGCGAACTGAAGCACGGCCCGCTCGCCCTCGTCGACGACGAGATGCCGGTGATCGCGGTCGCGCCGAACGATCACTTGCTGGAGAAGCTCAAGTCGAACATCGAGGAAGTGCGCGCCCGCGGCGGCCGCCTGATCGTGTTCGCCGACCGCAGCGTCTCGCGCGGCATCACCAATGCGCAGGAAATCCTGCTCGAACTCGAACCCTGCGGCGATCTGATCGCCCCGATCGTGTTCATCGTGCCGCTGCAACTGCTCAGCTACCACGTCGCCGTGCTCAAGGGCACCGACGTCGATCAGCCGAGAAATTTGGCCAAAAGTGTCACGGTGGAATAGCGCACCACTCAGTGTTTTCCGAAATGATCCTAAAAATAGGGTCTTCAGGAACTCGTGTGGGTGATTTTGCCCGATTTCACAGCGGCGGCAGCATGCAAGTGAGTATTTTCAATCGCAGGTACTCCTCATCGCGCAGGCCGTAGGCGCGGCGCTGGATGACGCGGATTTTGTTGTTGAGTCCTTCGACGAAGCCGAGCGAGACCTTGTTCTCCGGGCGGCTGTAGGCGGCAATGCCGTCCCAGTGGCGTTCGATCATCGCGGCGAACTGTTCGTAGGGCGCGAGCCGTTGCCACTTGAGCGTCGCGCCAGCGTCGAAGAAGCGCCGCGCGCCGGCTTCGGTCTTGTAGCTCCACAACTGGCCGAACGATTCCTTGAGCAGGTAGGCGGTGTTGAGCCGCTTGTTCGCGGCGAGCAAGGTCTTGAGCGCTCTGCGACCGTCGGTGCTGAGGTTCTCGCGGTTCGACAGCAGGGTGTATTTCTGGCCCTTGATGAAGCGCCGGTCGTTCCCCGACAGGCGCGCGTATTCGGCCTTGCGGACTTTGTCCAAGGCGTCGCCGAGGTGGCGCATGACGTGGAACTTGTCGAACACGATCGCCCTGCGGCGCGCCGCGTGGCGTTGCGGAACGGTTTCCACATGTCCATCACCGCCAGTTTCACGCGGCGGGCCTTTTTCTGGCCGATATCCGCATAAAACGCCGCCATGCTGGCCTCGGAACGATCCGTGCCGCCGAACCAGATCGGTCGCTTGCGCTTGAGGTCGCTGACCACGATGCGGTAGCGGTGTCCCTTCTTCACCGAGATTTCGTCGATGCCCAGGCGGGGCCGGGCGTGCCGGCCTTCGCCAACTGCGCCTTCATGTACTGCTTTCCAGCGTCTTCACGCTGTCCCAGTCCAGGTGCAGTTCCTTGGCCACCGCCGCGATCGATTCGTTGCGGCAGCGTCGCCCGACGTAGTACGCGAAGCGCTTGGTGTAGAACGCACTGTCCGACAGGAAGTCCAGGGCCTCGCGCTTCACGGCCTGGCAGTGCGGGCAGCGGACGCGACGGACCTCGAACTCCAGGAAGATGCGGTATGGCCCGCACGGCATATCCCGCACCCGCCGCGTGCGCCGGTCGTACCAGCCGGACTGCTCGCGCCCGCAGGCGCCGCAGCGTGTTTTTTTGAGCGCCGTACCAGCGTCACGACCCGCGCCTGCGGGTCGCCGAACACGCCCTTCACTTCCTCCAGCGGCCGGAAACCGGGGACACGGTACGCGTCGAGCAGACGCTTCTTGCAGGGTTTGGATCGCATCGCCGCATGATCGCAAAATCCGGCGCGCCGCGGACCACCGAAACAGCCTTGAAATCAGGCCTCAACGGAGGATTTTGGCGCCTGATTCACCCACACGAGTTCCCGAAGAGCCTAAAAATAAAAGCTGTAAAAATTTAATATAAGTTGTAATGCCTGCCTCGTCGCCCCGGCTGTCCCCCCAATCCCATGACTGCCTTTGCGTATCGAGCGAGCAAAGCGTGTCTCCGTGACGGTCGGTTGATCCGCTCGTGGCTGGCGAACACATGATTCGCGTCAGGCCAATGCCGGGCGAAATCGCCGAAGGTCACTTGTCGAGAATTCGCATCGTCAACGGGATTTCGTCGCGTAAGCGGGTCATTGATCTCTTGAGAGCACAGAGCAGCGATCCCACGGCGCCGATTCTGCACTTGCTGGCGGCATTTTCCGGAATGGACTCAACTGCGTACGCGATCCTTCACAGCATGATGCCGGCGCTGCGCGTGGCATCTCGCGAAGAGGCTCCTGCGCTACATGGGTCTCCGGAGGGTGCCGCGTTTTCCCGTCGCTTGGGCATGCTGGCCCCAAGGCCTGGAAGTCGTATCTGTGCTCGCTGCAATGCGCAGAGCCTTGCGGAGCAAGGATTCAGTTGGTTCCGACGCGAACATCAATTGCTCGGAGTGGATCTGTGCCCGGTCCATGGCTGTGGCCTGCAAGTCATCGACTGCGGGGACGCATTTTCTGAGCCACCAGAATTTCGCGAGGTCCGCGGCGAATTGAAGCTTGCTCAGCTGGATTCCGTGGTTAAAAAGGGGGGCGACTCGTTCGTCGGCAGATTCATCTCGCTTACTTGCTCGTATCTCAATCGAGATGCGCCGTTGCCGACGCGGGCGTTGCACGCCGAGCTATCTAGCCGCGCTCGGTTAGCCGGACTTCGGACTTCAGACTCCGGCCATAGACCTCTGCTGAGCGACGCAATTCTTGAGCGAGCGCCGAAAGGATGGCTTCAAGCGCATTTTCCCTTGCTCATTTCCAAGCAGCCGTCCAAGAAGTACTACCCGATCGACAACCTCTTGATGCCGTCATCCCCCGCGGGTTCTGGCGATGCCTACGCGCTCGCGATTGCAGCCCTCAGCGTAAACGAAGCCGACAGCAGAGCATGCCTTGACGCTGCATCCCAAAGGGCCGAAATACCCAAGCCAAAGCATCGCCGGTTAGGTCCCGAGTTCTGGCAAGGAAAGGCCTACTTGCTCTACGAGGAATGCAGCGGAAACGTCACCCAAATGGCGCGTCTAATGGGCGTGGACCGAAAGTATCTCGGCGCAAAGCTGATGGAGCTGGGGCTGCCAAGCCTAGGGAAAATCGAGAACTCGTCGTTGCTGCTGGCGCTTAGGGATTTCATAAATGGCGCAGGCGTCACAGAATCTTGCTCGAGCCGTCAATTGGACCCAAAATTGTTGGAATCGTTGCTTAGGGTGGCTTGCGCTAGATTGGCGAGAGTGGCGTCAGCAGTTGGGGGCGCCGAACTTTCATCCGCAAATTAGCTCCATTGGCGAACGTCCACTCCTTGCGGAAGCGGACACCCAACGCACCGTTGACCCGGCGGTTTCTCGACCCTCGGGCTGCAACTGGATCGAGTCATCCGCTGTGCGAAAGGTCTCAATTGTCCTCGTGGAACGTGCGATCCCATTCATCGCGTTTGAAACGAAAGCGCCGCATTTCGGCGACTTTAATTTCTCGCTGAACCAGTCCCGTTTCCGTGGACACCTGCTTTTGGGTCGTATTGAATCGACCCTGACAGGAGAAGTCCATGAAGACCAAGAAGCGCAAGGCGTACCCCGAGGATTTCCGGCGCGAGGTGGTGCGGCTGGTGATCGAGGAACAGTTGTCGCATTCCGAGGTGGCGCGGCGACTGGACGTGCCGTCCCAGACCGTCGGCAATTGGGTTCGCGATCGGGACAAGATGCTGCCTGATCCGGCGACCGGGATGACGCCATTGGCGATGCAGAAGGAACTGGCGCGGCTGCGCGCCGAGAACGCGAGCCTGAAGCTCGATCGGGACATTCTAAAATGGCTCTTCGGGAACTCGTGTGGGTGAATCAGGCGCCAAAATCCTCCGTTGAGGCCTGATTTCAAGGCTGTTTCGGTGGTCCGCGGCGCGCCGGATTTTGCGATCATGCGGCGATGCGATCCAAACCCTGCAAGAAGCGTCTGCTCGACGCGTACCGTGTCCCCGGTTTCCGGCCGCTGGAGGAAGTGAAGGGCGTGTTCGGCGACCCGCAGGCGCGGGTCGTGACGCTGGTACGGCGCTCAAAAAAACACGCTGCGGCGCCTGCGGGCGCGAGCAGTCCGGCTGGTACGACCGGCGCACGCGGCGGGTGCGGGATATGCCGTGCGGGCCATACCGCATCTTCCTGGAGTTCGAGGTCCGTCGCGTCCGCTGCCCGCACTGCCAGGCCGTGAAGCGCGAGGCCCTGGACTTCCTGTCGGACAGTGCGTTCTACACCAAGCGCTTCGCGTACTACGTCGGGCGACGCTGCCGCAACGAATCGATCGCGGCGGTGGCCAAGGAACTGCACCTGGACTGGGACAGCGTGAAGACGCTGGAGAAGCAGTACATGAAGGCGCAGTTGGCGAAGGCCGGCACGCCCGGCCCCACGCACCTGGGCATCGACGAAATCTCGGTGAAGAAGGGACACCGCTACCGCATCGTGGTCAGCGACCTCAAGCGCAAGCGACCGATCTGGTTCGGCGGCACGGATCGTTCCGAGGCCAGCATGGCGGCGTTTTATGCGGATATCGGCCAGAAAAAGGCCCGCCGCGTGAAACTGGCGGTGATGGACATGTGGAAACCGTTCCGCAACGCCACGCGCGAGCACGCGCCGCAGGCCGCGATCGTGTTCGACAAGTTCCACGTCATGCGCCACCTCGGCGACGCCTTGGACAAAGTCCGCAAGGCCGAATACGCGCGCCTGTCGGGGAACGACCGGCGCTTCATCAAGGGCCAGAAATACACCCTGCTGTCGAACCGCGAGAACCTCAGCACCGACGGTCGCAGAGCGCTCAAGACCTTGCTCGCCGCGAACAAGCGGCTCAACACCGCCTACCTGCTCAAGGAATCGTTCGGCCAGTTGTGGAGCTACAAGACCGAAGCCGGCGCGCGGCGCTTCTTCGAGCGCTGGCGCGACGCGCTCAAGTGGCAACGGCTCGCGCCCTACGAACAGTTCGCCGCGATGATCGAACGCCACTGGGACGGCATTGCCGCCTACAGCCGCCCGGAGAACAAGGTCTCGCTCGGCTTCGTCGAAGGACTCAACAACAAAATCCGCGTCATCCAGCGCCGCGCCTACGGCCTGCGCGATGAGGAGTACCTGCGATTGAAAATACTCACTTGCATGCTGCCGCCGCTGTGAAATCGGGCAAAATCACCCACACGAGTTCCTGAAGACCCCTAAAAAAAGAGCGGCGGCGTACTTCGCGAAGGAATCGTCGTGAGGTACGCCTGGATCAAGGACAACGATCCGGAGTTTGCGGTGCAGCGGATGTGTCGACTGCTGTGCGTCTCGCGCTCGGGCTTCTACGCGTGGCGCGACCGCGCGCCCAGTGCGCGCGAGCAAGGGAATATCGAACTTGCCGAAGCGGTGAAGTCGATCTTTGCGAACTCGCGCGAGACCTATGGTTCGATCCGCGTGAGCCAATCCTTGCGCGATGCAGGACGCTCGATCGGCCGTCATCGCGTGCGGCGAGTGATGCGTGAAGCCGGTTTGCGGGCAGCGGCTCGACGCGCGTTTCGGGTCACGACGAACTCGAACCATTCGCTGCCGGTCGCCGAGAATCTGCTGCAGCAGCACTTCGTCGCGACGGCCCCGCACAAAGTGTGGCTGTCCGACATCACCTACATCAAAACCGACGAAGGTTGGCTGTTCCTGGCCTGCGTGCTCGATCTGTACAGCCGTCGCATTGTCGGCTGGGCCACGTCCACGCGCATCGACAGCGAACTCATCGTCTGGGCGCTCTCGATGGCGGCATGGCGCTTCAAGCCGGAAGGAACGATCTGCCACAGCGACCGCGGCGTGCAGTACGCGAGTCAGGCCTACCAGGCCGTCTTGAAGCAGCACGGACTCGTCTGCTCGATGAGTCGTCGCGGCAACTGCTACGACAACGCGCCGATGGAAAGCTTCTTCAGGACATTGAAAGTCGAATGCCTGTACCGGCGCCGGCTGCGCACGCGCGACCAGGCCAAGCGCGCCATCGCCGACTACATCGAATCTTTCTACAACTCGCAGCGCATGCACACGCGCATCGGCTTCCAGACCCCTCAACAAGCGATGCGCCGTGCGTCATGATTAACCCCGCTACCCAATCGCGGGTGTCCGTGAAATCGGGACAGGTTCACGCGCAACGCCTGCCAGATCTGGATAGATGAACGACGCCGTCAGCCCGACGCTGACGAGTTCACCTAGAAGCCTCCCGACGACCGCGTAGGGAAAGAAAATCTTGTGAATGAACGGTCGCGCGATCTCGTAGTAATCGAGCGGAAAAACGTTGAAGCCATGAAGGGTAAATGTACCCGATTGCGCTCGGATTCTTGCACTGTTGTGCGGCGCGAGGACACAAAGCGGCGCATAGGTGTTGATCTTGCTCGGCTCGGTCGGTCGAGCGTAGCTTCTCCAATACCCGTCAGCGCAAATGTCGACGGGGTAAGCTTGGTCGTGGAAAAGCATATTGATAGCGTTCGGATCGATGGCATAGATCGCGAATCCATCGGAGCGAAATTCGTCACCAGCGAGAAATTTTTCGGCAGCGTCATCGTCCGAGGCAGTCTCCGGAGAAAGATACTCGGTCGCAAAGTACAGGGCCACGAGTGCGTTGGTCGTCCAGTCAAGCAATCGAGTTGGAACGCCGTAGTGCTGCATCAGGAACAACCACTCGAAGTCGTCGGCCGGCAAACGGGCGACGAAAGGTCGAGCGCGGCGCTTGAATTCATCGAACATGCGTTCCGGACACAGCCCTGTGACCGAATTGCCTGAGCCAAGGAGCTTCTCATCCCCTCTTAGCTTGCGGCCAGCGTAGTCCCGCAGCGGCACCACATCGCGAAGCACCGACGGCAGGAGCCGGTGGGTCGCACTGGAACTTCCTCGAAACCACGTCCGCTCCCCGTACATGCCGTTGAGGTCATGAACGATGCCGAGATATTCGCTTAGCGTAGTGGCGACGTGTAGTTGAAGACCAGATGTCATTTTCTGTCCAAGCCGGGGAACCGCTCCGATTCTTCAGGTCGCGCCGTGGGGGGGCGAAACGTTGCGATTCAATACGAGAACAGCCTATTGCCTGGCGCCCGTCATGTCGGGCTATCGCACTCCGGGACAGATCTTGCGGCTGTTCTGGGACAGCTACGAGGATTGGCTTATTCCTACGAGTGGCTGCTAATGGCAAGTACTGGCCGAAACGCTGTCGGTGCTTTGCTGCTTGCGTGCGCCGCCGCTCTCCCCGGATGGGCGAGCGCGCAAGTCGCCTTCGAAGCCGACGTCGAGATGCTTCCGGGAGGCAACATCGCTCCCGGCGGCACTTCGTTGTGGCGTTTATCCATGACCAATACTGGGCTGATTGCGATCGACACGCCTGTTGCAGGCACGAACTTTATCGAGGTCGGATCAGGCAAAACCATCACGCTCCATGCAGTGCCTGAGACAGCGCCATGCACAATCAGCTACACCGACGTGTATCTACCTGCAACGCAGCAAGTACAAATCTTCGCCGATGTCTTTTTTGCGGATTCGCCGTTGCCCATTGATGGCACGTCCTCATGTGTCGTCGGAATCACGATCGATTCGGCAGCACCGAACTATTTCGTGCAGGAGTTCGGGTTCCAAGGTGGTACAGGCGTGGCCGCGGTGAATCGCCGGGTCGACATCCCATTCCTGCTCGGGCCTCTCAGCACGCCAATACCAGTTCTTTGGCCATTCGGTCTGGTGATCCTGGGGGCTGGGGTTCTCTTGATCGCAAACTCCAAGCTTCGCGCGAGAAACTGAAGCGACGTCCGGCGAACTCAGTTGGAAGCTTTTTTTGGGGGGGTATAGGAAGTTCAAACGCTCTTTTCGGCCAGTCTGTCGAGTAGGCGGCGGTCGCGCAAGCACCGGATCGGGCACGGGCCGGACGTTCGCAACGCGGATTTCGGCGTGACGCTGGCCCGCTGCCTCGCGATCCACGGCCGTTTCGCACCGATTCCCGACAGCGAGCCGAGCGCAGCCCTGCGGTTGGTCGCCGCATCAGGCCAGCTGCCGATTACGCAGCCGCGGCCGGCGGCCCTCGCGGCCGGGGGCGGTAGTGCGCCTGCTCCAGCGCGCCGTGTCTCTCGAAGTGGTCGAGGATGGCGCGGATGGCGGCGGGTTCTTCGATGCTGGCGACGATCCGCACTGCGCCGCCGCAGTGGATGCAGGTGGTCACGTCGATACCGAACACGCGCTTGAGGCGTTGTGCCCAGCTCATCGCGCGGCGGCGTTCGTCGGGAGTGCATTGGTCGGTGCTCGCCTCGGTCGATTCCGCATTGATGGCAGGCCGCTTGCCGCGCCCCGATGGCGTCAGCTGCGCGCGCAAGTTCGCGTTCGGGGCGAATACGCCGTGGAAGCGGGTGAGATGCGCGCGAGGTGGCGGGACCAGTGCCGCCAGCTTGGCGATGAACTCGATGGGCTCAAACTCGATGTGCGTCGTGCCGTTCTTCCACGGCGTCTTGAGTTGGTAGCGAACCCGGCCCTGCGGCGAGATCGACAGGCGCTTGTCGCTGATCGCCGGGCGCGTGATGTAGCGGCACAGCTTTTCGAGCTTGTGGCTCTCGTGTGCTTCCGCGGCCACGCCGGCATGCAGCGAGAAGCCGCCGACCTTGCCGGCTGCGCCTTCCAGCGCGCCGGCGTCGTCGGGCAGCACTTGCAGTGTCGCCACCTTGCGCCCGGCGTGCTTGCCGGTCGCGATGCGGTAGGTGATGGAACTCATGCGCAATGCGTCCATGGCGTCGTCGCTGCCAGCACGTTCCGAGAGGAAGGCCGATTCGTCCTCGCCTTCGAGCCAGCCTTTGCGCGCCAGATGCCGGCACACGCGATTCGCGATCCTGTCAGCCAGGTGCGTCAACTGCGCGGAGGTCGGGGCGCGAGCGCGATGCAGGCGTGGTTTGCGCTGCGGTTGCTCCACTTTCTCCTCGTACACGCCGTCAAGCCACAGCATGTGGAAGCACCATTTGAAGAGCCGCGAATTGCCATCAGGCCAATCCTGATCGGGATCGGCTTCAGCCGCGATTTGGACTTGCGGCGAGCACCCCATCGCGACTGAAGTCGAAGTGTTTGCCTACCCCCTCCCCGAACATCGGAGATGGCTTGCAAGGCTCATACAACCTCGCATCACAACTGAAGCCGCTCCCACAGATTGGGCTTATGGCATCGCGACTGATGCCTCCTGCAGCGAGACCTCGCTCAGCCGTTCACCTTGTGGGCGCTGCAGCCGCTATGCGGGATTTCTACGGCAACACAAACCAGATGTTGTAGCGCGAGCCGTTGTTCATCGTCTCGGAAGTCACCGAGGTTTGATAAATCACCCAGCGACCCGCAGGGCAACCACCTGCCGCAGCGTCACTGTAATAAAGCGCCAGCGGATTGCGAGGTGGCGCCACGCCGCTGCTGAGGTTGCCGTAAAAGGCGCTGAACAAGACTACCGCACTTGGGTTGTTGTTCAATAAAGGATGGTTCAAGAAGGTGCGGCTGTTGGCGACACCGCTGCCACCATCGCAGCTGTTGGTACCGTGTGCCACCAGATGGGTATAGGCCGGACTGGTCGTGCTGTTCACGCCGGTACCGCTCCAGCGCAATCCGCCGCTGGCACGAATCGCAAACTGATTGGGGCCAGTGGAGTCGAAGGGACCCACCGTCGAATTGTCGGACCACATGAACGTCCCTTCGTCACCGTTGGCGTCGCCCGAAGGCGATGAGCCATTACAGTTCACTGCACCATACCGCACCCGCGCGCTGGTGCCACCCGCCCAGCTCTTGTCGCCGCCTGCGCAGTTGTTGCTGCCGCCTCCCACGAATGAATCTTCACCCGATGTTTCGTTTCCCGTTCCACCGGCGACGACTGAACCGTCGCCCAGCGCTGTATTTGACTGCCCACCGAGAATACTCGCCGTTGATGCAACAACCTGATTGTCGACGCCACCAACGATCACGCTGAACAAGCCGTCGATGTCATTGCCTGATCCGAACGCCAGCCCACCACCACCAATGAAGGAACCCGCACTCGCCGCACTGACCGAGTTGTCGGAGTCACCAAGAACGATATTGCTGACCGAAAATGTGCCGGTCGGTGGCGTGAACAGTGCGACACGGGCGTTGTTGCTGCGCAACTCCAGATTCTGCGGATTTGTCGACCCCATGAATTGCCCCGCAACGACCGAAGTGCCGGACTTGCCCCAGGCATCAGCGGAACCCGGTGCACCGGCCGGACCTTGCGGACCTGTGGCGCCAATGGCTCCGGCTGGACCGGTCGGGCCTTGCGGACCTGTGGCACCAACAGCTCCGGCTGGACCAGCCGGGCCTTGTGGACCAGCAGGACCAGCAGGCCCTGCAATCGACGTCTCACACGTCACTCCGCCATTGGCATCCACGACTCGAATACTCTGCCCACTCGGACAACTGGCCGACACACGCGCCTGCACCTGAGCAGGATTGATCTGCATCGAACCGATTGCGCCCGGGCTCACGGTGATCGCTTCCACGGCCAGACCCGAGACTTGCGCTTGCGGGGTGGGGTTGATCTTGGTCGCAGGGGTCAATGCTGTGAACGCGCCCACCGAAGCTCCAGGACGCACCCCAATCTGCAATTGGAAGTCACCACTCGTAATCGCAGTGCCAAAGTCGAGTTCGACCGTGAACACTCCTTGACTCAAGATGACATCATCGCGCAACACCGCAGCGCCGACCGGCACACCGGCTTGCGTCTGCAGCGCAAACTGAAGATCGTAGCTGCCGTTTGCCGGCAAACCCGCATCCTGCAGACTGCCTTGATAACTGAAGGTGTTGCTCAGTGCAAAGGCTTGGACGGGCACACCCGCGAGCAGGGCAAAGACAAGCGTTTTGTAAGACATGGAAGTGCTCCTGATGGTCATGGCTCAGTTCTCGAATCCGTTGGTGAACAGTGCGTCCGGTTGCGGCGCAGAAGTGGTGTGGAATCCACCGGCCAGGCGATAACTCCCGCCCGTGGCGTCAGTGGGCACAGGCCCGGCGGCAGCTTGTGCGACGGTCCCGGTGAGCACGTAACTGCCGCCGGTGGCGCGTGCGCCGCCTGCAGCAATGGCTTGTTTCTGGATGATGTAGGTGCCGCCCGTCGGCGGTGGCACGGTTTGCGCAAGCGCACCGGTGACCACCGTAGCGGCAAGTGCAGCGATCAATGTCCTGCTGTTCAAGGTCATGGCGGTTCTCTGGTTCATTTACCCAAGGGAACGCCGTTTGGCACGCAACCCTGACATGCCTGCCAAATCCGATCGATGCCAGTCCGGAAATCTGGTTTTCCCCTGCAGACGCGGGGTATCCACCCAAAACCCCTCGGTGATCCGATTCAGACTCGTCAGGATTGCGTGCTCGTCAGGATTGCGTGCATAGGAAGTTCAAACGCCCTTTTCGGCCAGTCTGGCGGCTAGGCGGCGGTCGCACAAGGACACGGCTTGGGTGCTGCTTGAGCGCGGATCGGGGTTCCGTGCGTGGGGTTTTGGCCTTGCAGGACCACACAGTCCCGCCCGCCGTAGCCGTTTTTCGCCGAATCCCGACTGCGGGCCGAGCGCAGCCCTGCGGGATCGTTGCCGCATCGAGTTCTCTTGCTGGTTTCATCTTCGACCCTTCGACTGCGCTCAGGCGTCGTGGCCGGTGGCGCGTCTCGCGGCCGCAGCGGGCGGTGCGCGCGCCGCCGGCCGGTAGTGCGCTTCCTCCCTCGCGCCGTGCTTTGCGAAGTGGGTGAGGATGGCGCGGATGGCGGCGGGTTCTTCGATGCTGGCGACGATCCGCACTGCGCCGCCGCAGTGGATGCAGGTGGTCACGTCGATACCGAACACGCGCTTGAGGCGTTGTGCCCAGCTCATCGCGCGGCGGCGTTCGTCGGGAGTGCATTGGTCGGTGCTCGCCTCGGTCGATTCCGCATTGATGGCAGGCCGCTTGCCGCGCCCCGATGGCGTCAGCTGCGCGCGCAGGTTTGCATTCGGGGCGAATACGCCGTGGAAGCGGGTGAGATGCGCGCGAGGTGGCGGGACCAGCGCCGCGAGTTTGGCGATGAACTCGATGGGCTCAAACTCGATGTGCGTCGTGCCGTTCTTCCACGGCGTCTTGAGTTGGTAGCGAACCCGGCCCTGCGGCGAGATCGACAGGCGCTTGTCGCTGATCGCCGGGCGCGTGATGTAGCGGCACAGGCGTTCGAGCTTCTGGCTCTCGTGCGCCTGCGCGGCGACGCCGGCGTGCAGCGAGAAGCCGCCGACCTTGCCGGCTGCGCGTTCCAGCGCGCCGGCGTCGTCGGGCAGCACTTGCAGTGTCGCCACCTTGCGCCCGGCGTGCTTGCCAGTCGCGATGCGGTAGGTGATGGAACTCATGCGCAATGCGTCCATGGCGTCGTCGCTGCCAGCACGTTCCGAGAGGAAGGCCGATTCGTCCTCGCCTTCGAGCCAGCCTTTGCGCGCCAGATGCCGGCACACGCGATTCGCGATCCTGTCAGCCAGGTGCGTCAACTGCGCGGAGGTCGGGGCGCGAGCGCGATGCAGGCGTGGTTTGCGCTGCGGTTGCTCCACTTTCTCCTCGTACACGCCGTCAAGCCACAGCATGTGGAAGTGCACGTTAAGGTTAAGCGCGCTGCCGAAGCGCTGGATCAGCGTCACCGCGCCGCACTGCGCGCTGTCGCGCTCAACGCCCGCTTGATCCGCCAGCCAGCCCGCGATCACGCGATGCACGATCCCCAGCACCGGGCCGATCACTTCAGGCTTGCTGGCGAACAGGAAGCGCAAGGGGTGTGGAAAGCTCAGCACCCACTGCCGCACCGGGCGCGGGCCGAACACCTCCTCCGCCAGGCGCCGCGCACTCTCGGCCATGCGCCGCGCGCCGCAGCTCGGGCAGAAGCCGCGTTTCTTGCAGGAAAACGCCAGCAGCCGCTCGGCATGGCACTGCTCGCACACCACGCGCAGGAAGCCGTGTTCGAGCACGCCGCAGCGCAGGTATTCGTCGAACTCCTCGCGCACGTACTCGGGCAGCGCGCGATCTTCCGCCGCGCCATCTTGGCCAGGGTCTTTAGTCGCTCCGCTTGGGTTCCATAGCTCCCGTCTTTGTTGCGATAGGTCAGGTGTCGCAGGTCATATTTCAAGCTCACGCGCATAGCCGGAATTCCGGTAAGTGTTCACGCCGTCGCAGGCAGCGTGTCCCTGATGGTCGGAATACGCACTCGCTTTCGCGCGATAGCCCCGCGCCCTGGTCAGCAGATTGACAACTCCGGGGCGCTGGTCCAGCGCGTCGCGCCTTTCACTCCTCTCCGCCAGCTCCCTGCCCTGATTGCTGAGCCTCTAACTGGAGAAAGGCATTAAGATACTGTTGTATCACTCGCTCCACCTCCGCTGGATTGGCATAGCGGAATCGATCCAGATCGAAGTACCTATAGTCGACGACGAGTGTCCTGCCCTTGCATATTGACGAGTAAAGCAATAAGCGCCGTGTCGACGCAAACGCGAATTGTCCACTCGGAGGCTGGTCCGCCTTGGCTACTTGGGCGAAGTGCTCAAAGTATGGCTTAAGGTTCCAGGGCACAAATCCACCGATACTTGAATGGGTGCAGGGGGCCTCCCAAGGGTAGTCGCGTGCGCCTCTCAGCATCCATAAGCGATCCTCAGTCAGCGGCGAGATGTCCGTGCCGGTGAAGTGGAGTTCGAATCCGTCACTTTGAGGGGGGCGGATTCAACACTGAAGTGCAACGCCTGACGTGGTCATAAGAGTGGGCCAGGTGCCGTAGCATCCGGTTCGTTCGACTGGCCGTTGGACGAGCACGGATGAACTATCGACACCTGACCCGAGAGCAACGCTACCAAATTTTCAGCCTTCGGCGCGAAGGCCTGACGCTGCAACGCATTGCCGAGCACGTGAACTGTCACCGCAGCACGGTGTCGCGCGAACTGCGGCGCAACCTGACGAAGGACTACCGTCCGGATCGAGCGCACCGGCTGGCGCAGGATCGGCGTCGCCGCGCCAGCATGCGGCCGCGGATCGCGACGGCGACTTGGATGGAGATCGAGGCCCGGCTGTGCGAGGAATGGAGCCCGGAGCAGATCGCCGGCCGGGCCCGCTTCGAGCGGCGCAATGCGGCCAGCCATGAACGGATCTACCAGTACATCGCGGCGGATCGGGCGGCCGGCGGCACGCTCTGGCGGCATCGGCGGCATCCGAAGCGGTATCGGCGATCGCGCACGCAGCCTGGCCGATATGCGCTGGCACGGTCGATCCATGAGCGACCCGCGGCCGTCGACCGCCGCGTGCGCATCGGCCACTGGGAGCTCGACACGATGCGCGGTTCCGCCGGGCGCGCGGCCGTGGTGACGATGGTCGAGCGCAAGTCGCGGCTGATCCGCCTAGTGAAGGTGCCGCGAAACACTGCCCGTGCAGTCTCGCGGGCGGTGATCGCGGCACTGGCGCCGATTGGGGCGCGGGTGATGTCGTTCACGATGGATCGCGGCAGCGAGTTTGCCGAACACGAGTGGATCGAATTCGTGCTCGGCGCCAAGGCGTATTTCGCAGACGCCTACTGCGCCTGGCAGCGCGGCAGCAACGAGCAGCACAACGGCTTGGTCCGGCAGTACCTGCCGCGGCGCATCGCGCTTCGGGGAGTGAATCAGGAGCAGATCGATGACATCGAGGACAAGCTCAACCATCGACCACGCAAGACGCTAGGCTATCGAACACCGCTGGAAGTCTTCAGCGATTCCTTCAACCGCGTTGCACTTCGAACTTGAACTCGCCGGGTGTCAACAAATGGGAGGTTGGTCGCCGCATCGCTTCGCGACCATGTTCTGATGCCTCACCTTCGCGCAGCCCATCATGGGAAAACTAGCTGTCCAAGTTCGGTCTGGCCTCATTGGTAACAGTGCATCCCAGGCGATCATGGCGATAGCCGGCGCCTGGCTTTGATTGGCGCTGGCGGGCGTCGATTGCTAGAAGTCCCTGACGCTGCCGCTCGCGTTCCCAATTGCCGTGGCGCTCGTGCTCGATCTGATCCATTCCCACTATCTGAAACCAGACAGGTCACCGGCGTGCTGCTCAGCCTGTTGATTGCATCGCGATACCGAAAGACAGCGTAAGACTCCGGCCGGCGGATGAATAGACGCCGATGATCTCCTTGAGTTGAGCAGACTTGGGATCAAGTACTTGGACAAATCCGGGCGTCTCATATAGTTCGTCCCACGAATTCAGGCGAACCAGACCTCTTTCTACGCTGATTGTGATCATTGACCAGCACCATCATGTTGGACAGCTGACGTGAGCGCAGCGTAGCGCGATTGCTAGACATTGGATCTCGGCAAGCGCAACACGAATGGCACAGCGCCATTTTTCTGATCGGGCGGGACTCTCCAAAGTCGCAAGATCATTCCTCTTGAGTCGACTTCTGATGTGCGGTTGGGCACCGCCTCGGCTCGCAGGTCAATATCGTTGTCGGCGGTCGCATCTTTTGAGAATCGCGAACTCATGATCAGACGCCTGATCTCAGGCCAGGAGTGAACCACCGGTTGACGCGTGCATCACGCCAGCGGCGCACGTTGCATGATCCAGTCTCGTTGGCTGAGTGCGCCGATTACGGCTTCTTCCGGTTCTCGGATATGAATTTCGCTCCTTTCAAGAGGTCTTCCTTGGTGGCACGTCCCGGACTAATTCGCACGACATTTCCTGCCGGGCGCTTGGTTGCACTGACGCCCTCCACTTGCTTGACGGCCGCACGTTCCGACGGCGTGAGCGATGACCGAAGCATCTTGGATTCAATCTCTTTTTCAAAATTCTCGACGGCTGGAGCGAGGGTTGTGACGTTGGATGACTGAGGCGCATCGAAGGGGCACCAGAGATCCTCCCGGATTTTCTTCCCGGACACCTGCTGGCTGATCAGCGTTTCAACATCCTCGCGAGTTGCTGAGAAATCGGACGATCGATAAGCCTTCTCGAGATCGGCCGTACCGAGCTTGGTTCGGCCCGCCTGCCGCGCCACACGATAGGCGTGTGCCAGCAGCGACGCGACACTTCGTCGAATCCCAAAGGTGTACCGGTAGATCTGCTCACCGGATGATTCGGCTGTAAGCCCAAATGTGTCCGGCGCCACCGTGAATACTTCCCGGAGGTAGAGGTTCCAGTCCTCGGTTTCTGGTTGATCTGGAAATAGCACTATCGGTTCTGCGAGCAGTCTTTGCCGATCCTCGTGATTTCGCCGCTTGAGCCGGTGGATCATGCTGAAGTTGGCGGAATAGATCAGCCGCGGCCCGACGCTGCTGATGTTGAGCAGCAATTGCGTCGCTCGCGCATTGGCGTTGGCGCTCTGGGTGATGAACTGAAATTCGTCCAGAGACATCAGGCACACACCATCGCGATATGAACGCGCCCTCGATGCATAAAGAATTTTCGGGTTCCCCATTCGGGGTTTGCCCTTGAATCGTCGGTCGATAGGTGTGGAGCTCTCGATGTCGGCGTCTTCAATGAAGGGAACAAGCAGATCGCTCAAACCGATGCCGGAGCGTAATGTAAAGCTCCACATTGATGTCAGCGGTACGCCATCAAGTCCGGCTACCGAAATGACTGACGAAGCGCCGAGCAACCTGCTGAGAGCCAGTAATAATTGCGTCTTGCCAACGCCTGCCAAGCCCGTAATGCAAATCACTGGCAGATCGGGCTGCCACCAGCCACCCTGATACACACGACTCAGATACTGCCGTTCGCTCGGATAGGCTTGTTGCGCCCTGGACTTGGCCGCATCATGTAGGCGTCGAAGAATTTGGCGCGCCTGAACAGTAGGAACGTAGATGTCGGAAATTGCATTGTGCAGGGAGTTCGCATCGGCGTCTGGCGTGTCCCGACCGAGCTTCGTTATCGTCGATCCTCGAACCGCGACAACGCGATCAATGTCGACGTCAAGCAACTTGACGGAGTATCTGTCGATCCATGGATTGTCGCTCATGCCGCCCCGCGTTCGCGGCCATTTTTTCCAGTCACGACTTTGTGTTCGAAGTCCGAATTGGCGCCGCTCGCTCGCTTTCCAGGTGACCCTGGGCGACGCTCACCTGCATTCCAGTCCTTGCCAGTGCTTTCCTTGAACTTTGCGGAGTAATAGACATCTGCGGCGGTGGCGTGCTGGCGATGTTGCGAGCGCATCGCGGCAAGGGAATCGGACTCCTGATCCAATTCACCGAGTGGGACGTAGAGCTGCCCCTGGTCATCCCGAATTCTAAGTTTTGCGTCGATCTCGACGAGCTCACCGTTCACTTCAACCCACGCATGGCGAACGCACATTGGAAGGGTGTAGCCGTCGAGTTCAATGCTCTGTCCTGATGCGACTTTCTTCATGATCCCCAGTTGCCGCAGTCGTGGTGAGTCGAACTGGCGATGTCTAAGGAAAATCCCGTCACGACTTAGTTTGAATTTCGTCGGTGGCAAGTAGGCGCGTACAGCTGCGTCGAAATCCATGGAGACCGCACTGGTTCTCATGCGTGCGTCCAAATATTTCCAGAGGTGATGAGGTGTAGGCGGTAGTTGCTCTTGGGCGAACACACTTATCATGGTCGGCGTCAGTCGCGACGACGCATCGCTTGTATGGTTGTCCTTAACGGCGCGTAGGATTTCCCTACGCACCATCTCGATGACATTCAGATCGCTCAGGAAATACGTGGGCGCGCCGTCAACCGTGACCTCTCTGGGGTGACTGCTCTCGACGGAAGCCTTCGACTGCCCTGACCAGCTGGGAGCGATTTCACGCATCGGAAATTTTCCCGAAGCCGTTTCAGTAGATCCCGCTTTGCACCTGGCCCTCGATCGCTGATGTAGTTGCCAGACATGCCTGTCGCGGGCCATTCATCATCAGAAATGTCCAGTCCGAACAAGGCGCAGAACCGCGATTTCGGCACCGCCATGCTGAAGAGCATGGTGCTGTAAGACTCCGAGTTCTCCTTACCCAGAGCAAACCCAATGCCGCAAATTTCACCAGTCGCAACGTCGACTGATCGTGTGATCGCAAGTGCATCCATGGGCTCATCGCTGAGCATTGCCTTGGGACGCTCTGTCGAGTAGAACGCATCGACTTCCAGTGCCTCAAGCAGATTCGCACAGGTCTCGCTGAAAGAACCCTCGTTGGGAAGTTTTTTTCGCACGCGAGCGTTGCCATAAAGCGTTCGCTGTACAGCGTCGACGCCGAACTCCTTAACCACCCGATAGCGGAATTGTCCGTAGGTCGGAAATGCGTCGCCTCGAGGGTGCGTGACTACGAACGCGTGGCCTCGCTGCTCGACCTTGCACCCGAAGTCTTGAGATAGTGCTTGCCGGTAGATCTGAACCATTGAGACTTTGAGGTCGCACCGCTTCAGATAGGACTTGGTGATCCGGTCAGCCATCGGTGCGGATGGGTGGCCAAAGTCTTGCCCCTTGGTGATCGATGGCCGTCCCAGTTTCTTCCCGGCATGCTCAGTTGCGCGCCGATCCCAATGCCCGCGGCGATGCGTTGGTGCCTTCAGTGACCAGATGTTTCTGCCATGGCAGACGTAGGTGAACAGCCAAAGTTGCATTCGGTAAGGGTGCTGGGGTGGCGAGCACTTTCGGGAAAAGGATGCGATTTCGTGCAGTGGGTCGGGCTCCGCAAGAATCTCTTCCAGCCTGGCCAGCAACGGCTCAATGTGAGAGTACCGGTCGTCGATCTGTCCTCGATAGGATTTCGATTTCTCACTCCGCTGCTCGTCGATCGCGTCAAAGTTTGCCGCTTCGACGTCTTGCAGCCATGGCGGCATTCGGTGCTGCTGTTTCGCGATAACTAGCTGCTTTGATTCGAGCACGGCAACCTCAAATGCGTCGCCCGGCAATCTATCCAGCCGGACTCTCCACGCGCGTCCGTCTTTCCAAAATGAAGCCAGAGTGACGACGCCGGAATCGGCGCTGTGCTGTACGAGGTAATAGCGCTGATCCTTCTCTAGAGATCTAAATCCCTTCGGTGCAATCAGTTGCTGCCCGACGCCCATGGCTATCGCCTGAACCAGTCGCCGTAAACGTCAAACACGTCTCGCGTCTGCGCGCGGAGAGGTTGGTCCATCAACAACGGTGTGAACAGATCCCATGGGATGGTGCGATTCCACACGCCTTGCTTGAAAAGGATCATCGCTTGTTCGCGCGAAACGCTCTGCGTCTGCATAACCTTTGACACCAAGGCCGATGTGGTTTGCAATCCCCCAATAGCGTCGCGATAGATCGCCAATGCGGCCAGTTCGACTTTTCTCGGCACTCCCGCGTCACGGGAGTGCCAAAGAAAAAGTTCTCGCAGGTTGCAGCGAACCTGGAAGTCCAGCCACTCTCCGGCGACCTGAAACGTTCTGATGCCCCCGCTCTGATAGTGCTGTGCCTCAAGTTCGTGTCTCTGTATCGCTTGAGGTTCGTCCTGCCGGCCGACAGGCTTTCCATTCCGCGGAAGTCTTTTTCGGAATGCGTTCGCTTTGTCCTTGACGTTCCAGTTCAAGCAGAAGGGGCCCTGCGCATCGTCGACGAAGAGCAGTAGATCCCCGACATATGGGTATGCTGCCCAACACCACTTCTCAGTCTCGTCGTCCAAGTACTTGACCTTTCCATGCCGGCTTAAACTGCCAATGCGATCTGCAATCGTGATGGTTCCGACAAGGTGATCGAGGTGCATTCCTGCAGCCTTGGCGTGGCCATGCAGGGGATGCGGGCTGTCATCCATGGCCAGAATTCTCTGCTCGTGGATGTCCCAAACAGAACTGCAGTGAAGAGCGAGAAGCGCGAGGTTCCTCTCAGGCTTCGAAAGCAGGTGCATTTCGCGCCCACCGAGCTTCGCCGGATGCAGAATGGACGCGTGGCTTACCGATGGTGCCTCTTTCGGGGTTGCGTGAATCGCGGGAACGTAGCTCGAACCCCACGCCGGAGAATGCTGACGTTCTTGCATCAGCCTTAGCCGATCTAGTGAGGGACCCCTTCTCACGGACGCCTCCCACGGTCGGACTTCGCGCGTGAATCCAATCGTTTCGGAGTCGTTGGCCGAGCTTCTTGCCTGTCTTCCGCCAGCGGCTTGGAGCGCGTGCGGCTCTGCCTGAGTCGGCTCTCCAACATCCACGATTCAACGTCGTTGCGTGACCAGCGACGCTGTCGCCCGACTGTCAGGAAGTTTGGACCTTCCCCCCTTGCCAAGAGGGCCTCAAAGGTGCGACGTGATACTGCCAAGACACGCGCGACCTCATTTGCATCAAGAAGTGGATCCACTGCATCACCTTGCATTCAACTTGATGCAAAACGTAGATCGGCGATCTTCTTTCAACCATCGAAAACTGCAGACAGAAAATGTCAACTCTTCGCCATAGGATCATGCCGAATCGATTGCTGGGTTGGCTTCCGGAGCACTCCACGGTCGACTCCCAATGGCCCGCGCTGGCAGGCTATGACGCCATTGATCTGGCTGCTGCTTATGGGACAGGCGCGTACTATCGATGGCCAGTTTTTGATCGACAACGCTACGCGTCAGTTCTCCCTGCGCCACTGCAACTGTGGGCCCCGAAATTCGAGCAAGAGGGCCCTCAAGGCTACGAGGGTGGGCGGCACACAACCCCACCGAAACTTTGCACGGAGGCGATGAATTTTCCGCTGACCAGAGTCAGCTGGCTTCAGCGTCTTGACGAAGCGGGATCGACCTCTCGGCTCGACTCTCCGATCGACCGAAATGCATTTGCGAATCCACACCTGTTACTCCGGGAGGGATTTCGATTGGCGAAGATTTCAGGGCACCGACATGGCGTTGAGTCGCCCGAATTTGCACTCGGATTGGCGTTGGTTGCTCTTGGCAACGTTGGCATCCTGCATCGCCGGGAGTGCAGCATCTGCTTCAGATTGGCGGTCCCTGGACTCCGGCGCTGCGGTGCACACTCGCAGTCCAAGCTTTTGCCAGGGGGCCATCAATCTCAACAGCAGAGCAGTGCAGCAGCGTCACGATCCGCGCGCAGAGCCGCGGAACAACTCGACTGGCCCCATTCGCGGCCGTTCTCGATGTCAGTGGGTTACTACGAGGAATGGACGACGGCAGCGGTACTCTGGCCCGATCTGATCATGGCGCCACCCCATGTCGTGGATGGAATTCGCGAGTCGCTGCGCGCTTCGCCAAGTGCGCAAACGGTCCTGCCCACCGAATTTGAGCGGATCGAATTTGCGGCACAGCTTGAAGCGCTACGATCCTGCATCGATCCGCTCGAGTGGTTTCCCTCGATTTGGCCGGCGAAGATACGCGTGTTCGACGCGTGGCTGAGCGTTCAGCGGGTAATCGCCCCAGGTGCGCCGCCGGGCGGTTTGAGGAAGGAAAACGCATCAAGGCTGCAGCTCGCCGTGAATCTGCTCGTAAACGGGAAATCGAAGGCGGAGATCGCCGACGATCTCGGGATCAGCCGGTCCCACTTGAGCCAGCTGTTTCGTCGCGGTGCGCGTTCCCGTCGTGATCCGAAATGAGCGCACAATCTTCGGGAACGGCGAGCCCTTGGGGTCTGGGCGGAGCCCCCATGCTGGGTTCTTTATTGCCCGATGAACTGCTCTACAGTTGGTGCAGCCGACATCACGTGGTCGCCGGAAATCTTCGGCACGCGTCGACCTGTCGGCAACTTTTTGGGCATCCGCATTTGGGAAGTGCTCACGACTTCCCGTGCCGGCTCGAAGAATTGGTGATGCGCACTCGTGGATTGCTTGGAACGGTTGAGTCGATCGTCTACTCGCACACGATTCTGCCGTACTACCTGAGGTTCGGTGACGCAAATCGAGTGGCGACTACGATGTCCCGAGTGCGTCAGGGTGGTGCAGGTGCGCTGAAGGCAGCGCTTGGTCTGCTTGCGACGCGCATGGGCGCACACCATCCATTAAGGGCGTGTGCAAGGTGCATGCGCAGCGATGCCGATCAATACGGCACGCCCTATTGGCATGTGAGTCATCAGTTGCCGGGAGTACTGATCTGTCCGGCTCATGGGGAGATGCTTCTCGGGTCGCTCGTCAAAACGAGCGGCGAGGGTCGTTTTGAGTGGTCGCTGCCGCATGCGGACCTTTTCCAACGATCCGATATCGAAAGACGTCAGTTTGAAGTCGACGATTTCACACGTCAGTCGATTGCCAACTTGGCGACATGCTCCGTGCAGATTCATTCCGCGGACCGGGAACTTCTGATCGACCCCATCCGCTTAGCATCGGTCGTGCTCCGCCGGCTGCAGACGATCGGGTTGGCAACTATCGGCGGCAGGATAAGGCATGACGGATTTTGCGCGGAACTATTGAAGCTGACACGAAGCCTTCGATCGATAGACGTACTAACCGCGCTACCCCAAACAACGGCGTCTGCTGCTTCGCAGTTCAATCGCCTAGTGCAGACGCCGCGTTCGATTGCCCATCCCATCCGATATTCAGTCCTGATCCTTGCCTTCTTTGGGTCTTGGGGGGGCTTCGTTACGGCTTACCAATCCGACGATCATCACGACTTGGGGTGCGCGAACGATGACGCTGGACATGCGCCGGCCACGAATCTTGTTGAGTCCCAAAAGCAGCTCCAGCGGGCGGAGATCTTGCGACTTGTCATCGGCGGCAAGTCCTACCGAGCGGCGGCTCGAACAGTTGGCGTAGACGTTGCGACTGCAATTTCGTGGGGCGCGGCGGCGGGTATGGAGGTCAGTCGTCGACCAAAAATCGTGACGGCCGAAGTTCGGGCACGTGCCATGGCCGCTTTGGAGGCAGGGAATTCGAGAGAGGACGTGATTGCCTGCTCTGGGATCTCACCCAGCGCATTGCGGTACCTAGTCAAGACCGAGGGCGGGCTGCAATCGAGGTGGAAGGAGGCTTGCGCCGGGAAGGTTCGCGAGGATGTGCGGCGAAAATGGATGCACATGATTGCCGAGAACAGTGCGTTGTCCTCGTCCGATCTCCGCGCACTCGCGCCGGCCGAATTCGCATGGCTCTATCGGAACGACCGTCATTGGATGCGGGACGTCGCTTCCGGCCTACCTCACGCGCCATTGACCAACAATGCTCGGGTGAACTGGGTTGAGCGCGACACCGCTTTGGCCGAGGCTGTTCGACTCGCCGTGAGCAGCCACCAAGATCTGTTCGACAACCGAGTCCTGACCCGCGCGAAACTGTACCAGTTGGTTCCGAGACTCAAGGGAATGGTGAGTGATTTGTATCGGCTGCCTCTCACGCGCGCTGCGATCGAAGAGGTACTTGCAGCCCACGGTCGCTTAACTCTCGGACCGTTTTGACTGCCTCACTTGCTTACCCCGGAACGGGTGCAGCAGCAAACCAATCATTAATGATCACCGATCGTGTGAGGCTGCGTCGCATGAATCGTTGAAATCGGTTTCCGACACCAAGTAGAAATTCGGTGCCATGAAATGCTGATCGCTCACGGCGTCACGAAGTTGCCCTCGCCGAATTCGCGTGATGCCAGCGCCAGAACGCGGGAGGGATCATCGGGAAAGACGTCGGCTGGGCAGCGCCCGTCCAGCGCCTCGCGAACGCTGTACAGCCAAAAGGCGCGTCTCCAGCCGCCCGCATCGCCTTCCGACGGAAGTGTGGCCAGAAGTATTGCAACCTGAGGCCGCAGGCGGCCCTCACCATCAAATTGAAAGTCCGGGTGCAAGTAGGTGCGTTGCGACTTCGACCACACACCCAGCAGACGTCCCGCGGCGCGTAATGCGGCGGCGGCCTCTCCAGGTTCGACTTCGAACCCAATCTGCTGACCCACGCGCGCGGACGTGGGCCACCCCAAGTTCAGGAGGATGCGTCGGCGTCTCGCGGCAGCCTCTGAAGACGGAATCATTATCCGGTCCTGCGAACGAGTGCTCAAGGCTACGGCAGACTTAGCTCGTCTGCACAGGCGAATTCTAAGTTGACCAAGGCCACTGATTGAGCGGCCAGGCTAACAATTCCGGCAGTACACTGCCATCTCCCAGTTTGCGGCGCCCGCAACCATGCTGCGTCTTGCGATTTCCACACCGCCCGTCTTCCTCGTACCGCCGATCTTCGCGCTCGAACGCGATAACCCCCAATTCTCGGGCGCGGTTAACAATATCTGCCAGTGCGCCGACCTCGGCGAACGCCGCCTTGGCAAATTCATGGACATCCTCGGCTCCATTCAGGTCGTCGGTATTGTCAGCTGTTCCAAGGACTTCTTCGGCCAGCGGCACTTCGAAACCAAGAACCAACAACTGCCCGCCATCGAGGCTGACCTCATGCCCGGATGTGCCAACGCATTCCGTCGCGGCCTCCATTCTGATTTGCACGCAGCATGAACAAGAAGTCCCTAAGCGAACGCGACATCTGCACCAAGTTCATCACGCCCCACGTGGTGGCCGCAGGGTGGGATGTGGACACGCAGGTTCGGGAGGAGGTCGGCTTCACCGACGGACGCATCTACGTCCGTGGCAAGATGCACGCGCGCGGCGCGCAAAAACGCGCCGACTACATTCTCTATTTCAAGCCGAATATTCCTATCGCTGTCCTCGAAGCCAAGGACAACAATCACACGGTCGGTGCGGGTATCCAGCAGGCACTCAGCTACGCGAAGCCGCTTGATGTCCCATTCGTCTTCAGCAGCAATGGCGACGGCTTTCTGTTCCACGACAAGACCGCGAGTTCAGGTGCCATCGAGAAGGAGCTTCCTCTCGATGCCTTCCCATCACCAGAGGATCTCTGGCGAAAATACAAGGCATACAAGGGTTTGTCAGAAGACCTCGACCCAATCATCGCTCAGGACTATTTCTCTGATGGTTCAAGTCGCTCGCCGCGCTACTACCAGCAGATCGCCATCAACCGTACCGTCGAGGCCGTCGCACGAAAGGAAGGTAACAACCGCCACCTGCTCGTCATGGCAACCGGTACAGGCAAGACCTATACCGCTTTCCAGATCATCTACCGCCTTTGGAAGAGTGGGCTGAAGAAGCGAATCCTGTTTCTCGCCGATCGCACCGCGCTTATCGATCAGACCGTCCGCGGCGATTTCCGCCACTTCAAGGAGGCGATGACGGTCATCAAGCACAAGCAGATCGACACCGCCTACAACATCTACCTTGCGCTCTATCAGGGCCTTTCCGACAACAACGACATTGACGCTTACAGGCAGTTCAGCCCGGAGTTCTTCGACCTCATCGTCGTGGACGAGTGTCATCGCGGCAGTGCTCGCGAGGACAGCAAGTGGCGCGAGATTCTTGAGTACTTCAAAGGCGCGACGCACATCGGCATGACCGCAACGCCGAAGGAAACCAAGGAGATCTCCAGCACCGAATATTTCGGCGACCCGCTCTACACCTACTCGCTCAAGCAGGGGATCGACGACGGCTTTCTTGCGCCCTACAAGGTCATCAAGATCACGCTCGACATTGACGCCGAAGGCTGGCGCCCGCCGGCGAGCTTCAAGGACAAGGACGGCCAACTGGTCGAGGACCGCATCTACGGTCGCACGGACTTCGACAAGCACATCATCGTCGAGGAACGCCGCCAGATTGTGGCGCGGAAAATCACCGAGTTCCTCAAAGGCAGCGGTCGCTTTTCAAAGACGATCGTCTTCTGCGTTGACATCGAGCATGCCGAGGGGATGCGCCGGGAACTGGCGAACGCCAATGCCGACCTTGTTTCCGCCAATAGCAAATACGTGATGCAGATCACCGGAGACAACAAGGAGGGGAAAGACCACCTCGACGCCTTCATCAGTCCCTCTGAGCTCTATCCCGTCATCGCCACCACGTCCAAGCTCATGACCACTGGCGTTGATGCGCAGACCTGCAAGCTCATTGTGCTCGATTCGAACATCGGCTCGATGACCGAGTTCAAGCAGATCATCGGGCGCGGCACCCGCATCAATGAGGACTTTGGCAAGCACTACTTCACCATCATGGACTTCCGCAACGTCACTGCGCTCTTTGCGGACAAGGACTTCGATGGCGACCCCGTCCGGGTCAAGGAAGCCAGAGAGGACGACGATATTTCTGACACCGACAACGAGACCGACGATCTCCCGGTAACCGACGATCTGACCGGCGATGAAATCGCCTTCCCCGAGCCTGAGAAGCCGGATGTCACCATCGACGGCGAGCCTCTTCCGCCGGAACGCCGCAGTAAGGTCACCGTCAACGGTGTCGAAGTGACCGTCGTCAAAGAGCGGATCCAATACATGGGCGATGACGGCAAGATCATCACCGAGAGCTTGCGCGACTACACCCGCAAGAACGTCCGTACCGCCTACAGCTCGCTGGATGCCTTCCTCACCTCATGGAAGAAGTCCGACAAGAAGCGCGCGATTGTCGAGGAACTCGAACAGCACGGCGTCATCTTCGCCGCTCTGAATGAGGAAATCGGTTCGGCTTTCGATCCCTTTGATCTGATTTGCCACGTCGCCTTTGAGCAAAAGCCCCTTACGCGGAGAGAGCGCGCCGAGCAGGTGAAGAAACGCGACTACTTCACCAAGTATGGCGACCTCGCCCGCAAGGTCATTGCTGCACTGCTGGACAAGTATTCGGACCAAGGCGTGCTCGACTTGGAGAATCCCGAGATCATCCGCCTCGATCCGCTCAGCAGACTCGGCTCGCCTGTGGAGATCATTCGCGCCTTCGGTGGAAAGCCTGCCTATGACGCAGCCATCCAGGCCTTGACCGACGAACTTTACAAAGCAGCCTGACCTCGATGCCCAATATCTCATCCATCATCAAGAACGTCCGAAACATCATGCGGCAAGACCGCGGCGTTTCCGGCGATGCACAGCGACTGGAACAGCTCGGCTGGATGCTTTTCCTGAAGATACTCGACGACAAGGACCAGGAACTCGAACTCATCCGCGACCGCTACCAGTCCGTCATCCCGGAGAAGTTCCAGTGGCGGAACTGGGCCGCCGATCCCGAGGGCATCACCGGCGAAGAGCTCATCCTCTTCATCGACCATCCCACCGACGGCCTCTTCGCCCGTCTCCGCCAGCTCAAAGCGCCGCATGCCGCCCAGCGCGCCATGCTCGTGCGCGAGGTCTTTGACGGTTCGAACAACTACATGAAGTCCGGCTACGAGATGCGGAAGGTCATCAACCAGCTCAATGGCTTCGACTTCAACAACTCCGACGACCGCCACATCTTCGGCACCGTCTATGAGTCGATCCTGCTTGAGCTGCGAGATGCCGGAAACAAGGGTGAGTACTACACGCCTCGCGCCATCACCCAGCTGATGACGCAGATGACGAATCCGCGCCTCGGCGACCATGTGCTCGACCCCGCCGCTGGTACCGGCGGCTTCCTCAGTGCCGCCATTGATTACATCCGGGAAAAGGAAGTCCGCACCCTCGACGACGAAGCGATCCTGCAAAAATCGATCACTGGCTGGGAACTGAAACCCGTCTCCTACGTCCTTGGCCTCACCAATCTCATCCTCCACGGAATCGACGTGCCGGACTGGCATTACATCGACAGCCTCAAGACCGAATACAACACCATCGGCCCCAAGCAGCAGGTAGAGGTCATCCTCGCCAATCCGCCCTTCGGCGCCAGCATCGCCGACGGCGTTGAGACGAACTTTCCCGCTACCTTTCGATGCAGGGAATCGGCCGACCTCTTCATCGTTCTCTTCATCCAGCTTCTGAAGCCAGGTGGCCGCTGCGCCATTGTCCTGCCGGACGGTTGCATCACCGGCGACGGCTACAAGGAGCGCATTCGCGAAAAGCTCCTCACCGACTGCAACCTGCACACCATCGTCCGCCTGCCGCAGTCGACGTTCCACCCAGCGACAGTCTCGACGAATTTGCTCTTCTTCGAAAAAGGCACGCCGACCAAGGAAATCTGGTTCTACGAGCACCGCCTGCCCGAGGGCCAGAAGAGCTACTCCAAGACCAAAGGCATTCAGTTCAGCGAATTCGCGCCCTTGATCGAGTGGTGGACCAAACGCGAAGAAAATGAAGTCGCGTGGAAGGTGAAAGTCGGCGACTTGAAGCGCGGGTTCGATCTCGATGTGAAGAATCCGAACTCTGCCGTCACCGAGCACGAACTCAGCGTTCCCGAGTGCCTCACAGCTCTGCGAAATTCTCTTGACCGCGTAGCCAAAGCCCTGGTCGCGGTGGAAAAGGAATTCGTCCAAGGATGAAACGCATCGGCGATATCCTCACGCGGAGCAAGATCGCCGTCGTGGTCGAAGACGGCACGAATTACAAACAGGTGACGATCCGCACAAACTACAAGGGTGTCTGTCTGCGCGGCACGCAGGACGGCTCCACCATTCTCACCAAGAACCAGTTCGTCGTCTCGGCAGGCCAGTTCATCCTCAGCCGCATTGATGCCCGCAACGGCGCATTCGGCATCATCCCGGACGAACTGGAAGGTGCGATTGTCACGAACGACTTCCTCGCTTTCGACATCAACGAAGAAAAGGTGGAGATCGAGTTCTTCAACGTCTTTCTCCAGTCGCCCGTCTTCCTCGAAGCCTGCATCAAGGCCAGTCGTGGAAACACCAACCGCAAGCGCGTCGATGAGGACTTCTTCCTCCAATACGAAGTCGCCCTGCCTCCCCGCGAGGAACAAACCCTACTCATTGAGCGCATTCATAGGGGCCGTACAGCCATCGGCACGGTGCAGCACGAGATCACCCGCCAAGAAGCCCTGCTGGCCAAGCTCAAGCAGGCCATCTTGCAAGAGGCGATCGCGGGCAAGCTAACCGCCAACTGGCGTGCCGCTCACCCGGACGTGGAACCCGCCAGCCAGATCCTCCAGCGAATCCAAGCCGAAAAAGCCCGCCTCGTCGCCGCCAAGAAAATTCGCCCCGAAAAACCCCTGCCCAAAATCACCCTCGCCGAAATCCCCTTCGAGATTCCTCATGGATGGGAGTGGTGCAGGCTCGGCAACATCCTAAATTTTTCGTCGGGCGACGGATTGACGTCTGCTCAAATGGCGGGCGGAGATGTTCCCGTCTTTGGTGGCAACGGCGTGAACGGCTTTCATAACAAGGCAAACGTCGAGGTGGAGACAGTGGTGGTTGGTCGCGTCGGTGCCAACTGCGGCGCGGTCCACATGACACCCGCAAGAGCATGGGTGACGGACAACGCCTTCATCACCTCATTTTCGGAAGCCTGTCTGACGAAGGAGTTTCTTGTCCTGCTTCTTCGTTTTCTCGACCTAAATCATTTGTCGTTTGACGGAAGCCAGCCAGTCATCTCAGGCAAGCGAGTTTATCCACTCCCCACTCCTCTGCCGCCCATCGCCGAGCAAGCTGCGATCGTAGCGAGGGTGGAGGCGCTGATGACCACCTGCAGTGCGCTGGAAGCGGAAATCGAGCACGCCCGCACCCACGCCGCCCAACTCCTCCAAGCGGTCCTGAAGGAAGCTTTCGCCCCTGCCGCTTGAAAACACTGTTCGACATTCTCAATGCCGCGAGATGAAACATGTCCATCAAACACGCCATCTGGAAAGTCGGTGCACGGCCTGCGCCCTTGAGCGACGCAACCCTCAGCACCGAGCAACTGCTGGAGGACATGATCGTGGCCTCGCCGCAGATTCTCTCGAGCGAGTGGATGCTGATCGGCAAGCAGGAACTGACAGGGCTTGGCGGAAAGATCGACCTCTTGGCGATCGCGCCCGACGCATCGTTGGTTCTCATTGAACTCAAGCGCAACCGGACTCCTCGCGAAGTCGTGGCGCAGGCGCTGGATTACGCGTTCTGGGTGGAGCAATTGACCGCCGAAAAGATCGCCCAGATTTACCAGCGCTTTTCCAACGGCGGCAGTTTGGATGCGGCCTTCAAGCTGCGCTTTGGGGCGGATCTTGATGAAGAGACGCTCAACGAATCCCATCAGATCGTTGTCGTCGCGGCAGAACTCGACGCTCAGACAGAGCGCATCATCAGCTATCTGAATGCCCGCGACATCGCCATCAACGTTCTGTTCTTTCAAGTCTTCCAGCACGGCAGCGAACAGCTGCTGAGTCGAGCGTGGCTCATCGACCCCGGTGAAACGCAGGCCAATGTCGCTGCAACTGCGAAAGTCAAAGGAGAGAAGGAGCCGTGGAATGGCGAGTTCTATGTGTCCTTTGGAGATACGAACTCGCGCTCTTGGGAGGACGCTCAGAACTACGGTTTCATCAGTGCTGGCGGCGGTGCCTGGTATAGCCAGACGCTGAAGCTTCTCTCGCCAGGTGATCGCGTGTGGGTGAAGATTCCCAAGACGGGCTACGTCGGCGTTGGCAGAGTCACGGAGCCCGTTCAAAGCGTCAACGACTTCAAGGTGAAAACTCCGGAAGGCGAACGCCCGTGTCTGGACGTACTTCAACACGCGGACCTCTACAAGAAGCATGCCCATGATCCAGAGACCGCCGAGTATTTCGTGCGTGTGGAATGGCTCGACACCGTGCCGAAGAAGAAGGCGGTCAACGAAGTTGGCCTTTTCGGCAATCAGAACAGCGTCTGCCAGCCGACCACCCCGAAGTGGCGGCACACCATCGACCGACTGAAGGCGCATTTCCCGAAGTGGGATGCCCAAGCTTAGACGCGCTTGTTCACCTTGTGCTTTTCGCCTACCCGAACTGAGGCCCATTGAGGATGACGACAGAAGTCGAATTGGTCGGGTCGATCAATAGTGATGATCCGGTGCGGTACGAGACCGATGATCTGCTCGACGGTCGCGCAACTGCTCGGACTCTGTTGCGCGCAATACGCGCAATTCCGAGCGAGTCGTCGGGTCGTATCGGTCTCGTCGGTCCTTGGGGCAGTGGAAAGACGACAGTCCTCAACCTTGCAGCAAATCAGTTGAGCGACGCTGCAATCGTTGTCCGGTTCTCGACGTGGGCTGTCTCCAACGACGTTGAACTGTTTGGCCGCTTTGCCGATGCTCTCATTCCCGAATTAAAACGGTCGAAAGTCCCCGTCCCTCGTTGGGTTCTAGCCAAGCATTATGTCGGTCGCAGACTCCCACTCCTTCGCCTATTGGGTGGAGTTGTAGCCGTTCCTGTCAAATGGATTGCTACTTACTGCGGCGTTTCAATGCTCTCAGACTGGCTTGCACTCAATGTGCCCGATCTGCGCCAGCTGTCAGATCAGAATGGCTGGACAAAGATCGGTGAGAAAGATCTCAAGAGGTTGACGGACGGGCTGCAAGGGAAACGGGTCATCGTGATGATAGATGACGTTGATCGCACCGATCCCGTTGTATTGCCAAAAGCCCTGCTCGCATTGCGCGAACTACTCGACTGGAAGGGTTTTGTATTCATTCTGGCGCTTGATCACGGGGTGGTTTCGGATGCCTTAACGGAATACTCAAAGGTGTTCGGCACGCGAGCGGGTGGGTTCCTGGACAAGGTACTCGACGTTGTCGTGTTGGTGCCCGAGCCCACGCCAGCCATGAAGCTGCAATTCGCACGGAAGGTCTTCGCCGCCAGCTGTGCATGCGTCTCACAAGCGGTTCTTGACCAGGTTGTTCATGCGATGCCGCGCAATCCGAGGCGGCTAAAAACAGTTGCGCGGCAAATTGGGGTTGTGACTGAGGCAGCAAAGCGCCACGACGACGATGCGATTGATTGGACAGGCTTGGCCTTGTTCGTTGCCCTGCGCGTTGAAGCACCTGTTCTCGCGCGTCGAGTTGTCAGTGCGTTTTCGAGTAGGCCTGACGTTGAGGACATCGCAATAACCTACTCCCAGATATTCGGCGTCGACACCGATCAACTCAACAATGCAGCGGGACTCGAAAAGCTTTCAGAGACCCTGACGGCGCTGGTTGATGATGAAGTCGCTGATGTTTCCGAGCGCAAGCGTCTCGGACAAAGCGCTGCCGGGCTCGTGAAGCACTGGCGATACGTTACCGAGGTCACTATCGAGGCAACAGCCGATCTAGTTGAACGCGACCCGATGATCACTGGGCGCGAGCTGAGGTCGCTCGTTTCACGATGCGAGGGGCAGTGGAGTGATCAGCTTCTGAGGGAGTGCGTTGCGGGCATGGCCGCCGCGGGGCTAGTGACCGAGCAGCTCGCGGCAGAAGCGCTCGTCAGCGGTCTGCATCGCCTCTATGCTGAATCGATCTCAGCGATGGCAGACGGTCAGACGACCGAATCTCAACAACGTAATCGCCGCTGCGCCACAACGGCTTTGAGCGGATTGCTACATATCGCAGATACCACGGGGATTGAGGTGCTAAGAGACGCCGTGCGCTCGACTGAGAGTGCCGCCGCGGCGGTCAAGTCGGTTGAGGCTCGCGTGGACTGGGTCGACGATGCCATCGACCGACCATTGCGTGTCGCCGAGCGCAAACTCGCTCAGGCACTTATCGACACCACATCTCAACCCGATGCCCTGCTCGAGATGCTGGACTTGGTTGATGTGGAGAGTCTGGGCTTTTTTTCGCGCGCCCAGCATGAGTATCGATCTGAGGTGCGGAGCGCCTTGTATGAGCGGCTAATCCCGATGTTGCTGCCAAAGCTTCGACACGAAGGATTCGTTTCGAGTGTTCTCGGTGGAGGGGATCCATGCGCGACTTGGCTGTTGCAGAGCAAGCGATCAATTCTATACGACCATTTCAGCGACAAATTCGTGGCGGCATTCGGCGACCCTGGGAGCTCGACGAAGCGTCACGCGCTGCAAGTGAACGCGATCGACTATTTGGGGGTCCTAACGACTCGCCAGACCATGGCCAGTTGGCAGCCCAGCCTTCGCGAATGGATTGATCGCCTACCGGAATTGTTCAAGGCCGCGTGGTTAGCTGCCGTCGCGACGCCAGTGCCGTTCAGAATGTTGGGAAATATTTTGAGTACAAGGCAGCAGCTCATCAGCCAAGGAATGTCCGAAGCCAATTTGGAAGTGCCGCCATGGCTTAGCGAACGGCAAGCTGAATTAAGTGCGATGGTCGAAGCTAGAAAGGCGACTGTACGGGGAGACGATGACACTGCTGTGCTGTCTGGGGATTGACCTCTGGTGTCGGTCGCCCACGCCCCGCAGAAGTGAAGAGCCGATCTTGATAAGCACCTATGGCCGTGGTCGGTACAGTCTCGTCGCCGAGAGAGACTTTACAACTTTTAATTTTAGGCCGTCGGAAGTGGGGGTCGAACCGCTGCACCTTTACAAGCAACGAAGGGTCGTAAAATTGGCCCATGGTGATACAACCTTTATTTTTAGGTTCAGAAAGGCCACAGCGGACGAAACAAGTCCCACGGTCCCGGATCGAAGCGCAAGCTTGGCGCCTCCCCTTTGTCGAGGATTTCTTCCGCCGTGATCAAGTGGTCGATCCGGTCGATGACTTCCTGGGCCTCGATCGACACGCTGCGCAACTTGATCTTGTCCGCCAGCAGCCGCTCGCGCAGGCGCTCCAATGCGGTGCGGAACGCCGGCAACTGATGCAGGCGGTCGCGCGTGGCGAGGGTGCGGGTGATCACCAGCAATCGAAGCGACTTGTCTTTGTTCAACAGCGGACGCACCCGGACCTTGTCATCCACCGACGCGGCCGCTTCGGTCACCGCGGTCTCGATGGACCGCCACACCGGCTCGAACGGATCGGCCGGTGCCGCCGGGGGCAGCACGGGTCCATCGGCGTACCGCCGGACCGCGCGAGCCGCGGTCGATGACTCGAGGAAGGCCTCGAGGTCGGCGGGCAGCACCATGAAGCGAAACGCCACCGCCGCCTTGCCGAACTCGCGCTCGAGCTGCTGCCATTCGGCCGGCGGCAGGGCCAGGAAGGCCAGTGTCAGGCCGATGGAGTCGACGCAGCAGCGGAGCTCCCCCTCATGCGGCTGCCGGACCTGCGTGTGCCAGATCAGGTCATCTTCATGATTGAGCATGTCCTCCCAGCTGCAGCTCGCGGGAGACCGGGTCAGCATGCGTTGCGCCAGACGCAATGAATGTTCTGATGTCATGTCGAGGAGTGGGTTGACGTAGTTCTTGAACCGCTTCGGTGACGCTGCCGTTGTCCCGGCCATCCCGGTCTTGCAGCAAGGCCCCGCCCGGCTTCGGCATTGGGCCAGCCGATGATATTAGTGCCTAGAATGGACCGTAGACTCGCACACCCAGGTTGCAGGGACTGACCATGAAGCAATTGCTGATGATGATCTTGTTGGCCGGATGGTCTGCGCAGGTGAGTGCACAGTCCGGCCCGGTGGCCGATTATCGTTTCGATGGCAACTTGAACAGCTCGGTCATCGGCGCACCGGCGCTGAGCGCGCTGGCCGCCGGCCAGAGCTTTGCGACCGAAACCGTGCAGGGCCAATCCGATCAGGTGCTGCTGTTTCCGGCGGGTGCCGGGTTGCTGCTGAACGCGACCGGGCTGCTCACCCGCAACGACGAGTACACGATCGTGTTGACCGTGCGATTGGACAACTTCATCGGGTTCCGCAAGTTGATCGACTTCAGCGGCGGTGTCCAGGACCCCGGTCTGTACGTGCAGGGCAGTACCTTGCGGCTGTATCCCTACGCCGGTTCGCAGACGGCGCCCATCACCACGCTCTACTACCAGATCGCGCTGGTTCGGGAGAGCAATGGCACCGCACGCGCTTATGTCGATGGCGCGGAGATGTTCAGACTCAATGACACCAGCTTCGCCGTTGCCGTTCTGGATAACGCGAATACCTTTCGTTTGCTGGCCGACGATACGCAAAGTGCCGGGTTCGAGCAGAGCTCCGGTGCGATCGCGAGACTGACGCTCTACAACCGCGCGCTGACCGGTGAGCTGCCGATGGTGACGATCTTCAGGGACACCTTTGAGTAGTCGGCCATCGGAAAGGACCTCAAGGGAGATGGCAATGGCGGTCGGCGCGGGACGGACGTTGGCAGCAGTGCTGATGTTCGCGCTGCTGGCTGCGGGCTGCGCAGTGGCGCCCTGGGATGCGGCAGCCTTCGATGCGCCGAAGCGTTTGCTGGTCGCGCTCGCGCTGGGCTCGGCCCTGTGGATCGCGCTGTGGTGGTCGCCACGGCCGCGATGGCAGGACCTGTCCGGTCCGGCGCGGCTGCTGTTGATCCTGACCGCCGCGCTCGGGATCGGGGTCGGCGTGTCGATCGGGCTGTCGCCGCAGACGCGGATCGGCATCGACCAGGGTCGCTGGATGCTGTTGCTGTCGAGCGGGTTGTGGCTCGGCGCCTCGACGCTGTTGGCGGAAGCGGATCGACGCCGGATCGGCGTCGCGGCGGCACTGGTCGTTGTGTTGAATGCCTTGCTGTCGCTGGCGCAGGCCGCAGGGTGGGGGCCGCAGTTCACGCTCGCCGAGAGTGGCGGCCGCTTTCCGACCGGTGCCTTGTTGGGCAATGAAGCCTATGTGGCGCTTGCGTGCGCGCTGCTGGGCGCCGCAGCGACCGCGGCGTGGATCGGTGCCGGCCATGCACGCGAACGATGGACGGCGGCGCTCCTGGTCGTGCTCTGCCTCGCGACGATCCTCGTCAACCAGCAGCGCACCAGCCTGATCGCGTGGATGGTCGCGACACTCGTGTTGGTGCTTGCGCGGTATTGGCTGAGTGGCCTGCGCCGATTGCTGCCGGCGGTGATGGTGCTGGCGGTGCTTGCCGTGCCGCTGCTGCGCGAACCGGTGCGCACGGCGCTGACCGACCCGCAGCGGGTCGCGGCGTTGGAACAGGCCACGACCTACCGGATCGGGGCCTGGGCAGCGGCGTGGCAGATGATCGAGGCGCGGCCGTGGACCGGTCATGGTCCCGGCAGTTACGCACTGCAATCGCAGCGCTACCGGTTCGTCGCCGAACGGACCCTCCAGGTCCGATTGCGGCCGCCGCCGACCGCCACCGCTTATGCCAACGCGCATCAGGACTATCTGCAACTCGCGGCGGAGTGTGGCGTGCCGGCGCTGATCGCGGCCCTGCTGGCCATCGGCACCTTGCTGCACGGCTTGCTCGCGTGTGTCGAAGCGGCCGCGCGTGAGGGTCGTCGCGATGTCGAGGCGCTAGGTCTGCTCGCGATCCTGGTCGCGGGTGCGGTGGCTGCGCTGGCCTGGTTTCCGCTGCAGATTCCGTTGACCGCGCTGATCCTGTTGCTCGCCGCGGGCCGCGCGTGGCGGCGCGTGGCGGCGTTGCGGAGCGCGCCATGAATCGGCTGCCGCGAGTGATCGCGATGCTCGTCGTCCTCGCTCTGGTCGCACCGGAAATCCGGCGCGAACAGGCCGAGCGCCAACTCGCGCAGGCGACGGCACGGATCGATCCGGTCCTGCGTGGCGATCTGCAGGGTGCCCCTGCCGTGGCCGCCGCCGCCGATGCCGCGACCCTCGCTGCTGCTGCTGCGCGCGCGCTGCCGGGCGATCCGCGCCCGCCATTGCCGGGAGCGATTGCGGCCATGCTGCTCGGTCGCACGGACGTCGCCGTCACCCTCCTCGATGCTGCGATCGACGAAGGCGAACGCCCCGAGTTCACCGTGAATCTCGGACGTGCCCGAGCCATGCAAGGCGACATGGCTGGGGCCGACCGCGCCTACCTGCGCAGCGCCTGGGCCAGCGAGCTCGCGCTCGCCACCTTGCCAGCGGCGATGCGCGACGATTTGCTTGCGCGCGTGCGGCTGCTGGAAGCAGCGCTGCATCGGGGCACCCTCGACGTGCCGCCGCCGCTGGATTGATCAGGCGCGGCCGACGGCCTGCAGCCAAAGCCGTTCCAGCGCCAAGGCCGAATCGCGCCAGGAATGCCGTTGTTCGACCAGGCGTCGTGCCGCGCCCGCCATGCGCAGCGCAGCAGCGCGGTCGTGCATCACATCGAGGATCGCGGCAGCCATGCTCGCAGCATCGTCGGCGACGCGCAGATGTTCGCCCGGCACTGCGTCGAGGCCGGCCGCGGCGATCGACGTGGCGACCACCGGCGTGCCCGTCGCCATCGCTTCCAGCACCTTGAGCTGCTGTCCGGACCCAGCGCGCAACGGCACGACCGCGATCGCAGCGCGGCTCAGGTAGGGGTGCACGTCGGCGACCGGACCGACCAGGTCGATGCACGGCGAGCGCCGCGCAAGTCGTTGCAACGATGCGGCAGGTCGAGCGCCGACCAGCACGAGGCGCAGCGCCGGCACGTGGGCGCTCAGCAGCGGCAGCACGTTGGCGGCGAACCAACTGATCGCGTCGACGTTCGGGAAGTAGCCGAGATTGCCGACGAAGACGATCTCCGGTCGCGGGTCCGCGGTCGCGACAAAGCGGAAGCGGTCGAGATCGACGCCGTTGTCGATGCGGACCAGGTTGGGATAGTCGCCGATTGCGGCGCGGTCGACCGGCGAGCAGACCGCCACGCCGGCCGCCTGTGCGCACAACACCCGCTCGTAGTCGACGAGGCGCGCGGCCTCGCGCCGCGCGACGAAGCCGCTCAAGCCGCGATCGAGCGCACCCCGCCGCGCCATGTTCAGCGACAAGGCGTCGATCAGGTCGAGCACGCAGGGCACGCCGCGAACGTGTTGCACCAGGCCGCCGAGTCGGGCCAGTTGCACGTGTACGAGATCAAACGGCGTGTCGGCCAGCAGGGCGTCGACACAGCGCCGTTGCGCCGCGGTGTCGTAGATCGCGGCCTGGATCGGGCGCGGGTCAAACATGGCGCCGGCGAGGCGCGGCCCCAGCAACAGCCGTCGCCGCGGCAGGGTCACGACGCGTTCGCACCACGCCGCCAGATCGGTGCCGGCCGAATGCCGCGGATGGGCCGCCTCGAAGCTGAGCAGGGTGATCGCGTGCCGTTGCGACAGGTGACGGATCTGCTCGAACGCACGCAGCTGGTCGCCGCGCATCGCTTGGCCGGGGAATCGGTTGGTGACGAACAGGATGCGCATCGGGAACCGGATTCTGACCGTCGCCGGCGATGCCGTCGATTAGACTCGTCGGCCCCCGTCATCGTGATCCGGCCCACGCGTGAAAATCCTCGTCGTCGCGACCAAGTCGCCATGGCCGCCCGACGATGGCGGTCGGCTGGTGCTGTGGACGATGTTGCAGGGCCTGCGCGCGGCCGGGCACGAGTTGATGTTGATCGCGCCCGCCGATTCGTCGCCGCCGCATCGACAGGCGCAGGTGGACGCGGCCCTGCGCGAGGTCTGCTTGCCGCGACTGTTCGATGTGCGACCACGCAGCTGGCTCGTCGCGATCATCCTGTCGCTGCTGCAAGGGCGCGCGCTGAGCCTGGTGCGACATCGTCATGGCGTGCTGCTGCACGCTGTACAGGCGGCGCTGACGAATTGGCGGCCGGACGTGGTGCATGTCGAGCAGTTGCAGGCCTGGGCGCACGCGGCACCCGCTCGGGCGGCGGGCGTGCCGGTGTTGCTGCGCATGCAGAATGTTGAGTCGTCGTTGTGGCGACAGGTCGCGCGCGCGCGCTGGCGGGCTTGGCCGCTTTGGTTCGAATCCTGGCGGCTGCAACGCGGCGAGCGCAGGGCGATGCAGGCCGCGGCGGCGGTGCTGGCCTTGACGGCGCCCGATGCCTTGGCGCTGAAGGCGATCGCCGGGCCGGCTGCCGATGCAGTGTCGACCATCGCCCCGGCGTTTCCGTTGCGGCTGCCGGCCGCGCCTGCGGTCGCGGGCGAACCGGCCCTCGTGCTGTCCGGCAGTGCCGGGTGGTGGCCGAACCGCGCCGCGCAACAGTGGTTTCTGCAGCGCGTTCTGCCCGCACTGCGGGCTGCAGGCGTTTCTGGCTGCCTCCACATCTACGGCGGCGCGCCGGTCGATGGACCGGGCGTGGTCTGGCATCGCGCACCGGCCGACGCGATCGACGCCTTTCCCGAAGGGGCGATCGCCGTCATTCCGCTGCAGGTCGGGTCGGGCATTCGCATGCGCATCCTCGAGGCCTGGGCGCGCGGTCTGGCGGTCGTCGCGAGCCCGACCGCTGCAGCGGGTCTCGCCGTCGTATCGGGACGCGAATTGCTGATCGCCGACACGCCGGCGGCATTCGTCGCCGCCATCCAGCGACTGCAGACTGACCCCGGCCTGCGTGAGCGCTTGATCGCCGGCGGACGGGCCTATCTGGCACGCCATCACGACCCCGAGACGCAGACGCGACTGCTGCTGGCGCGCTACGTGTCGGTGACTCCGGGATGACCCGGTATCATCTCGCCCTGTCCTCGTCCTGCGCGTGCCCATGTTGACCTTGATTCGAAACGCCACTGTCTTTGCGCCCGCTGCCCTGGGCCGGCGCGATCTGCTGGTTGGTGGCGGCCGACTGTTGTGGATGGGCGATGCGGCCGAAGCCGCTGCTGCGACCGCGATCGCGACCGAGGTGGTCGATCTGCGCGGGCGTCGCCTGCTGCCGGGTTTCGTCGATGGTCATGCGCATCTGACCGGCGGTGGCGGTGAGGCCGGTGCGCATACCCGCGTGCCGCCGCTGTCGCTGTCGCGTTACACGCTGGCCGGCGTCACCTCGGTGGTCGGCGTGCTCGGCACCGACGACACCACGCGCAGCACGCGCGAACTGGTCGCGACGGTGCACGGATTGCGCAACGAAGGCCTGAACGCCTGGGCCTATACCGGCGGCTATCACTTGCCGCTGGCGACCCTGACCGGCAGCGTGCGCGACGATCTTGCCTTCATCGATGGCCTGATCGGGGTCGGTGAACTCGCAATCTGCGACCACCGTTCCAGCCAGCCGACACTGGACGAATTGCTGCGCGTCGCGGCCGATGCCCATGTCGGTGGTCTGCTCACCGGCAAGGCCGGCGTGCTGCATCTGCACCTCGGCGACGGCGCGCGCGGCTTGTCGCTGGTGCGCGAGGCGCTGGCCGGCAGCGAACTGCCGGCGCGGGTGTTCCATCCGACCCATGTCAATCGCCGCAAGGCACTGTTCGACGAAGCGGTCGCGCTGGCGAAGCAGGGCTGCACCATCGACATCACCGCGTTTCCGGTCGACGAGAACGAAGACGCCTGGCCCGCCGACGAGGCGCTGCTGCGCTATCTCGACAGCGGCGCGCCGGCCGAACGGGTGACTGTCAGTTCCGATGGCGGTGGCTGCCTGCCGCACTTCGACGGTGACGGTCGCGTCGTGCACATGGACATTGGTTCACCGAGTTCTCTGGCCGAGACCTTGCGCAACCTGCTGCTGCGCGGGCAGGATCTGGCGCGGGTACTGCCGGCCTTCACGCTCAATCCGGCGCGCTTGCTGCGTTTGCGCGGCAAGGGCGAGGTAGCGGTCGGTTCTGATGCGGATGTCGTGGTTCTGGACGAGGAGCACCGGGTGAATGACGTGATGATCGGCGGACGTTGGCACGTGCGTGACGCGACGGCCGTGGTCCGCGGCACCTTCGAGGACGCGCGCTGATGCCGAGCCAGGTCCCCCAGGGCGGCAGCCGCGGCTGGATCATTCCGATCGGCGGTGCCGAGGAGAAGGAAAACGATCGCGCCATCCTGTCGCGCTTCGTCGATCTGTGTGGTGGTCGTGACGCGGACATCGTGGTCATCCCGACCGCAAGCAAGCTGGCCGATACCGGCGCGCGCTACGAGGCGATCTTCCGCAGCCTCGGCGTGGGCCGCGTCGACGCCGTCGATTTCGACACCCGCCGTGACGCCGAGGAACGTGGTCGCATCGTCCGCATCGAACGCGCCAGCGGCGTGTTCATCACCGGCGGCAACCAGTTGCGTCTGGCGACCCTGCTCGGCGGCACCTCGGTGGCGCGCGCGCTGCGCCAGAGCAATGCCCATGGCACCCACATCGCCGGCACCAGCGCCGGCGCGGCGTTTCTCAGCGAACACATGATCGCGTTCGGCGAAGAAGGCGCGACACCGATCGCCGGCAGCGTGCGCCTGGCACCGGGCCTCGGCCTGACCAATCGCTTCATCATCGACCAGCATTTCCGCCAGCGCGACCGTCTCGGTCGCCTGACCACGGCGCTGGCCTACAACCCCTTCGCGATCGGCATCGGCCTCGACGAGGACACCGCGGCCTTCATCGCGCCGGACAACACGGTGGAAGTCGAAGGCAGCGGCGGCGTCACCATCGTCGACGCATCGGAACTCGAGTTCTCGTCGATGGACCAGGTCGACGAGGGCGAGCCGGTCTGCCTGCTCGGCCTGCGCCTGCACGTGCTGGTGCGTGGCGCGACCTTCAATCTGCATACACGGCGCGCGTCCGCCGGCCGGATCGCCTTCGTCAAAGCCTGATCGGGTGCGCAATCGGCTATCGTTGATCTCTCTCGGCCAGGGGTGGAATGCCGCATGCGTATCCTCGATCGTCAGGTCTTCGTTGGTCCGTCGCTGTATGCCCATTTCCCGGTCATTCGGCTGGAACTGGATCTTGGCGTGCTGGAAGCCTGGCCGACCGCGCGTCTCGGGCCGGCCTTCGTCGAGGCGCTGGTCGCGGCCTTGCCGGGGCTTGCCGAACACGGTTGTTCCTATCGCGAACCCGGCGGCTTCATCCGGCGCATGAACGAAGGCGAGGGCACCTGGCTCGGCCATGTGCTCGAACACGTCGCGATCGAGTTGCAGAACATCGCCGGCGAAGACATGACCTTCGGCAAGACCCGCAGCATCGACGATCGTCCCGGCGTCTACTCGGTGGTCTACGAATATGCCCAGCGCGAAGAAGGGGTCGAGGCCGGAGAACTGGCGCTGCGCCTCCTCAGTTCGCTGTTGCCGGCAGAGCTGCGCCCAGCCGACAGCGTGCCCGACGACTGGCATTGGCCGGATGCGCGCGACAGCTTCATCCGTTATGCGCAGCGGCGTGCGCTGGGTCCGTCGACGGCGTCCCTGGTCAAGGCCGCGGAAGACCGCGGCATCCCGTGGCTGCGCCTGAACGACCAGTCGCTGGTGCAACTCGGGCACGGCAAATACCAGCAGCGCATTCAGGCGACCGTGACCGGCAAGACGCCGCACATCGCGGTCGAACTCGCCAGCGACAAGGAGGAAACCAACAAGATCCTCGGCTCGCTCGGCCTGCCGGTACCGCGTCAGGAACTGGTGCAGAGCGAGTCCGGCGCCGTGCGTGCGGCGAAACGCATCGGCTTCCCGGTGGTGACCAAGCCCTACAACGGCAACCACGGGCGCGGCATCTCGATCCGCCTGATGAACGACGACGAAGTGATCGCCGGTTTCAACAAGGCCAAGGAGATCTCGCGCTCGGTGATCGTCGAGACCTACCTCGAAGGCGATGATCACCGCCTGCTGGTCGTGAACGGCGAACTGGTCGCGGCGACGCGGCGTACCCCGGGGCACGTGGTCGGCGATGGCCGCCACACGATTCGCGAACTGGTCGAGATCGTGAACCAGGATCCGCGCCGCGGCATCGGCCACGAGAAAGTGCTGACGCGCATCGAACTCGATGCCCAGGCCGAAATGATGATGACGCGCGCCGGCGTGAACGCCGATTCGGTGCCGGACGTGGCCCAGGTGATCTACCTGCGCTCGACCGCGAACCTGTCCACCGGTGGCACAGCCACCGACGTCACCGACGTGATCCATCCCGATAACCGGGACATGGCGGTGCGCGCGATCAAGGCGATCGGTCTCGATGTCGGCGGCGTCGATTTCCTCAGCACCAACATCGCCGAAAGCTACAAGTCGATCGGTGGTGGCATCTGCGAAGTGAACGCCGCGCCCGGTTTCCGCATGCACGTGGCGCCGAGCGAAGGGCGCTCGCGCGATGTCGCCGGTCCGGTGATCGACATGCTGTTCCCGACCGGGACGCCGTCGCGGGTGCCGATCGCGGCCCTGACCGGCACCAATGGCAAGACCACGACCGCGCGCATGCTGGCGCACGTCGTCAAGATGGCCGGCTACACGCCGGGCCTCACCACCACCGACGGCGTCTACATCGACGGCCAGCGCACGGTCGAGGGCGACATGACCGGTCCGGTCTCGGCACGCATGGTGCTGGCCGATCCGCAGATCGATTTCGCGGTGCTGGAAACCGCGCGCGGTGGCTTGCTGCGTGCCGGCATGGGCGTGCCCAAGGTCGATGTCGGTGCGGTGCTGAACGTGCAGTCCGACCATCTCGGCATGAAGGGCATCGACACGCTCGAGCAACTGGCCGAGGTCAAGCGCATCGTCGTCGAAGTGGCCGAGCAATGCGCGGTGCTGAACGCCGACGACGCCAACGTGCTGAAGATGGGCGCGTACACCGATGCCAAAGTGATCTGCTACGTCACGATGAATCCGCAGCACGGCCTGGTGCGCGAACACATCCGTGCCGGCGGCCGCGCCTGCGCGCTCGAAGCCGGCGTCAACGGCCAGATGATCACGCTGTACGACAAGGGCGGTCACATTCCGCTGCTGTGGACGCATCTGATTCCGGCCACGCTCGAAGGCCGCGCACTGCACAACGTGCAGAACGCGATGTTCGCGGCGGCGATGGCGTTCTCGCTCGGCATCAAGCTCGATGCGATCCGCCAGGGCCTGCGCACTTTCGACAGCACCTTCTTCCAGGCGCCCGGCCGCATGAACGTGTTCAACGAGCATCCGTTCAAGGTGCTGTTCGACTACGGCCACAATGCGCACGCGGTCTCGGTGATGGCCGACCTGGCCCAGCGGCTCGACGTGGCCGGACGGCGCATCGTCGTCGTGGCAGGACCGGGCGATCGCCGCAACGAGGATCTCGTCGACATCGCGAACGCGGTGGCCGGCCGATTCGATCATTACATCTGCCGTCGTGACGACGACCTGCGTGGTCGCGACGGCGACGAAGTGCCGAAGCTGATCGCGGCGACGCTGCGTGGCCGCGGCGTGCGCGACGACCAGATCACCCTGATTCCGGATGAGCAGGAAGCGATCGATGCGGCGCTGCGCATGGGCGAAGCGGGCGATCTCTTGCTGGTCTTCGCGGACGCGTTGGTGCGTTCGTGGAAGCAGGTGATCAAGTTCCGCCCCGAGGGCGCACCGGCGCGGACCAGCTTGGCCGAGGTCATGTCGGCAGCGCCGGTGGCACAGCCCGTGGTCGAGGAACCAACCGCGGCGGGGAGTTGGGAAGGCTTGGTCCGTGACGAGCGCGGCGTACGTCTGGCGCGCGAGGACGCCGACTGAAACCGGTCACACCCGAGCTGTTCGAGGACTCGCGTCGTCTTACCGGTCCGAACCTGTTCTTCGCGGACTGCGGGGCCGTGCTCGACGTGCCCGCGACGACACCGGCGTTCGCGCAGCGATGGGTCGCGCAGGTGCGTGCGTTGCGGGCCGAACTCGGCTGGCCGGCCGACGCCGCGATCGTCACGCGGCTGCATCGCGATGGTGCGTCGTTCGCTGCCGCCGCCGCCGACGACCAGCTGTTCACCGCGACCGAGGTCAACGAATTGGCCTGGTTGCGACTGGTCGCGCAGGAGCATGACGCCGCGTGGCCGCTCGCACCGGCGTATCCGGCCGTGTTCGATCATGAAGCGGCGCGGCAGACGCTGCAGCGTTCCGCGCTCGCCGAACGCGCGCCGCGCCTGATGGCGTTGCTGCAGGAAGCGCAGCGGCGCGCGCTGGGCGTGCTCTGCGACGACGAGATGTTCAGCCTCGGTGGTGGCCACGGCAGCCGGACCTGGCCACTGCAGGCCTTGCCGGAGTCGGTCGACTGGTCGACATTGAGTGACGTGCCGACCGCCCTCATCACCGGGTCGAACGGCAAGACCACGACGGTGCGGCTGGTCGCGGCCATGGCGGCGGCGGCCGGGCGCTCGCCCGGGTTCAATTGCACCGACGGTGTCTTCGTCGATGGCGAGTGCGTGCTTCGTGGCGACTATTCCGGCCCGGCCGGTGCCCGCGCCGTATTGCGCGATCCACGTGTGCAAACAGCCGTGCTGGAGACCGCGCGCGGCGGCATCTTGCGGCGTGGCCTGGCGGTACGCCGCGCCGACGCCGCGATCGTCACCAATGTCAGCCCCGACCACTTCGGTGAATACGGGGTACACGATCTCGCCGACCTCGCCGACGCCAAACTCGTCGTCGCGCGTGCGCTGGGTCCGGCCGGCACCCTGGTCCTGAATGCGGACGATCCGCTGCTGGTCGCGAAGTCGGCGGCACTGACGGTGCCGCTGGCGTGGTTCGCACAGGATGATGCGCATCCGCTGCTGCTCGCTGCGCGAGAGCGCGGTGGCGGCACTTGCGCCGTCGCCGGAGGGCGCCTGCGTCTGTACTGGCGAGGTGTCGCACATGACCTCGGTGCAGTCGCGGCGATGCCGCTGACCGTCGCGGGCAGCGCCGCGTACAACATCGCCAATCTCGCCGGTGCGGCCCTGCTGGCCGCGGCGCTCGGCATCGGCGTCGAATCCATCGCTGCGGTCTGTCAGCACTTCGGCGCGCGCCGCGACGACAATCCCGGTCGCCTCGAACGCTGGCGGATCGGCGACGTCGATGTGCTGGTCGATTACGCGCACAACCCGGAAGGACTGGAGGGATTGCTGCAGGTCGCCGAACAGTTGCGCAAGTCGCGCGACGCTCGCATCGGTCTGCTGCTCGGTCAGGCCGGCAATCGCGATGACAGCGCGATTCGCGCGTTGGCTCAGGTCGCCGCCGCACATCGCCCGAGCCGGATCGTGCTGAAGGACATTCCCGGCATGCTGCGCGGAAGGGCACCCGGCGAGGTGCCGGGTCTGTTGCGCGAGGGTCTGCTCGACACGGGCTTCGCGGCCGCGGATCTGCACCTCGAACTGGATGAACTGGAAGCGGCGCGGCAACTGTGGTCGTGGTCACGGCCCGGGGACGTGCTGGTGCTGCCGGTGCACGCCGCCGCAACGCGCCTCGCACTGGCGCAGTGGCTGGATGCACTGCAGCGATAGCGGCGCGCCGGGCCTTCGACGAAAGTCGACCCACATGACGCGATACACCATGACGAGCGATGTTCCGGCAACGATCCAGCGAACTTCGGCGCATCCCGCCCTGCCGTGGTGGCGCCCACATGCAGCACCGCTGGCGCTGATGATGGCGGCCTCGGTGGCTGCCAATCCGCCGGTGTCCGAGGTGGAGGCGCTGCGCGCAATCACTTGCGGTGCTGCGACGACGAGAGTGGCCTCGACCGAACCGGCGGACGTGTCGTGTGTGCTGTATTCGGTGCGTGCGTTCCGACCACTCTGGCTCGATGCCGCCGGGCAGCCAACCGTGTCGGCATGGCGCATGATTGATTCGATGCAGCGTGCCGAACGGCGCGGTCTGCGTTCAGCAGATTACGACGCCGACGCCTGGACGGGCAGGGCGGCGGCCTTGCGTGCCGGCGGTCCCGCCGCACGCGCCGGTTTCGACGACGCATTGACGCGACAGGTCTTGCACTTCGCGCTCGACCTGCATCGTGGCCGCATCGATCCGCGCCGCCTCGGCGTCGGCATCGATCCATCGAGCAAGCGTCTTGATCGACCGATGCTCGTGGAATCGCTGGCCGGTGCGCAGGATCCCGATCCGTTGCTGGATGCACTGGAGCCGCCGTTCGCGGGGTATCGACGATTGCGCCAGGCGCTGGCGACCTTGCTGATGACGTCCGCGCACGCCGATGTTCCGGTGCCGGCGCCCTCGTCCCGCGTGCTGGAGCCCGGTGCTGACGATGCCAGTGTCCCGGCGTTGCGCGCGCGTCTGCTGCAGCTGGGGGATCTCGTCGCGATCGACGGCGTCGTCGAGGCGGGCAGCGCGACGCGCTTCGATCCCGCGCTCGCAGCCGCACTGCAGCGGTTCCAGGCGCGGCATGGGCTGATGATCGATGGCCGCCTTGGCGCGAACACGCTGGCCGCGCTGAATGTGCCGCTGTTGCGACGCATCGACCAGATCCGCTTCGCGATGGAACGCTGGCGCTGGGTGCCGAGCGGATTTCCGGAGCCGCCGATCGTCGTCAACATTCCCGAATTCCAGCTGCGTGCGGTGGGCGACGACGGTCGGTTGGCGTTGCAGATGCCGGTCGTCGTCGGGCGTGCGTTTCGTACCGAGACGCCGGTGTTCGCCGAACTGCTGCGCACCCTGGTGTTCCGGCCGTCGTGGACGGTGCCGCCGTCGATCGTGCGCGACGAGTTGCTGCCGCGCGCGCTGCAGGATCCGGGCTACTTCGCCCGCCAGGGATTCGAGATTGTCGGTGTCGACGATCAGTCCCTGACGCCCGAAACGCAGCGCGGCTTGCGTCGTGGGCAGCTGGCGCTGCGCCAGAGGCCGGGCCCGGGCAACGCCCTCGGTCGCGTCAAGTTCCTGTTCCCGAACGCCCACGCGGTCTATCTGCACGACACCCCGTCACGCGGTGCGTTCGCCCGCGCGCGTCGCGACCTGAGTCATGGCTGCGTGCGCGTGCAGGACCCGGAAGCACTCGCGAACTTCGTCCTGCGCAAGCAGCCGGAATGGACGCCGGAACGCATCCGCGCCGCGCTCGACGGCGAGCACGACGACGTCGCGGTGACGGTGTCGCCGCCGATCCCGGTGTACCTGGTGTATGTCACCGCCGTGGCGCCCGGAGACGGCGCGGTCCACTTCTTCGACGATCTCTACGGCCACGACGCGACGCTGCAGGCGGCGCTGGACGAGGACTCACGGACGCGCTGCGGTGTTGTTCCGTTGCGCGCCTGCGCGCGCGACTGAGTCGCGCCGGCATTCGGCGAGGGCCGAGGTGTCGGCCGTGTCCGGCGCCTCCGCGTACAACAACTGGCCTTGCTTGATCGCATCGATCAACGGCCGGGCGATGGCCGTGCGCACCGCCGGACAGCCGAAGCTGCGCCCGAGGCGTCCCTGGCGAAGGGCCTGGAGCGGGTCGACATAAGCGGCGCCATGCATGACGATGGCGCGCGCCCGGGCACGGTCGTTCAGGCCTGGCTCCAGGCCATCGAGTCGCAAGGAATAGCCGTTGTCCCCGTCATAAGTTTCACCGGTGCGGAACAGCCCCAGACTGGACTGATGGCTGCCCTCCCGGTTCGAGAAGTGTCGTGCCAGATTCTCGCCGCTGCCCTGGCCGTGGGCGACATGCTCGATGAACAGCAGCGACGGTCCGGACAGGTCGAACACCCACAGGCGTGGCTCCGTCGAGGGCCGGGCGTAGTCGATCACGGCCAGTCGCTCGCCCGCGGTGGCGAGTCCTCGCGCGATCGCGCAGTCGCGTGCCGCCAGCGCGCGTTCGAGCACGGCGCTGTTCGCCGCCGGTGCCAGCGCCGTGAGTTCATCGACCAGAGACGTTGCCGTCGCAGGTGCTGCAGCGAACAACAGACCGATCCGGCCGAGCAGGGAGGAGACGCGCATGGGCGCAGCATAGATCACGCGGACAATAGTCGTGACGCGATCGTTCATGTCGCCATCAGCGTCGTGACAGACGGTGCGCGGCGCCGGCCGCTAGACTCCAGCGATGGATATTTTCAAGATTTTCACGATCGAAGCCGCGCATCGACTGCCGAATGTCCCCGCCGGGCACAAGTGTGCGCGTGTGCACGGGCATTCCTTCCGCATCGAATTGCATGTGTCGGGTCCAGTCGACCCGCAGTTCGGCTGGGTGCTGGATTTCGCCGAGCTCAAGGCAGCCTTCAAGCCGTTCTACGAACAGCTCGACCACCACTACCTCAACGATATCGAGGGTCTCGACAACCCGACCAGCGAACAACTGGCGCGCTGGATCTGGTCGCGCCTGAAGCCATCGCTGCCGTTGCTGTCGGAAGTGGTCGTGCACGAGACCTGCACCTCGGGCTGCCGTTATCGCGGTGACTGAGCGTGGCCCCTGGTTCCGTTCAGCTGCGCATGTTGCACTGCAACAAATACCCGGTTATGCTGCACCGCAGTAACGTCGCCCATCGTGGGCACGTGCATTCGGGGCAGAGCCATGTTTGAGCAGATCAGCAGTCCGTTTATCGCAGCGACCAAGCAGTTTGCCGAAGCCGGTTTCAAGGCGCAGGGCATTGCACTCGAAGGATTCGAGAAAGTCGTCGGTGCGCAGATCAACACCTTCGAAAACCGCCTGAACGCGACCCTCGACTTCTGGTCGCAGGCTGCGGAAGTGCGCAACCTCGACGGCGTCAAGGCGATCATGCCGAAGTCGATGGCGCTGGCGAAGGAAACCGCCGAGACCGTGTTCGCGACGACCCAGGAAGTGGTCACCATCACCGTCAAGACCGGTGAGGCGCTGAACGCCATCGCCAAGACCCAGATCGATGCGTCGAACGACGTGTTCGTGAAGCCGGTCGTGGCCGCGCGCAAAGCCAAGTAATTCTTGCGGGCGGAGCCCGCTCCCACGCTTGCGTGGAAGACGTCACACGGATCTCCCTCCCCTGTTTGATATCGTGTGACGTCCTTTTGAAGGCCGACGGTCCCCCGTCGGCCTTCGTTTTTTCAGGCCGCGGCGGCGCTGAAATACAGTGCCACCGTGCAGGCGAATGCTGCGCTCCAGGCCAGGCTGCGCTGCCAGTGCAGGTCGGCCAGATAGAAGCCGCCATAGACCAGACGCAGCACGATAAAGGCGACCGCGAGCTGGTCGATGCGATCGGCGTTCGCGCCAAGCTGGTGCGCAATGATCACGCCGGCTGCGAATGGCGGAAACGCTTCAAAGCTATTCGTGTGCGCCCAGTGCGCGCGTTGCCGAAAACCGCTCAGGCGGGCCTGGAACTCGGGCACCTTGCGGTTGTTGTAGCCGCCGCCGGAGAACTTCGCGATCGCGGTGTACAGCAGGGGCATGAAGGCAGCGGCAAGAACGCACCAATAGGCAATGGGCATGAGCTCTCCAGACGGGTGGCGGCGGGTGCGCAGTCTCGCACTTGTGAGACACTTCGGTGCGAAATCGCGTCAGGCACAGCATGCTCGAATTGTTTGTCGAAGCCGGTCCCCAGTCCGGCCAGCGTTTTGCGCTGGCGGCGAGCACCGTGCTCGGTCGCGGCCAGTTCGCCGACCTGGTGATCGCCGATCTGGCGGTCTCCCGCCGGCATGCGCAGATCGAGCCTGAAGGCGCGGCCTGGCTGCTGCGTGACCTCGAGAGCGCCAACGGTACTCGCCACAACGGCAAGGTCCTGCTGGCACCGGTCCGGCTCGATGATGGCGATGCCGTCGAACTCGGCCAGACCCGATTGCGGGTGCGCATGCCCGATCGCGGCGAAACGACGTCGGCCCCTCCGCCGGCGCCGCCAGCGGTCGTCGCGGTGTCGCTGCCGGAAGCGACGATGATGGAGGCCGATGTGAGCCTGCCGGCGCCGCGCGGGGTCTACGAGACGTCGCCACCGGGAGAACTCAAGGCCTTCGTGCCCGGGGTCGAACGCCGCCAGCAGGTGGTGCAACGCCTGCAGTTCTTCCAGCGCATGGCCGAGTTGATGGCCATCGCCGGTGTGATGCAGCACCAGATGCGGGACGCACTTGCGGCGCTGGCCGAAGTGTTCCCGCTCTGTCGTCGGCTGGTGCTGATGGTTCGCGACACGCCGCACCGGCCGTGGCGGGTGCTGGCACAGCGCGTATCGGCGGGCGACGAACTGGATCTCGGCATCGCGCAGGCGCTCGCGAATGCGGCGCAAGGGGCGAATCGTGTCGTGATTGCCGGCAGCGACGCGGCGCCGGCACCGGTCGCTGCGGCGCTGATGCCGCGCATGCCGGCGGCGGCGGCGGCAGTCATTCTGTCGAATGCCGGCACGCAGCTGGGCGTGCTCTACCTCGATGCCCAGGATGATGCCGAGGCCCTGAGTACGCGCGACGCCGATTTCCTGCTCAGCTGCGCCGGCCAGTTTGGCGCCCTGCTCGCCGCGTATCGTCACGCCGAGAGCGGACGGCTGGTGCATGCCGAGGAATTCGAATTGACGCGCCGCATCCAGCGCCGATTCCTGCCGACGGCGACGCCGCGCTTCGACGGCTACGAAATCGCCGACAGTTACAGTGCCGCACGCATTGTCGGTGGCGACCTGTTCGATTTCCTCACCCTCGCCGATGGCCGGCCGCTGTTCTTCATCGGCGACGTGTCCGGCAAGGGATTTCCGGCGGCGCTGCTGATGGCGCGGATCGGCGCGCAACTGCGGGCGGTGGCGGTGCGGGCGCGCAATGCCGCCGAGGTGCTGCGGTTGCTCGACACGCAGATGCGTCCGGAACTCGAAAGCGGCATGTTCATGACCGCGGTGGCGGCGGTGCTGGACGTTGCCCGCGGCGGCGTCGATATCGCCAGCGCCGGGCATCCGATGCCGCTGTTGCGGCGTGCCGATGGCGTCGTCGACACCTTGCCGGTGGTCGCTGCGCCCGCATTGGGGGTCGGTGGCGGCAATTTCTACGAGTCGCGCATCGATCTCGCTCGTGGCGATGGCTTGCTGTTCTATACCGATGGCCTGGACGAAGCCCGCAACGCCGACGACGAGGCGTTTGGACTGGGACGCGTGCATGCGTTGCTGGCAGCGGCGCGTTCCGCAGGCCAGGCGATCGAAGCCTTGACCAGTGCCGTCGAGGCTTACTACGGCGACCTCGAGCCCTTCGACGATCTCGCCCTGATCGCGCTCTGGCGGCGCTGATCAATCCTTGCCGAACAGTCGTTTCCAGCGACTTTCGGCAGGTGCGGCCGGGGCCGCGGCCGGTTCCGCCGTCACGGCCGGCCCCACCACGGTCGAACGTTTCTGCAGTTCCTCCGGGCTGGCCGGGGCGCCGAGCAGCTGGGCGGCCGCTTCGCTGCGGGCGACATCGTCATCGGCGGGTGTCGGGTTGCGTCCTACGCCGAGCAGTTGTGCGGCGGTGTCGAGCAGCATCGCCGAGGTGTCGAGTTTGTGCGGGTGCTGCTCGACCGCGCCGTGGCGATTCGGGAACAGCGCGAACATCGAGGTGAAGCCGGCGATGTCGAAGACCTGGCGCACGCTGGCCGACAAGCCGCACAGTCGAACGCTGCCGACACCGCCGTCGAGGCGCTTGGCCAGCGCCAGCAGCACGCGCAGGCCCGCCGAACTGACATAGGTGACGGCAGCGAGATCAATCACGAAGTGGCGACGACCGGCGTTGCCGGCGTCGTGCAGCACCAGCTCCAGTTCGCCCGATGTCTCGGAATCCAGCCGGCCGCTCGGTGCGATCAGCAGGACCTGGCCATGCGTTTCCTGCAGGATGTTCACTCAGACTCCGCCTGCACGGTCACGTCGACGCTGCCGAAGCGCAACACGTCGCCGATCGCGAACGCGACCGCGACGCCGGGCTTCACGCGCTGACCGTTGTGGAAGGTGCCGTTCAAGGTGCCGACTTCCTCGCGCACTCGCCAGGTGCCGCCCTCGTCCAGGATCTTGGCATGGCGGCGCGACAGCGAACGTTGCGCATCCAGCGGCCCGAGGTTCACTTCGGGCGTGGTGGCGGTGACCGGGTCGGGTCGGCCGACCAGGAATTCGGTCTTGTCCTTCAGCACGAAGCGGGTCTGGGTCGGGATGTGGACCAGGCAGAGCGGACGCCTCGGCGCGGCGTCATCCGATGGCATGACCACCGCCTCGGCGCGCGCGGACACGGTCTTCGGCATCGGTGTGAACTCGGTTGCGGAAGCCGTCGCACGACGGACTTCGACCGGATGCGGCACCGTCGTTTCGCCGCCGCGCGATTCGGCCCGGCGCAGGCGCCCGGCCAGCTTGCGCATGATGCGGATCGCGATCTCGACATTGCCGGCAATCACGCCCGGGAATGCCGCGCGATCGATCCGCAGCAACTTGGTCGGTGCGCGCGCGACTGCACTGGCGAAGCGCGGCTGGTCTTCCAGAATCGCCATTTCGCCGAAGAAATCACCGGGTCCGAGCGTCGCCAGCGGCTCGCTGCCGCGGGCGGCACGCACGATGTCGATAGCGCCGGACTCGATGATGTACATCTCGGTGCCGTCGTCGCCCTCGCGGAAGACGATCTGCCCCGAGGGCACCATCATGAACATTTCCTGCGACATGGGTCGCGACACTCCGTGGGCGGGGGCGGATTATGCGGAGCCGTCACAGCGCGTGACAATGGCCGCAAGGCGCTAGGCTAGCGCGAAGCCGCGCGGGAGGCGTGTCGGGCCGCACATGCTGCGCATATTCGGATTGCTTGCACTTTGGTGGATCACGGCCACCGCACAGGCGCAGATCGTGCGCCTGCCGGACGCCGCGTGTGCCGAACCCGGCGCCCGTGGCGACGGGTTCGAGGAGCCGTGGCCGAGTTGGCCCTCGCGCGGCAGCGGCGGCGTGTTCGGCAGCGGCAGTGGCTACATCGCGGTACCCGGGTTCGAATCCCATCCGGCCTATGCGCATCGCGAGTACTTCTGGTTCGTGCCGGAATTGGCCGATGCCGGTCCGATGCCGGTGGTCGTGACCCTGCATGGCAGCGCCGGCTCGCCCGCCAACGCGCGCAACGAAGCGCGGATCGTGCGCGACCTCTGGATCGACGCGGCGCGGCGCCATGGCTTCGCCATCGTCTCGCCGGTGGCCGGCGGCAGTCGCGGCAGTTGGGTCGCGCCGCTCGCGGCGGGCGACGCGCCGACCGACTACGACGTGATCGCGGCGGTGATGAATGACCTTGAATCGCACTTCGATATCGAGCGTGCGCGGCGCTATCTGTGGGGGTTTTCGGCCGGTGGCCACGTTGCGCTGGATGTCGTGTTGAACCCGGTGCATCCCGCTTTCGGGCGGCGGCAATTCGCTGCGGTCGCCGTCAATGCAGGGGTGCTTGCCGGTCTGGCCTGTGCCGGTCGCAGTGAGACGGATTGCAACACTGCGCTGCGCCAGGCATTCCCGCGTTTGCCGGTGCAGGTGCTGGTCGGCGACGCGGATCCGCTGCGAACCTACGCGGAAGGCGATTCGGTACGATTTCCGGCCCAGGGCTGGGTCGCCGACCGAACCGTCCGCCATCTGGCGTTTTCCGGCGGGCATTGGGTCGATTTCACCCATCCGGACCTGCACTGGGACTGGCTCTGTCAGTTTGCGCGCCGGTTCGACCCGAGCGAGCGTTTCCGCCTGCGCCCGTCGCTCCCCTGAACGGATGTCCTTGGCGGGTTCATCCAGCCCCCGGCACAGCGACTTCCTTGCCTTGCACGCCCCAGCATTTGCCGGCTAAAATCCCCCGGCTTTGTCGGTGCATTGTCGTACCGCCTCTTCCCGCAGATTCGTCACGAGCGCACGGCCATGAGCACGCAACTTGCACAAGGCCGCGCCTTAGTCCCGCGGATCGCGATGGCGGAAGCGGTGTCGGTGTCGCTCGTCGCCCTGGGATTCGCATTCGTCTCGGTGCAACACGCGGGTGCGGTGCTGGTGGGCGGTGCGCTGGTGGTGATCGGAACCTTGCTGTTCGGCTGGCGCATGTTCGCCGGCGGGGTCGGGTCGCCGGGCACCGCGCTCACCTCGATGCTGGTCGGCAAAGCCCTGCAATGGATCACGCTGGCGCTGGGACTGTTATTGGTCATCGGCGTCTGGCACTGGCCCGTCGTCCCCGTGGTGTCTGGCGTGATCGCCGCCCAGGTGGGCTTCTGGATCGGAACCGGATTAGTTCATTGAGCCCCAAATCATGTCGGATCACGCCGAAAAACTGACGCCCACCGAGTACATCCAGCACCATCTGGGACATTTCGCGCGAGACCTCACGCCGCAAGTGTCGAAAGACGGTTTCATGGCGATCCACGCGGATACCATGGTGATGTCGTTCGTGCTCGGTCTGGTGATGTGCCTGGGCTTCTGGCTGGCGACGCGCAAGGCGACTTCCGGCGTGCCCGGGCGCTGGCAGGCCTTCGTCGAAATCGTGCTCGAATTTATCGACGGACAGGCAAAGGACGCGTATCACGGCACCAGCAAGCTGGTGACGCCGATCGCGATCACCCTGTTCTGCTGGATCTTGTTGATGAATGCGATGGATTTCATTCCGGTCGACTTCATCGCGAAGATTTCCGGCTTCGTCGGTGCCACGTTCTTCGGCATGGATCCGCATCAGGTGCATTGGCGCCCGGTCCCGACCGCCGATGTCAACGCTACGCTGGCGATGTCGATCACCGTGTTTTTCCTGATGATCTTCTTCGCGCTGCGCGCCAAGGGCATCGGCGGCTTTGTGCATGAAATGTTCACGGCGCCGTTCGGCAAGTGGATGTTCCCGGCCAATATCCTGCTCAACATCGTCGAGCTGCTGTCGAAACCGGTGTCGCTGGCGATGCGACTGTTCGGCAACATGTACGGTGGCGAGATCGTCTTCCTGCTGATCTGGGTGCTGGGCAGCGTCAGCGTTGCCGGTGCGCTTGCCGCATCCGTCCTCGGGCTGGCCTGGGGACTGTTCCATATCCTGATCGTCATCCTCCAGGCCTTCATCTTCATGATGCTCTCGATCGTTTATTTGAGCCTCATGGAAGAGCATCACTGAGTTCCGTTCCACCCTTTCGTTTTCTTTTTTCTTTCCATCAAATCCGTAGACGGAGAACCACCATGGACGTTCAAGCCCTCATCGCCACCATCAACGCCTCGACCGCCATCGCGATCGGCATCATGGCCGGCCTCGCCGCACTCGGCGCCGGTATCGGCATGGGCCTGATGGCCGGCAAGTTCCTGGAATCGGCGGCGCGTCAGCCGGAACTGATCCCGGTCCTGCAAGTGCGCATGTTCATCACCGCCGGCCTGATCGACGCGGCGTTCATCATCACGCTCGCCGTCGCGCTGATGTTCGCGTTCGCAAATCCGCTCACTTCCGCCATCGCCGGCGGCTGATCGGTCTGATGCGCGGCTTCGGCCGCGCATCACCCGGGTTCGATCGTGCGACGGGATTCACCGTCGCCGAAGTCCACAAGCGGAGCATTACGCCATGAACATCAACCTGACGCTGTTCGCGCAGGCGCTCATGTTCGCCGGTTTCATCTGGGTCATTGCGACCAAGATCTGGCCGCCGTTGAGCAGCGCCATCGAGGAACGCCAGAAGAAGATCGCCGACGGCCTGGCCGCCGCCGACCGCGCCAAGCAGGAACTCGCCGACGCCGACGCCCGCGTCGCCGACGAGATCCGCAAGGCCCGTGTCGACGCCAGCCAGATCACCGACAAGGCGCATCAGCAGGCTGTCCAGATCGTCGACAAGGCGAAGCAGGACGCGATCGCCGAAGCCGCGCGCCAGAAAGCCGCGGCGGAAGCCGAAATCGCGAACCTGTCGTCGAAGGCGAAGGAAGTGTTGCGTTCGCAGGTCGCGAGCCTCGCCGTGAAGGGCGCGGAAAAGATCCTCGGTCGCGAAATCGACGGCGCGCGGCATCGTGAGTTGCTCGACCAGGTTGCGGGCGAGATCTGACGATGAGCACGCGCGAAACGCTGTCTCGCCCCTATGCCCGTGCCGCCTTCGAGCTCGCACGGGCAGCCGGTGCTGTCGCCGACTGGTCGCAGAAGTTGGCCTTTGCGAGCGCTGTCGCCGCCGATCCGCAGGCGTCGGCGCTGATCAGCAGCCCGCGCATCGCACCTGAGCAGCTGACCACGCTGTTCCTGCCGCAGGGCGAAGCGTCGGATAGCGCATTTGCGTTGTTCATCGCCCAGCTGACCGGCAACCGCCGCATCGGCTTGCTGCCGGAAATCGCAGCGCAGTTCGAGCATCTGAAGCGCGAATCGGAGCGCGTGCTGCGTGTGCGCGTGACAACGGCGGTGGCGCTCGAATCGGCGCAGGCAAGCGCCATCGGTGCGGCACTGAAGAAGCGCTTCGATCGCGATATCGAGATCGAGGCGAAGGTCGATCCGAGCGTGCTCGGGGGCGCGTTGATCAATGCGGCCGGACTGGTGATCGACGCATCGGTGCGCGGTCGCCTGGAACGCCTCGCGCAAGACCTGTCGCAGTAACGAATTCGAATCTGGGCACGCCCGGCGTGCACAGACCAAGCAAGCATTCACCCTTTCGGGAATCGTCATGGCCACACAACTCAATCCCAGCGAAATCAGCGAACTGATCAAGAACCGCATCGAGCAGTTCAAGACCGGCGCGACCGCGCGCAACGAAGGCACGATCACGTCGGTGTCCGATGGCATCGTGCGCATCCACGGTCTGGCCGACGTGATGCAGGGCGAAATGATCGAGATGCCGAACAGCACCTTCGCGCTCGCGCTGAACCTCGAGCGCGACTCGGTCGGTGCCGTCGTGCTGGGTGCCTATGAGCATCTGCGTGAAGGTGACGCGGTCAAGACCACCGGACGCATTCTCGAAGTGCCGACTGGCCCGGGCCTGCTCGGCCGCGTCGTCGATGCGCTCGGCAATCCGATCGACGGCAAGGGTGCGATCGTTTCCGAAGTCAGCGCCCCGATCGAGAAGGTCGCCCCGGGCGTGATCTGGCGCAAGTCGGTGTCGGAACCGGTGCAGACCGGATACAAGTCGGTCGACGCGATGATCCCGATCGGACGCGGCCAGCGCGAACTGATCATCGGCGACCGCCAGACCGGCAAGACGGCGCTGGCCATCGACGCCATCATCAACCAGAAGTCGTCGGGCGTGAAGTGCATCTACGTCGCGATCGGCCAGAAGAACTCGACCATCGCCAACATCGTGCGCAAGCTCGAGGAACACGGCGCGCTCGCCTACACGACGGTCGTCGCGGCCTCGGCCTCGGAATCGGCGGCGATGCAGTACATCGCGCCGTATTCGGGCTGCACGATGGGCGAATACTTCCGCGATCGCGGCCAGGACGCGCTGATCATCTACGACGATCTCTCGAAGCAGGCTGTGGCCTACCGCCAGATCTCGCTGCTGCTGCGCCGTCCGCCGGGCCGTGAAGCCTACCCGGGCGACGTCTTCTATCTGCACTCCCGCCTGCTCGAACGCGCTTCGCGCGTCAGCGAGGAATACGTCGAGAAGTTCACCAATGGTGCGGTCAAGGGCAAGACCGGTTCGCTGACGGCACTGCCGATCATCGAAACCCAGGCCGGCGACGTTTCGGCCTTCGTTCCGACCAACGTGATCTCGATCACCGACGGTCAGATCTTCCTTGAAACCGACCTGTTCAACGCCGGTATCCGTCCGGCCGTGAACGCGGGTATCTCGGTGTCGCGCGTCGGTGGCGCCGCGCAAACCAAGATCATCAAGAAGCTGTCCGGCGGCGTGAAGCTCGCACTTGCGCAGTACCGCGAACTGGCGGCCTTTGCGCAGTTCGCTTCCGACCTCGACGCAGCGACGCGCGCACAGCTCGAGCGCGGTCAGCGCGTCACCGAGTTGATGAAGCAGAAGCAGTACGCACCGATGTCGATCGCCGAACTCGCGATCTCCGTCTACGCAGCCGAGAAGGGTTATCTCGACGAAGTGCCGGTCGCGAAGATCCTGTCCTACGAATCCGGTCTGCACGCGTTCATGCACAGCAACCACGGTGCGCTGATGCAGGACATCGCCAAGACCGGCAACTGGGACGACAAGATCGAAGCGACCTTCAAGGGCGCGCTCGACGAGTTCAAGAAGACGGGCAGCTGGTAAACGGGATCTCACATGGCCGGTACCAAGGAAATCCGAACCAAGATCAAGTCCGTGCAAAACACCCGCAAGGTGACGCGCGCACTCGAAATGGTCTCGGCAAGCAAGATCCGGCGCGCGCAGGACAAGATGCGTGCGTCGCGCCCGTATGCGCGCCTGATGCGCCAGATGATCGGCCACATCGCCAAGGCGAACGGGGACTACAAGCACCCGTTCATGAAGGACCGCGCGACCATCAAGCGCGTCGGTTACGTCGTCATCTCGACCGACCGCGGCCTTTGCGGCGGCTTGAACTCGAACCTGTTCCGCAAGATGCTGGCTGAGATCCGCGAGCACCAGAAGAACGGCGTCGAAGTCGACATCGTCGCGATCGGGCAGAAGGCCGCAACCTTCTTCCGTCGTCTCAAGGTGAACCTGGTCGGTTCGGTCACGCACCTCGGCGAGAATCCTCAGGTCGCCAGCCTGATCGGCATCATCAAGGTGATGCTGGATGGCTTCACCGAGGGCCGCGTCGACCGCGTGTTCCTCTGCTACAACGATTTCGTCAACACGATGACGCAGAAGGCGACAACCGACCGGTTGTTGCCGCTGCCGCCTTCGGACACGCTCGAAACCGCGCACGACTGGGACTATCTGTACGAGCCCGATCCGGCGACCGTCCTCGACAGCGTACTGACGCGCTACGTCGAGTCGCTCGTCTACCAGGGCGCGCTCGAGAATCTGGCTTCCGAACATGCCGCGCGCATGGTCGCCATGAAGTCGGCTTCGGACAACGCAACCAAGCTGATCGGCACCCTGCAGCTCGTCTACAACAAGGCGCGTCAGGCTGCGATCACGCAGGAAATTTCCGAAATCGTCGGCGGCGCTGCCGCGGTCTAAGTGCTGTCTGTAGGAGCGCCACTCGTGGCGCGACCACAAAGAATTCAAATTTGAGGATAGGTCATGAACCAGGGCAAAGTCGTACAGATCATCGGCGCCGTCGTCGACGTCGAATTTCCGCGCAGCGCCGTGCCGAAGATTTACGACGCGCTGAAGGTGCAGAACACCGAGATCACGCTGGAAGTGCAGCAGCAGCTCGGCGACGGCATCGTGCGCACGATCGCGCTCGGTTCCACCGACGGCCTGCGTCGCGGCTTGATCGCCGACAACACCGGCGAAGCGATCAAGGTGCCGGTCGGCGTCAAGACGCTCGGCCGCATCATGGACGTGCTCGGCAATCCGATCGACGAAGCCGGCCCGATCGGCGAGAACGATCGCTGGGTCATCCATCGCGCTGCGCCGAGCTACGAAGATCAGGCGGCCTCGAATGACCTGCTCGAAACCGGCATCAAGGTCATCGACCTGGTGGCCCCGTTCGCGAAGGGCGGCAAGGTCGGCCTGTTCGGCGGCGCTGGCGTCGGCAAGACCGTGAACATGATGGAACTCATCAACAACATCGCCAAGGCGCACTCGGGCCTGTCGGTGTTCGCCGGCGTCGGCGAGCGCACCCGCGAAGGCAACGACTTCTATCACGAGATGAAGGACTCGAACGTCCTCGACAAGGTCGCGATGGTGTACGGCCAGATGAACGAGCCGCCGGGCAATCGCCTGCGCGTCGCGCTGACCGGCCTGACCATGGCCGAGTACTTCCGCGACGAGAAGGACGCGTCCGGCAAGGGCAAGGACGTGCTGCTGTTCATCGACAACATCTACCGCTACACGCTGGCCGGTACCGAAGTCTCGGCGCTGCTCGGCCGCATGCCGTCCGCCGTGGGTTACCAGCCGACCCTCGCGGCCGAGATGGGCGCCCTGCAGGAACGCATCACCTCGACCAAGACCGGCTCGATCACCTCGATCCAGGCCGTGTATGTGCCCGCGGACGATCTGACCGACCCGTCGCCGGCGACCACGTTCGCCCATCTCGATGCCACCGTCGTGCTGTCGCGAAACATCGCCTCGCTCGGCATCTATCCGGCGGTCGATCCGCTCGATTCGACCTCGCGCCAGCTCGATCCGCTGGTCGTCGGTGTCGAACACTACGAGACCGCGCGCAAGGTGCAGTCGACCCTGCAGCGCTACAAGGAACTCAAGGACATCATCGCCATCCTCGGCATGGACGAGTTGTCGGAAGAAGACAAGCAGACCGTGTCGCGCGCGCGCAAGGTCGAGCGCTTCTTCTCGCAGCCGTTCCACGTCGCCGAAGTGTTCACCGGTTCGCCCGGCAAGTACGTGTCGCTGAAGGAAACCATCCGCGGCTTCAAGATGATCGTCGAAGGCGGCGCCGACGCGCTCCCGGAACAGGCCTTCTACATGGTCGGCGGCATCGACGAAGCCTTCGAGAAGGCCCGCAAGATGGGTGTCGCGGTTTAATCACCGCGCATCGGGAGAATCCATATGTCCACGATCCGTTGCGACATCGTCAGTGCCGAGGAAGAGATCTTCCACGGCACCGTGACGATGGTCGTTGCCACCGGCGAGATGGGCGAGCTCGGCATCGCGCCGCGCCATGCGCCCCTGATCACCCGCCTCAAGCCGGGCCAGGTGCGCGTCATTCTCGAAAATGGCGACGAACAGTTCTTCTACGTTTCCGGCGGCATTCTCGAAGTGCAACCGCAGGTCGTGACCGTGCTGGCCGACACCGCGATCCGCGCCAAGGATCTTGATGAAGCAGCGGCCAGCAAGGCCAAGTCCGAGGCCGAGAGACTGCTGGCCAACCGCACCGACGCGATGGAAATCGCCGAGGCGCAAGCCCAGCTCGCCCAGGCCGTCGCCCAGCTGCAGGCCCTCGAACGCCTGCGCAAGAACCTCAAACACTGAGTTCAACACTGTCCCCACAGGACGCGCCGACGCCGACCCACAAGGTCGGCGTTGTCGTTTGTGGGGTTGGAGAAACCGGGCGCGCTAGAATGCGCGTCTTGAACTCGCCTGGAGCAGGACATGACGGACGCCGAGAAGATCTACGACTTCTGCGACGAGATGTGGGAGCGCCAGATCATTCCGCAGCTCACCGAGTACATCAAGATTCCGGCGAAGTCGCCGGCGTTCGACGCGGCCTGGGAAGACCACGGCTACATGCGGGCCGCGATGGACCTGATCGAGACCTGGGTGCGCGCGCAGCCGGTCACCGGCATGAAGGTCGAGCGCATCCAGCTGCCGGGGCGCACGCCACTGCTGTTCATCGAGATTCCGGGCAAGGGCGACGACGTGGTGCTGATGTACGGGCACATGGACAAGCAGCCGGAAATGGTCGGCTGGAATGTCGATCTCGGCGCCTGGAAGCCGCTGCGCGCCGGCGACAAGTTGTATGGTCGTGGTGGCGCCGACGACGGTTACGCGACCTTCGCATCGCTGACCGCGGTGATGGCCCTGAACGAACGCGGCATCGATCATTCGCGCATCGTCATCGTCATCGAGGGCTGCGAAGAGTCGGGTTCCTACGACTTGCCGTTCTACATCAATCATCTTGCCGATCGCATCGGCCGGCCCTCGCTCGTGGTCTGTCTCGATTCCGGCGCCGGCAACTATGATCAGTTGTGGTTGACCACGAGCCTGCGCGGCCTCGCTGGCGGCACACTCAATGTGCGCGTGCTCGAAGAGGGAGTGCACTCGGGCGATGCCAGCGGCATCGTGCCGAGCTCGTTCCGGATCCTGCGCAACCTGCTCGACCGCATCGAGGACTCGAAGACCGGGCGAATCACCGCCGACGTGCTGAACGTCGACATCCCGAGCGACCGCATCAGCGCCGCGAAGGAAGCGGCGGGCGTGCTCGGCACCCAGGTCTACGACAAGTTCCCGTGGCCGCAGGGCGTGATGCCGATGAACTCGGACCTCGCCGAACTCGTGCTCAACCGCACCTGGCGCCCGACCTTGTCGGTGACCGGCGTCGAGGGCATGCCCAAGCTCGAAGATGCCGGCAATGTGCTGCGTCCGTACACGGCCGTGAAGTTGTCGGTGCGTATTCCGCCGACACTGGACCCGATCGTCGCTTCAAACAAGTTGAAGGAAATCCTGGAGAAGGATCCGCCCTACGGCGCCAAGATCGAGTTCGACATCGAGAAGTCCTCGCAAGGTTGGGCGGCGCCGTCGCTGGTGCCGTGGCTGGCGGACACCGTCGATACCGCATCGAAGACCTGGTTCGGCACCAAGTCGGCGCAGATGGGCGAGGGCGGCACCATCCCGTTCATGGGCATGCTGCAAGACCGTTTCCCGGAGGCGCAGTTCGTCGTCACCGGGCTGCTCGGTCCGAAGTCGAACGCGCATGGTCCGAACGAGTTCCTGCACATCCCGACCGGCAAGAAACTGACCGCAGCGATGTCCAAGGTGATCGCCGACCACTACGTCAACCGCGGCTCGCCGACGGTGGCCTGATGCGCACGCTCGCGCTGGTCGCATTGCTGGGTGTGGCGTCGCTGGCGCAGGCCGAGCGACGCATCTCGATCGATGTCGATCTGCGTATCGATGCGAGGGCGATCGCGGCGGTCGACGTCGCCGATGCCTTCGCCGATGCACTCGCGAGCGGTGATCTCGATGCCGCGAAATCGATGCTGGCCGAGGACGTGATCGTGCTCGAATCCGGCGGTGTCGAAGCCTCGCGCGACGAATACTTCGCGCACCACGCCGCGGCCGATGCCAAGTACCTCGCCGACGCGACGCAGACGATCACGCGCCGTGTGGCCAAAGCCGAAGACGGCGCCGTCTGGATCGCGACCGAATCGACCCTCGCCAAGCCGAATCAGTCGCCGAGCAAGAACACCGAAACCCTGGTGCTCGCGAAGCGCAAGGGCGGCTGGAAGATCGTGCACATCCACTGGTCGAGCCGGGACTGACTCGTGCGGAAGAACTGCAAAAATGGCAGTGGTACGCTGATGTTCGACGGCTTTGCGCCGTGGACTATCGAGCATTAAGGCTGGTTCGACTCGGGAGACGCGATGTTTCCTTTCCATAGATCTGCACTCTTCGTTGTCTTCGCCACTGCGTCATCCCTGGCTTTCGGCCAAGCGATCCTCGTCGATGGCTTCGAAGAACCGCGACTGTGGGCAACCTCGTACGAGAACAAGCACAACGCCGGCATCGACAACCCGCGCTTGCCTTACCTGAGCGACGTCGCCTCGACCGCCCTCGAACCGCAGGAGACCTACTTCTGGGCTCGGGCGGTGGCCTTCGCCGACTTCTTCCAGGATGGCACCGTGGGCGCGATCGCGTTCAGCGCGTTCTGGCGGAACACGTTTCCGCAGTTCAACCCAAACCACATGCCGGACTCGCCGTCCAAGCTGTACTTTCTGCACCGGTTGGCGGATGGCAGATGGGAAGAGCGCACGATGTCGTTGCTTGCAGACGGGCAGTCGCGCTTCACCTGCATCCAGCCGAACTATCTGCAGGTGGCCGACTTCAACCATGACCGACGCCCCGATGTCTTCCTGACCTGCACCGGAGTGGACTTCGTGACGGACTCGCAAACCGACGGACTCTCCGACCAGTTCGTCGTGCTGAGCCAATCGAACGGCCGCTACCTCATCAACCGCCTGGACATGCCGATGATCTACTCCCATGGCGCCACGGTCGCCGACATCGACGGCGACGGTCACCAGGACATCCTGACGGTCGCGCCCGCAGCAGGGAGCCAGGGGTTCGGTCGCCCGCTCGTGTTGTGGGGACGCGGGGATGGCACCTTCCAGTTGGACGCGACCCGGTTTCCAGCGGAGATGCAGAACAAGCCGATCTACGGCATCACGGCGATTCCGATCGACGGACAAATCAAGGTCGTCGTCAGCGGCAATGCACCGGGCGCGGTCTCACCGCCCGATCCGGTCTGGCAATACGGTACGAAAGTGTTCCGCTATGTCGATGGCCTGTTCCAGCTTGAGCTGGACCTGACCCCGACACTGCCCGATGTGACCGGCACAAACGTAACCTTCGGACTCGCATTGGATGTCGTCTACGACGCCGGCTACTACTACCTGTGGCACGTCGATCATCTCTACCAGAACCAGGCCTTGGTAAAGACGCACGCCACCAACGGCCAGACCTCGGTGCTATGGCAACGACCGGTCGACTTGAACAACTGGGAGAGCGGCTCGATGAAACTGATGTCGTCCGGGGCCCTGCTCAGCCAGATGGCAGGCTGCGGAACCGGTACGGAGGTTCCGGGCTCATACAACTACTACGCTTGCAGCTGGAGCTTTCCGATCCGATAAGTCGAGCGACCTCACCCCGGTCTCGAGTACCACCGTGAATTGAAGTTGTGTGGCTCGCTGACAGGCAATTCGAAAGTCCGCTTCCAGACTGCGGACACGATTGATGCCAATGCGCGGTCATCAAACTGCGGAGCGGCGGCTGATGTAGGCCGGCGACTGCATCCGCAAACAAAAACGGCGCGATTGCTCGCGCCGTTGTCGTTCAATCTATGGGGGTCGGGATTACCAGACCACTTCCGCCATCGAGCAGTTCAGGCCGGAGCCGATGCCCATCAGGCCGATGCGCTTGCCTTTCTGCAGGCGGCCCATTTCCTTGAGGCGGCTGAGCGCGATCGGCACCGAGGCCGGGCCGACGTTGCCGTACTCCGGGAACACCGTCAGCACCTTCTTCGGGTCAATGCCGAGCAGTTCGCAGATGGCGCTGGTGTGCACCTTGCTGATCTGGTGGATGACGAATTCGTCGAGTTCTTCGCTGGCCCAGCCGAGCGCCGCGCGTGCGGCCTGGAAGGTCTTGGCCGCGAGCTTCAGGCCCTCGACGAGCAAGGTACGGGTATCGGTGACCATGCGGTCGACATTGCCGCGGCACAGGTGCGAGAAGTTGGTCGCGGCGCGGGTGACGCAGCCGAGATAGCGATGGCCATCCGGAGCGAGCTCGGCGCGCGCCAGCACCATCGCGGCGCCGCCGGAGCCCAGCGTCAGCGACGCGAATTCGTTGCGGAACTGTTCGGCGGTGACGTCCGGACCAAGCAGGCGCTGGATCGTGTGCTCGGTGATCGCATTCGAGTTTTCGCCGTCGACCACCAGCGCGTATTCGATGTCGCCACGCTCGATCATGCGGGCGGCAATGTCCATGCCGTTCAGGAAGGCGAGGCAGGCATTGCCGACATCGAAGTTCTGGCAGGTATCGGCCAGACCGAGGTTGCCGTGAATGATGCTGGCCGTGCTCGGTTCGAGGTAGTCCCGGCACACGGATGTGTTGACCAGGATGCCGATCTTCTCGTGCGGCACGCCCGATTCCGCGATGGCCTTCTGTGCGGCCATGGTCGCAGCATCGGAAGGCATCGTATCGATGCTGAACATGCGTCGCTCGCGGATGCCGGCAATATCTTCCAGCAGGTTTTCGCGGATGCCGAGGCGATCCAGCGTCGGCTGCAAGCGCGCCATGATGTCGACCGAGGACAGGCGAATCGGCGCCTCGACATGGGTGACGCTGGCGATGGCGACGTGCTTGTAGAGCATGGAAGTTCCACGATGCGAAAGCGGACGCGCAGGCTAGCGGCTTTGCGGAGAGCGGGCAAACCGGGGCACCTTGTTTCACGTCCCCGGTTTTGACGAGTCCGGGCGCTTGCGCCAAGCTCCGGCGGCCTCAATCGTCGGGAGCAGTGATGGGTATCCGCAGTCTGAGTGGTCTCGACGCCGGATTCCTCTACATCGAAACACCGGAAGCGCCGATGCATGTCGGGGCTCTGGCGCTGTTTGCGTATCCCGAATCGATCGACGGATCGCTGATCGAGCATGTGCGCGCGCATCTGGCCGGTCGACTGCATTTGTCCGGCGTGCTCAACCAGCGACTCGCGCTGATGCCATTCGACCTCGGCCACCCGATCTGGGTGAATGCCGACGAGATCGACCTCGGACAACATGTCCGCCATGCCCGCTTGCCCAAACCGGGATCGTTGGCCGCACTGGAAAAGCTGGTCGCCAAGCTGCATGCCGAGCCGCTCGACCGCTCGCGGCCGCTCTGGCAGTTCTGGATCATCGAAGGCTTGCGCGACGGGGGTTTCGCCTTGTTCACCAAGGTCCACCACGCCGCCCTCGATGGCGCTGCCGGTGTTGCGCTGGCGCATGCACTGCTTGATCTCGGGCCGGTGCCACGCACCGTGTCGCCACCGTCCCACAAGGAACCCAAACCGCCGCCGGGCGTGCGCCGCAAGCTCGGCATGCTGTTCACGAACACCTTGGCGCAATACACCAAGCTCGCGAAATCGCTGCCGGACATCGCCCAGATGGCCAGCAGCGGCGCCGGCAAGTTGCGCGATGCGCTGAAGACGCCGACCGCGCTGGTCGACCGCTGGCTGGCGCCGCGCACACGCTTCAATGTCGCCATCGATGCCTCGCGCGCCGTGGGCACCTGGTCATTGCCGCTGCCCGAATTCAAATCGGTGGCGGCGATGCTGGATGCGTCGCTGAACGACCTGCTGCTGGCCTTGTGTTCGGGTGCCCTTCGGCGCTACCTGAAGGCGCAGCGCGAGTTGCCGAAGGCGTCACTGATCGCAGCGATTCCGGTGTCGCTGCGGGAAAAGGGCGACACCAGCGCGAACAATCAGGTGACGATGTTGCCCTGTCACCTCGGCACCCAGCACGCCAAGCCCGAGGATCGACTCGCCGCGGTCCAGGTCGGCATGGCCGAACTCAAGCAGGCGACCAGCAGCTACAAGTCGCTGATCCCGACCGACTACCCCTCGCTCGGTGCGCCATGGATCGTGTCCGGGTTGGCGCAGTTGTATGCGAAGTCGAAATTGGCCGAACGCGTGCCCTTGCCGGTGAACCTGATCATTTCGAACGTGCCGGGTTCGCCGGTGACCTTGTTCCTAGCTGGAGCGCGCATGCTCGCCTACCACCCGATTTCGGCGATTACGCACGGTCTGGCCCTGAACATCACGGTACAAAGTTACGAAAAGGCGCTGGACTTCGGTCTGGTGGCCTGCGCGCGCGCGGTGCCCGATCTCGATGCGCTGATCGACGCACTCGCTGCTGAATATGATGAATTGAAGGCCCTTGCCGCGGCCCGCCTGGCCCCCAAGCCAGTGCGCAAGCGCAAGCCGGCCGCACGCCCACGGAGCAAGGCATGAGCAAGACGACGATCACCCCCGATTCCGCCGCCCGCCCAGGCCTGATCAAGCTGGCACTGGAAGCACGCGCGCCCTACGAATTTGCGGCTGGCGTCGCCAACCTGTTCTACACGCAGCACCTGCCGCGCGGTGAACGTCATCCGGTGCTGGTGTTTCCGGGGCTGGTCGCCTCGGATCGCAGCACCCTGGTGCTGCGCAGCCTGCTCTGGCGACTTGGCTATGATCCCTATGGTTGGGAGCAAGGGTTCAACTTCGGGCCGCGTCATGGCGTCGTGGCCGGTTGCCGGGCGCGCGTCGAGGAACTGTTCGTCGAGCACGAGAAGAAGTTGACCCTGATCGGTTGGAGCCTCGGCGGCATCTATGCCCGCGAGATCGCCAAGCTGGTACCGGAATGCGTGCGCCAGGTGATCACCCTGGGGTCGCCGTTCAAGGGCGACCCGCGCGCGAACAACGCCTACAGCATTTTCCGGATGGTCTCCGGGCATCGCGTCGATGCCAACATGGTGGCGCGCATCGGCGAGAAGCCCCCGGTGCCGAGCACGTCGATCTACAGCAAGAGTGACGGCGTGGTGCCGTGGCAGGCCTCGCATCAGGAGTCGCAGGAAGAAGCCGAGAACATCGTCGTCAAGGCCAGCCACCTCGGCCTCGGCTTCAATCCGGCGGCGCTGTATGCGATCGCCGATCGCCTCGCACAGCGCGAGGGTGAATGGCGGCCGTTCGAGCGTCGCGGTCTCAAGCGCCTGATCTTTCCGGACGCGTTCGCGCTTTGAGCATGCGCGCCGCTGCGCTGCTGCTGATGCTCGTCACTGCGCCGGTCTGGGCGGCGAGCGACATCAGCGCCGTGCTTCCGAGCGGTGCGCATGTGCGCGTGGCAGTGCCGGACGGGTGGCACGCAGGCGACACGCTGCTGCTCTACCAGCACGGCTTCGACATGGATGCGGACGACAACCCCGACCTCGGTCCCTTGCGCGATCTGCAACTGGCGCAGGGTTATGCGATCGCGGCCAGCGGCTATGCGCAATCGGGATGGGCGTTGTTCACGGCGGCGCAGGACAATCGCGATCTGGTCGAGTACGTCACCACGCATTACGGCGCGCCGGGCGCGTTGATCACGATGGGCGGTTCGATGGGCGGGCTGATCGCGCTCAAGCTGGCGGAGTCGCCGGGCTTCGAGTCGACCAAGGGCGTCTATGCGTTGTGCCCGCCGGCTGCGGGTGCGCGCAGCTGGGATGCGGCTTTCGACCTGCGCTTGGCCTATGACGCCGTCTGCGAAGGCGTCGGTGGCGGAGAACTGCTGGATGGCGATGCGCCGCTGGCCTGGGCGACGAACCTCGTCGATATTCCCGACAGCATGGGTGACCTGAGCGGCTCGCGTTCGGTGCAGCAGACCTACGCCCGCATCCATCAATGCACCGGCATCGCGCTGCCGAACTGGCTGCGCACATCGCCGCAGCGAGATCGACTGGCGCGACTGATGCGTTTCGGCGCCTTCACCAGCGAAGATTTCCTGCTCTACAACCTCGCGTATTCGGTGTTCGCGCTCGGGGATCTGGTGCGCGCACCGGACAAGCTTGCGGCGCGCAATCCGTTCAGCAGTCGCGGCGTCGACTACGGCGACGAATTGATCAACCTGCGCGTACCGCGCGTCGATGCCGATCCACTCGCCGCTTTCGATTTCGCGCGCGCGTCGTCCCTGAATGGCCGGGTCGGCGCCGCCACGCGCATCGTCTCGCTGCATACCGATGGCGACGAGCTGGTGCGGCTCGCGCATCAGCAGTCCTTGCGCAGCAGGTACGGCGGCAAGCTCGTGTCGGTGCCGATCGACGAATCTTCCGGCACGCATTGCGGCTTCAGCGCGGCCGAACTGGTCGCGGGCTGGGAACGGTTGCGCGGCTGGATCGCGCAGCCGCAGTCGGCGCCGGATACGGCGGCGCTGGCCCCGGCCTGCAGCGCTGCAATCGCACAGGGGTGGCCCGGGCCCTGCCGGTTCGCGCCGGCCCTGGCCGTCGGGGCACTCGCGACCACGATGCGTGATCGCGATGCGACCGCTGCCGCATACGCGGGTGCAGCGGAAGCGCGCATCAGCGGCAGCTGGTTCGACCCCGAGCGATCCGGCGAAGGCGTGCTGATCGAACGCTTCAACGCACGTCAGGCCAGCGTGCTGTGGTTCACCTATGCGCCCGAAGGCGAGCCGGCGGGACTGGTCTGGCTCGGTGGCGTCGGCGAGATCGATGCGAACGGCATCCATGTTCCCGTGCTGCGGCGCATGAGCGGCGCCCGCTTCGGTGATGCGTTTCGGTCGGTCGACGTGGTCGCCGCGCCCTGGGGCAGCGTCGATCTCGCCTTCGATGGCGCCGACGTCACGAACCACGCCGCACGCCTGCATCTGCGGTATCGCGGGCCGGCGGTTTTCGGCAGTGGCCAGCGACGCATGCAGCGTGCCCTGTCGGTCGGGCCGGACGGCAGTTCGCATCGGGTCGACGATCCGCGCGACTGGCAGTACAGCGGCACCTGGTTCGATCCGTCGCGCAGTGGCGAAGGCTGGCTGATCCAGCAGTCCGGTGCACCGCTCGAACGCCTGACCAGCGTCGTCTGGTTCACCTACGACCTCGATGGCAATGCGCTGTGGCTGACCGGGCATGCGCTCGAGCTAGCGGGGCACATCGAGATCCCCTTGCATCGCACTGCGGGCACGCGCTTCGGTGACGCCTTCGATGCCGCCGCCGTCACCACCACGCCGTTCGGGCGCGTGATCCTCGACGTCGCCGATTGCGATCATGCAAGGCTGCAGTTCACGGCGATCGATCCGCGCTACGGCGCGTTCACGCGCGACCTCGTGCGGTTGACGCGGCCCGATGCCGTCGGCACGGCATGCGCGCCACGATGAGGCGAGTACTGCGATCGGCCTTGATCGCGCTGTCGTTGGTGCTGGCGGTGATGGCGCTGAATGCGTGGCGCGTGTCGGTGCCGATCGTCACCGCACAGCCGTATCGACCCACGCTCGAGGCCGATGCGATGGCACGGCGGCTCGCGGCAGCCTTGGCGATTCCGACCCTGAGCGCCACCCCGGAAGCGCCCTCGCTGGCGCGCTTCGATGAACTCCATGCATTGCTGCAGGCGCAGTTTCCACGGGTGCACGCGGCGCTAACGCGCGAGATCGTGAGCGGCGCCAGCCTGTTGTACCGCTGGCGTGGCCGCAGCGATTGCGCGGCGACCTTGCTGGCCGCGCATCAGGACGTGGTGCCGGTGGAGCCGGGCACCGAGGCCCTCTGGCGACACCCGCCGTTCGCCGGTGTCGTCGCCGAGGGTGCGGTCTGGGGACGCGGTGCGATCGACGACAAGTCGGCGCTGATGGCGATCCTGGAAGCGGTCGACTACCTGCTGGCCCGCGACGTCCGGCCAGAGTGCGATGTCTGGCTGGCCTTCGGGCACGATGAAGAGGTCAGCGGTCTGCAAGGCGCGCGCGCGATGGCCGCATTGCTGCAGGAACGCGGCGTGCAACTGGCCTACGTGCTGGATGAGGGCGGTGCCATCACGCTCGGCGCGATTCCGGGAACGGACAAGCAGCTGGCGACCATCGGTGTCGCCGAGAAGGGTTACGTCAGCGTGCGGCTGATCGCCCGCGATGGCGGCGGGCATTCCTCGATGCCGCCGCGCAGAACCGCGATCGGCCGATTGGCGCGTGCGGTGGCGCGACTCGAAGAGCATCGCCCCGCGGCGGATTTTTCATCGGTGCAGCGGGAAATGCTGAGGCGCATCGCGCCGCATGTCGATCCGCTGCAGCGCATGGTGTTGTCGAATCTGTGGATCACCGCGCCGCTGGTCGAGCGCCTGCTGTCGGCGCAGCCGGCCAGTGACGCGACCCTGCGCACGACGACTGCACCGACCATGCTGCGTGCCGGCATCAAGGACAACGTGCTGGCGCAGCAGGCCGAGGCCGTGGTGAATTTCCGCGTGCGCATCGGCGACAGCATCGATGCCGTGCTGGCGCATGTGCGCACCACCATCGATGACGCCGACATCGAGATTGCGGTGGATGACGGCTTCCGCAGCGAACCGAGTGCGATCTCGTCCTGGGAAGACGCCGCATTTCTGCGCATCGAGCGCGTGCTGCACAGTGTGTCGCCGGAATCCGATCTGGTGGTCGCGCCCTATGTCACGTCGGGCGGTACCGATGCGCGCCATTACGCGGTGTTGACCCCGAATCTTTACCGTTTCCTGCCGGTGACGCTGACGCCGGAACTGCTGGCGAGTTTCCACGGCAACAACGAACGCATCCCGATCGATGAATATGTCCGGATGGTGCGCTTCTACCTGTTGTTGCTGCAGCCGGACGGCGCAGTCGATCCTCAGCGGCAGTCGTAGGCGCCGAAGCGTTGCTCGCCGTTCAAGGGCTCGTCGGCGGCCTGGATGGTGTCGGCGCCGATGCGCGCAGCCTCATTGCGCGCCAGTGATTCGAGTTCGTCACGCACCTTCAGGTCATTGCGTCGATACAGGCCGACCTTGTGTTTCACCGACACCGTGATGTCGCCTTTCGACGTGCACGCGCCGAGATTCTTGCCGTAGGCGACCTGCACCTGCTTCCCGGCCGCATCCGGTTCGACCCAGGTGCAACCTGCGGCCATCAGCGGCAATACCAATACGAGCGAGACGATCAGACGCATGAACCTTCTCCGGAGCGGAAACCGTCGCGAGCATAGCCCGCGACGGTGGCATGACGATGAACGCGCGCCGATCAGCGCACGCCGCATTCGCAGTGGGCCTGGATCGCAATCGGCAGACCCCCGCCGGCACGCGCGTGCATCAGGCGCTGCAGCCGCGCGAGGTCGGTGCGGGCGGGTTCGCGCAACAGCGACAGTGGCGTCAGCAATCCGTGCTCGCGCAACATCGCGGTCGCACCGGAACGCGAGGCTTCGATCATGAAACTTTCGAACAGGCTGGGCGTTTTCTCGATGTAGCGGGTCACATGATCGGCGCCGAGCTTGGCGCGTTTCGCCGCATCGGCGACCGCACTGTCAAGTCCGCCAAACGCGTCGACCAGGCCATGCTGCTTGGCCTGTGCGCCACTCCAGACCCGTCCGCGCGCGATCGCATCGATCGCGGCCACGTCCTGTTCGCGCGCGGCCGCCACCTTGGTGGTGAAGTCGCGATAGCCGGCGTCGAGCACGTCCTGGATCATCGCGCCGACCTTGGGATCGAGCGGGCGGGCCGGATCGAAGGCGCCGGCCAGCCAGGTCGTGCCGACGCCGTCGGTATTCAGTCCGACCTTGCCCATGGCATCGGGCACGTTGAAGAACAGACCGAAGATGCCGATCGAGCCGGTGATGGTGCTCGGGTCGGCGTAGATGCGGTCGGCATCCATCGAGATCCAGTACCCGCCGGATGCGGCAAGATCACCCATCGACACCACCACGGGCTTGCCGGCAGCCTGGGTCAATTCCACTTCGCGCCGGATCAGTTCCGACGGGAACACGCTGCCGCCCGGCGAATTCACGCGCAGCACCACGGCCTTCACGTCGTCCGCTTCGCGCGCTTCGCGCAGCAGGGCACTGGTGCTCTCGCCCCCGATGCTGCCGGGCTCGCCATCGCCATCGACGATCTCGCCCTCGGCCACGACGATGGCCACGGCCGATCGCCCCGGCATCTGCGGTACGGCATTCACGCGCTGCAGATAATCCATGAAACCGATCTGGCGGAATCCGCGATCGTCATCGCCGGCGGCACCGCTGGCGGCGATCCGGGCTTCCAGTTCATCACGCGTGACCAGGGCATCGACCAGCTTCTGCGACAGCGCGAGCTGGGCCAGGTCGCCGTTCGCGGCGTGAAGCAGGGTCGGATAGTCGTCGATCTGCGCTTTCAGCGTCGCGGCGTCGAGCTTGCGCGCCTCGGCGATATCGGCGAGATGGCGCGACCAGACATCGTTCATCCAGTACAGGTCGGCTTCATCGGCTTCCGGCGAGGAATCGGACCGGATGTAGGGCTCGCCGGCCGACTTGTATTCACCGACGCGAAACAGGTGGGCCTCGATGCCGAACTTGTCGAAGGCATCCTTGAAATAGGTACGGTAACGACCGAGACCTTCCAGCAGCACCGCGCCCTGCGGGTGCAGCAGCACTTCATCGGCCTGGGCCGCGAGCAGGTAGCCGCGTTGTTCGTAGCCGTCGGCGTAGGCATAGAGTTTCTTGCCGGACTTGCGGAACGTGCGCAGCGCCGCGGCGAGTTCGCGCGTGCTGGCCGGGCCGATGCCGGCGATGCCGTGCGTGATCAGCAGGACCTGGCTGATGTGCGGATCCTTCGCGGCGGCTTCGAGCGCCTGGGTGATGTCGCGCAGACGCGTTTCCTTGACCGGATCGCCCAGCGATTCACCGAGCGCGCGATCGAGCGGTTCGGCAGTGTATTGCTCGACAATCGCGCCCTGCGGATTCAGCACCAGGGTGGTCTTCTGTTCGAGCGCGCCATGGCCGCCGCCGAAGATCGCGATCAGCAGGATCAGCATCACGAGCAGGAAGATCGCGTTCATGACCAGTCGTCGCGAGAAATCGACGGCGTGGAAGAGTCCGCCGAAGAAGCGGCGGATGGGGCCTTTCTGGGGTGCGTTCATGGGCGGATCCGGTAATGAGACGGGAAGCGTGTGGTCAATGCGGTGCGGATTCAAGCACGCCGCCATCGGCTGCTGCGGCGGCGAGGCCGTCGATGTCGCGTGGCAGGCGGCGCAGGCGCAGGAACAGGCGCGTCAGCAACAGGGTGGCGGCTGCGGTGAGTCCGGCGATCAGGCCGATCCACATGCCCGGTGCGCCGCGTCCGAGTCGGAACGCACAATACCAGCCGACACTCATGCCGATGCCCCAATAGGCGATCGCGGTCAGCAGGGCCGGCACTCGCGCATCCTTGAGACCACGCAGCGCCGATGCGGCGACCACCTGCAGCCCGTCCGAGAATTGGAAGATCGCCGCGTAGACCATCAATTGCGCCGCCAGGCTGCCCACCACGAGGTCGCCCGTGTACAGCGCCGCGATCTGCGGCGCGAACGCCGCCAGCATCGTCGCCGACACCAGTTGTGCGGTGATGGCCAGCAGCAAGCCGGCTTCGGCGGCACGGCGTGCCCGTTGTGCATCGCCCGCGCCGACCGCATGACCGACGCGCACGGTCGTGGCCATGCCGATGCCGAGCGGCACCATGAAGGTGATCGACGCGACATTGATCGCGACCTGATGGCTGGCAACCGCATTCGCGCCCAGCGAGCCGATCAGCAAGGCCGTCACCACGAACAACGAACCTTCCATCAGGATCATGATGGCGATCGGCAGACCCAGGCCGAGCAGGTCGCGGATCAGCGACCAGCGCGGCCGCGAAAAGCCGCGCAGCAGATGCAGGTCGGCGAAGCGCGGGTGGTGCAGCACGAAGATCGCCATCGCCACCGCCTGCAGCCAGACCGTGCAGGCCAGCGCGATGCCTGCCCCGACGGCGCCGTGTTCGGCAAAGCCGAAACGCCCGAAGATCAGTCCGTAACCGAGCGGGATCAGCACCAGCAATCCCATCGCGCTGACGTACAGCGTCGCACGCGTGTAGCCGAGACCCTCGCAGAAAAAACGCAGTGCGAAGAAGGTGGCCAGGCCGGGTGCGCCCCACGAGGCCGCCTTCAGGAACGCGGCGGTGTCCGCACGCAGCGAGGGATCGACCGCCATCACGTCGAGCAGGAGGCTGGCCGCGCGCAGGAGGATGAACAGGGTCAGGCCGATCGCCCAGGCGATCCAGAGCGCCTGACTCAGCAACGGTGCGATCTCGTCGCGGCGGCCGGCACCGTCACGTTGCGCCACGTTCGGCGGAATCGCGAACAACAGGCCGAGACAGGCGATCAGCACCAGCGACCACACCGCTGAACCGACCGCGATCACCGCCAGTGTGTGCGGCCCATGATGGCCACCGAGCACGGTATCGGCGACATTCATCAGCATCGCCAGCAGCTGCCCAACGACCAGTGGCAGTGCCAGTCGTCCGACTTCGCCCAGTTCGTCGCGGAATGGCGTGTTCTGCCGCATGGGCGTTGTGACCTCGAGTTCAGCGCTCTATCTTACGGGCCACGCAGCGAATCCACCCATGCCGATGAGCACGTCCAACGAATCCGCGGTCGAGATGGTCCGCAGCGAGCAACCCTGTCTGAACTGCGGCGCGCCGATGCTGGGCGAGTTTTGTTATGCATGCGGGCAGCCGAAGAAAGGCATGATCCGGCACCTGCCGGGGCTGATCGCGGACTTCTTCGACAGCGTGTTCAATCTCGACACGCGTACCTTGCGCACGCTGGGTCCCCTGTTGACCCGGCCGGGCTTTCTCAGCAACGAATACTTCGCCGGACGGCGCACGCGCTATGTCACGCCGCTGCGCCTGTACCTGTTCATGTCGGTTCTCGCGTTCCTGATGGTGTCGATGGTGACGCCGGTCCAGGAGGGTCGCGACAACGGTTTCCGCGTTTCCGTCGGCGACCCGCCGGCGCGCTCGGAAGCCGAGATCGCGGCCGGCGAACAGGCCGCGATCCGCGGTTTGCAGGAGGCGCGCGGCGTGCTTCCCGATGCTGCGGTCGACGAGTTGAGTCGCGAAATCACGGCCGAAGTCGCGGCCGAACGAGCGCGTGCGCGCGACGGGAAAGGCGGGGATGCCGCAGCCGTGCCCGAGGAAGATCTGGCGGTCACGCCGGACAATCCCAATCCCGGTCGGGTGTCGATTTTCGGCAGCAAGCCCTGGCATCCGGTCGACAACCCGGTGCATGTCGGCTGGCTCGGCGAGACCGGCAATGCCTGGCTCAATGATCGGGTCGGCATGCTGGTCGCGAATTCGATCGAGGCGAACAAGCATCCGGCCAAGTTCGTCGCGGCGATGTTCAGCGTCGCGCCGCAAGCCCTGCTGATGATCCTGCCGGTGTTCGCGTTGCTGCTGAAGATATTCTTCGTGTTCAAGCGGCGGCTGTACATGGAGCATCTGATCGTGGCCCTGCACAGCCACAGCTTTCTCTGCCTGTCGATCTTGCTGCTGGTGCTGCTGAACCAGATCGCCGGATGGACGGCCGAATGGCCCGTGCTGCCCGGTCTGGTCGGACTGCTGATTTTCGTCGTGAGCTGCTGGATCCCGCTGTACCTGCTGGTGGCGCAGAAACGCATCTACGGACAGGGTTGGCCGATGACCCTGCTCAAGTATTTCTGCATCGGCATCGTCTACACCGTGCTGCTCTCGTTCGGGCTGATCCTCAATCTGCTCTGGGCGCTGGCGTCGCTTTGATCCTCCGCGATGTCCGCTGGCCGGTACTCGTTTGGCGCGTCGAACCCGCTTGAGGTTTGGTGATCCGGCCCCACTCCGGGATAATCGCCGGCCGTCGCGATGGAGTACCCCGTGTTTTTTGAACGTCTACCCGAATTCATCGGCAATCACTTCATCCTGGTCACCTTGTTCCTGCTGGTCGCGCTGATGCTCATTTCGACCGAGTTCTCGGCGCTGATGCGGCGTTACAAGGCGATCGCGCCGGCCGAACTCACCCGACTCGTCAACCGCGACAACGCGTTGCTGGTCGATGTGTCCGCGAACAACGAATTCGAAGCCGGCCATATCGCCGGTGCGAAGCATGTCGCGATGGCGCAGTTCGATCCCGAGCACAAGGATCTGGCGAAGGTGAAGGATCTGCCGGTCATCGTCGTATGCCGCAGTGGCCAGACCTCGGCCAGCGCCGCCGCGAAGTTGTCGGCGGCCGGCTTCACCAAGGTGCACTGGCTCGATGGCGGCCTCGCCAGTTGGACCGGCGCCGACCTTCCCCTTGCCAAGGGCAAGGCCTAAACCCTTCATTCCGCTGTGAAACCTGCAGCGGCTCGCCTCGTCGGGCCGGCCGTGGAATAATCCGCGCCCTTTTTTCCGACCTTTCAACCGGAGTCTGCAATGACCGATACCGCACCCGTCGCCAATGGCGCCGCTGACCAGCCGCAAATGGCGCAGGTCGCCGTCCAGAAAATCTACGTGAAGGACTCCTCGTTCGAAGCCCCGAACGCCCCGATGATCTTTCAGGATCAGGGCCAGCCGAACATCCAGCTGAACCTCAATCAGAAGGTGCAGACGATTGGCGAGAACGTCTATGAAGTCGTGCTCACGGTCACCCTGACCTGCAAGATCAGCGACAAGACGGCTTACCTCGCGGAAGTCCAGCAGGCCGGCATCTTCGGCATGGTCGGCTTCGATCCGGCGACCCTGCACGGCATGCTCGGCACCTTCGCGCCGAACACGCTCTTCCCGTATGCGCGCCAGGCGATCTCGGCCCTCGTGCTTGACGGCGGCTTCCCGCCCTTCCTGCTGCAGCCGGTCAACTTCGACCAGATCTACGCCGAAAGCATGCGCCGTCGTGCGCAGGAACAGCAGGCCGCCGCAACGGCCTGAGGCTGCGACGCCCCGGTGCGCCGGGGCGTTCCGCGGGCGCATCCGGTCATGCAGAACCTCTCCATCAGCGTGTTTGGCGCCGGCTCCTGGGGTACGGCGCTGGCCGCCGTGCTTGCCCGCCATGGCATCGACACCCTGCTTTGGGGGCGCGACGGCGCGGCCATCGATGCAATGCGGTCGACGCGCCGCAACGCCCGATATCTCGGCGACATCGATCTGCCCGAATCGCTGAATTTCACCGCCTCGTTGAGCGAAGCCGCAGCGCGTCCGTTGTGGCTGATCGTTACGCCCAGCCACGCTTTCCGCGAATTGCTGGAAGAGCCCGTGCTCCGTGCCGCCCGGCCGGACGGCGTGGCATGGGCGACCAAGGGCTTCGAGCCGGGCTCCGGACGATTCCTGCACGAAGTCGCCGCGTCGCTGCTGTCGGTCGGCACGCCGCTCGCCGTCGTCACCGGTCCCTCGTTCGCCCGCGAGGTCGCGCTGGGCTTGCCGACCGCGGTGACGGTGCATTCCGATGATTCCGGATTTGCCGACCAGATCGCGTCCTGCCTGCATGGCCCGGCGTTTCGCGCCTACACCGGCAGCGACATGATCGGCGCCGAACTGGGCGGTGCGATGAAAAATGTGCTGGCCGTCGCGACCGGTGTCGCCGACGGCATGCAGCTCGGCCTGAATGCCCGAGCCGGCATGATCACGCGCGGCTTGAACGAGATGCTGCGCGTCTGCGTCGCGATCGGCGGCAAGCCCGAAACCCTCATGGGGCTCGCCGGGGTCGGCGATCTGGTGCTGACCTGCACCGGCGACCTGTCACGCAATCGACGACTCGGCCTGGCGCTCGGCCGCGGCGTCGGCCTGCAGCAGGCGGTGCGCGAGATCGGCCAGGTGGTCGAATCGGTGCAGACGGTGAATGAGGTGATGCGCATCGCGCGCCGGCACCGCATCGAACTGCCGATCACCGAGCAGGTGCAACGCGTGCTGGCCGAGGAAATCACGCCGCACGAAGGCCTGAAGTGCCTGCTGGCACGCGAGCAGAAGCCGGAGTATCCGGACTACCTGTTCCGCTGAGTCCCGCAAAACGAAAGCCCGGTCGCGAGACCGGGCTTCGGAATTGCAGTGTCGCGCGAGCGATCAGAAGCTGATGCGCGGGCCGACGAACAGTTCGTTGCCGTCGTTGCTGAGATTCAGCGTGCCGACGATGCCCCACTCGCCGAACTTGTACTGGCCGTAAAGTTCCACGCCGGTGCTGCTGTCGTCTTCGAGGTCGATGTACTTCAGCGAGGCGCCGGCTTCGAAGTGCTTGGTGAAGGCGTTGCGCACGCCGGCTTCCAGGCCCCAGCCATTGCCGTCGACGATATCGGCGTCGACCTTTTCATAGGACACGCGGCCGAAGAAGTCGGCCGAATCGCTGATGCCCATGTTGTAGCCGAAGCCGGCGTTCCAGCCGTCGACGTTGTAACTGGTATTGAGCACGTTGACGTCGTACGAGCGGTAGTTGCCGAACACGTGCCAGTTCTCGGTCAGCGCACCGGCGCCGCCGAAGCCGAAGCCGTTCTCGGCATCGCTGCCGTCCGGATCGATGCGCGTCGCACCCGCCTGCAGGTAGGAGTAGCTGAGATCGCCGGCATTGGCCGCGAACGGCAGGGCGAGGACGAGGGCAAACGCGATTTTCTTCAAGTTCATGTGGATCTCCATGGGTGTGTCCCACTATTCGGTGGGCGGGGCGAAGGGTGCTGTCTTGCTCATGTACGCAGTCTGAGCGGCATCCGTATCAGGCAGGGAGGGATTCATTCAGCGCGGCGCCAGCAAAGCCACTCTGGCGCCACGCCTCGTAGACCATGACCGCAACGGCATTCGAGAGGTTCAGGCTGCGGTTTCCGGGTTGCATCGGCAGCCGCAGGCGCGCGGATTCGGGAAGGGCATCGATGACGGTATCGGGCAGGCCACGGGTTTCGCAGCCGAACACGAAGGCGTCGCCTGGCGCGAATGCCACATCGGCATAACAGCGGCGACCGCGCGTCGAGAGCGCGAAGACCCGCGGCGGATTCACGTCGCCCAGAAAGGCGGCGAAATCGTCATGGACCTGGACCCGCGCAAATTCGTGATAGTCGAGGCCGGCGCGGCGCAGCTTGGCGTGGTCGAGGTCAAAGCCGAGTGGGCGGATCAGGTGCAGTCGGGCGCCGGAATTCGCGCACAGGCGGATGACATTGCCGGTGTTCGGCGGAATCTCGGGATTGAACAACACGACATGCCACATCGCCGCGAGATGGAGGCGTGAATGCCCGACTCAAGACGGGCGTGCGCGTCGCAACACGATCACCGCCGGCAACTGGTCGCGCCAGGCGCGTCGCGTCGCCGCGGGTGCGGTGTCGGCGGTCTCGGCCAGCGGCAGCACGATCACCTCGGTGACCGGGCCGATCGACTGCAGGGGTTCGGCGGTTGCCGCCAGGGCGAGACCCAGCACCGCGAAGGCGGCGGCCGCCACCGGAATGCGCTTGAACGGATGAACTCGGGACATTGCCATCTCCATGATCGTCGTATGCCGGATTGACGCAGTTCCCGTGCCAATCGTGTCATCCATTCAATCGATTGATTTCAAATGATTTATGACGGCAGGTCGGTGTTGGTTCGATGTCCGGACCGCGCTGCTGTCCGGACCCGGACAGCAGCGCGGACACCGCTGCGGTCATTGCGCAGCAGGCTCCTCGACGTGCTTGCGCACGATCACCACCTTGCGCTCGCCGGTCCCGTCGCCCGGCGAGTCGGCCAGGGCTTCCGGATCGGCGTCAATCAATGCGTCGATTTCGGCATCGTCGATGGTCGCGTCGCCATTGCGACGCAGCACCACGACCCTGGTCTCGCTGGCGGGCTCGCCATGGCGCTCGATGCGCACCTGTTTCTCGACGTTGGCCTCGATACCGGCGTGGTGGTCGCCGGCCTCCGGCAGCGCGACCTGGATGGTCTTGTCGGCCATCTCGATGCGAAGCCCGTCCTCGCTGCGCGTGACGAGGACCGGCGTGCCGGCATCGGTCTCGTAGCCGCGTGCTTCGCCGACCGCGAGCGCACCGTCAAAGCGCAGTGACTCGACCGCGCCATCGGGATTCTTCAGCTTCAGTACGGTTGTCATGGCCGGTGTGGGGGTGGCGTCGGTAGCGAACAGGGGGCCGGCCGCGATCAGGGCGAGAACGGCGAGCAGAGGTCGCGGAAACGTGTGCATGAAGAACTCCTTGCGGGATCGGGATGGGCCGCGCTGCGGCAGATCGGGCAGCGTCAGCCGCCTCGTCTTCCATGGATGCACGGACACGCAAAAGCGTCGCGCGTCCTGTTGCCATCGTTTGCGATAACGCGCCTGCGCCCGGACTAATCTCGGAGCGGCGCGGCGAGCGCAATGCCGGAGTCGGTGCCATGGCGATCAAGGCGAAACGTACGCAGGCCAAGGTCAGCGCGATCATCGACGCGCGCAGCCGAATGCCGGATGGCACCCTGATCGCCAGCCTCAAGCTTGGCCGTGAGCATCTGCTGGATCGGCAGCTTCGGTTGATGCCGACCGAGGTGGACGAGTGCTGCATCGTGGGTGCAGACGATCTGGCCGTGGGCGATCGATTCGAGCCGGCCAGTCTGCACCGGGTATCCGACAGCGACGGAATGAGTGCATTGTCGTCCGCGCTGGAAGTCTGCCGGGGCGCCACCATCTTGCTGTTCAGCGCTGCACAACCCTTCCCGGACGTCGGCGACAGTCACCGTGTGCTGGCTGCATTGCGCAAGCGACCAGCAGCGGGCGTGTTTCAGAGCGGCCGCATGAGCCTGGCCCGTGCACAGGGCGAAACCGTGCTGTCGGCCACACCGTCCGATCACTACTGGACCACGCAATGGCCGCTTGGCTTCGAACGCGCCTTGCTGACCGAAGTCCTCGCCGCCGCCGAGCACACGGCGGGTGCCGACGGCATGACGGTCTGCGAACTCACCTTGCGGCTCGGTCATGCCATCGGGCTGATCGAGGGCAGGCGCAGCGGCTTCCTGATTCGTGACGTCTACGACTGGATGCTGGCGCAGGCGCTCGCGGCGCAGACCCGCGCCGCAGCCTGAATCACTGCGCTGGCGTGTTGGCGTTCCGCGCCGAGAGTTCGTGCCAGCGAAGCTGCTTGGCTTCATAGTCCTTGCGCACCGATTCCTTGGTGCTTTCGCGTTCGATCAGCGACTTCTGTTGCGCTTCGATCTGGGCGCGGACGTGCGCGATCGAGTCATTGACGGCTTGCGGCACCGGCTTCTTGCTGCGCTCGAAATCGGCGGCGTGGGCGAGCAGGTCGGAAAGATTCTTCTCCTGGCTGGCCATGGTCAACTTGGCGGTGGCCATGTTCGAATCGATCACACCGAGCTCCTGGTCGCGCGCCCGGATCAGGTCGTCCACGGTGGTGTAGGACAGCATCAACGCCCGGTCGGCCTGCGCCTGCGCCTCGGCGATCTTGCGTGCTTCCTCGTCCTTGATCTTCTGCGCGGCTTCGGCGGCCAGTTCTTCCTGCGTCTTCGCGCGCGCCACTTCCTTCACCGTGATGCCCGACTGGTTCATCTCCTTGTGCGCGAGCTTGGCCGCTTCCGGCGGCACCTTGTCGCTGAAATGGACATTGCCCTTCTCGTCGACCCATTTGTACAGCTTGCCCGCCGACGCCGGCGCGGCAATCGCCAGACCGAGCACTAGGAGCGGCACCCAAACCGATACACGCATGATCGACTCCGAAAGCGGCTTCAGGCCGCGACACCATACCGATTACGATAGTCCAAAAGGGCCGCGCGGTGCTGAATCAGTTCGGAATTCCCTTCCGTGAATTGCAACAGTTCCGTGAGGCCGGCGATGGCGACGACCGGCAGGCCGAATTCGGCGCGGACCTCGTCGACCGCCGAACGCTCTCCCTGGCCGCGCTCCTGGCGATCGAGCGCGATCAGCACGCCGGCCGGCTCGGCGCCCTGGGCGCGAATCAACTCGATCGCCTCGCGTACCGCGGTGCCGGCGGTGATCACGTCATCGACGATCAGCACCCTGCCGGCGAGCGGTGCGCCGATGATCGCGCCACCCTCGCCATGCGATTTGGCTTCCTTGCGATTGAAGGCCAGCGGCACGTTGCGGTGGTGGTGATCCGCGAGCGCGATCGCGACGGTCGTCGCCAGCGCGATGCCCTTGTAGGCCGGGCCGAACAGCATGTCGAAGCCGAGCCCGCTGGCGGTCAGCGTCGTCGCATAGGCACGACCGAGTGCGGAAATTGCAGCGCCGTCGTTGAACAGTCCGGCATTGAAGAAATAGGGGCTGACACGCCCCGACTTCAGGACGAACTCGCCGAAGCGCAGGACGTGATGATGCAAGGCGAGCTGCAGGAATTCACGTTGATGATCAAGCATGTCCGACTCCGGTCAGCGAGGCGCGCAGTCTAGCGATGCCCGCACTCGGCAGGATGCGTCGCATCGGTTATGGTGCGGGCCGATTCGGGACAGGTGCAGGCCCATGCGTATCATCAGTTTCAACGCCAACGGCATCCGCTCGGCCGCGACCAAGGGATTCTTCGACTGGTTCGCGGCGCAGCAGCCGGATGTGCTTTGCCTGCAGGAAACCAAGGCGCAGGTCGATCAGCTCGGCGACAACGTGTTTGCCCCGCCCGGATACCACCGACATTTTCGCGACGCGACCACGAAGAAGGGCTACAGCGGTGTCGCGATCTACACGCGGCGTGCGCCCGACGAGGTCCGTACTGGTCTGGGCTGGGACGCCTTCGACGAGGAAGGGCGCTACATCGAGGCGCGCTATGGCAATCTCAGTGTCGTATCGTTGTACCTGCCGTCCGGTTCCTCCGGCGAGGAACGCCAGCAGTTCAAGTTCAAGGTCATGGACTGGATCGCGCCGATCTTTGCGCAGTGGTTCGAGAGTGGTCGCGACTACGTGCTGTGCGGTGACTGGAACATCGTGCGCTCGCGGCTCGACATCAAGAACTGGACCTCGAACCAGAAGAATTCCGGTTGTCTGCCCGAAGAACGTGCCTGGCTCAATGGCTTGTGCGAGCGTGGCTGGGTCGATGCCTATCGTCATCTGAAGCCGGAAGGCGAGGATTACTCCTGGTGGTCGCAGCGCGGCGCCGCGCGCGCCAAAAACGTCGGCTGGCGGATCGATTACCAGATGCTCACGCCCAGTCTGCGCGAGCGCTTGAAGGCGTGCACGATCCACGCCGAGCCGAAGTTCTCGGACCACGCCCCGGTGGTGGTCGACTACGCGGATTGATCCGTTGCGGCGCGCGCTTCGATCGTGCGATCGACCAGTCCCGAACGCATCATCCAGACGAACAGCAGGATGCCGGGTAGCGCGGCGATGGTGCTGATCAAATAGAAGTTGACGTAGCCGAAGGATTCGATGAGGGCGCCCGCCGTGGTGCCGGTCAGCAGTCGTCCGGCGATCGACGCGGTGGCCGACAGCAGCGCGAACTGCGTCGCCGTGAACGCCAGGTTGCACAGCGCCGAGAGGTAGGCCACGACCGCGACGCCGCCGATGCCGCTGGCGAAGTTCTCGAAGCCGAGCGTGAACGCCAGCAAGCCATTGCTGTGGCCGACATGGGCCAGCCACGCAAACGACAGGTTCGACACCGCCATCAGGATCAGGCTGATCAGTACTGCGCGCTTCATGCCGAGCCGCGCGTAGAGCACGCCGCCGACGAAGATGCCGGCCATCAGCGCGAAGAAGCCGACACCGACATCATAGGTGGCGATCTCGTCGTTGCTGAAGCCGAGGTCGTTCAGCAGCAGGCGCAGGGTCAGGTTCGCCAGCGTGTCGCCGATCTTGTGCAGCAACACGAACAACAGCACCAGCCAGGCGCCGCGACGGCGCAAGAATTCCGACAGTGGTGCGACCACGGCATCGACCGCGGCCGCGAATGAGCCTGCGCTTGTACGCACGATATGGCGAACCGGTTCACCCAGCCACAACGATGCGAATACCGCCGGCAACGCGAACATCGCACACAGCGCGTAGGCCTTGCTCCAGCCGGCCTTGCCCGCGACAACCAGTGCCAGGCTGGCAGCCGCGGTCGAGCCGATGCGCCAGCCGTATTGCGACATGCCCGAGCCGGTCCCGAGTTGGTGGGGTGCCAAGGTTTCGATGCGGTAGGCATCGATCACGATGTCGAAGGTTGCGCCCGCCACGCCGACCAGGACCGCGGCGACGGCCACCGACGTCAGGCTGGCGCCGGGATCTGCCGCACCGAGTGCAAATACTGCTGCCGCAACGGCCGCGGCCGAAAACCATAGCCACGAGCGGCGTTGACCGAAGCGCGATAGCCATGGCAGCGGCGCACGGTCGATCAGCGGCGCCCACAGGAACTTGAAGTTGTAGACGAGAAAGGCCAGCGAGAAGGCAGTGACGCTCTTCTTGTCGATGCCATCCTGCGCCAGTCGTGTCGTCAGCGTCGCGCCGATCATCGCGTAAGGAAACCCCGACGAAATGCCGAACAGCAGCGCGCCGAGCGGTGCCTTTTCGAGATAGGAATGGAGCGAGCCGGCGGCCGGGACTGCGGGAGTGGAATTCATCATCCGCCGATCCTAGCCGAGCCGGTTGATCGGGAGCGACACATTCGGTTGCAGTGCCGGAAAGCGGCGGGCTAGCATGGTGGCGGGATCAGGACATCGCTGTGCCAGACATCGTCATCCGCGGCATCGACCATGACGTCGCCGAGCGCATCAAGGAGATTGCGCGGCTGAACAACATGCCGATCAACGACGTGTTGCTGAAATTGTTGCGCCAGTCGCTCAAGCTCGACACCGAGACCTTGCTGGTCGCGAATCCGAAGCAGGACATCGCGCGCATGGCCGGCGCCTGGGGTCAGGATGAGACCGAGGCACTTCGCGCCGCGATCGCCGCGATCGAGAAGCTGCCTTGAGGATCAGGCCGGCCAGATCGCGCCGAGCACGCGCGGTCCGCGTGCGCCGGTGACCTCGGGACGATTGCCCGGGCGACCGTCGAGCGTCTCGCGCGCCAGCCACGCGAAGGCGATGGCCTCGACGTAGTCCGGATCGATGCCATGCGCCGCCGTCGTTTCGAGTGTGATGGGGGCCAAAACATCTCGCAACGCGGCCATCAACCGTGCATTGTGAACGCCGCCGCCGCAAGCAATCACGCGCGTCGCCTGCGGACATTCCCGGCGCAGCGCGTCGGCGACCGTTCTTGCCGTCAAGGCCAACAGGGTCGCTTGCACGTCCGCGACGGCCTCGCCACCCCGCAATTGCTTGCGCAGCCATTGCAACTGGAAGGTCTCGCGACCGGTGCTCTTGGGTGCCGGACGCTTGAAAAAGGGATCGTCCATCCAGCGCGCCAGCAGTGCCGCATCGATTCGGCCCTGGCCGGCCAGCTCGCCGTCGCGGTCAAATGCGGCGCCGGTATGTTGGTGGCACCAGGCGTCCATCAATCCGCTGGCCGGGCCGGTGTCGAAACCGCGCACCGCTGCGCCCGGCGTCAGCAAGGTCAGGTTGGCGATACCACCCAGATTCAACACCGCACGCGCTTCACCGGGTGCAGACAGGCATGCGGCATGAAAGGCCGGTGCCAGCGGCGCGCCCTGTCCGCCGGCGGCCAGATCGCGGCGGCGAAAATCGGCGACCGTCGTGATTCGCAGCCGCTCGGCAATCACATTCGGATCGCCCAGCTGCAGCGTGAACGGATGGGCCGCGTCCGGGCGATGCCAGAGCGTCTGACCGTGCGATCCGATCGCGCGGATCCGTGTGCGGTCGACGCCACTCTGGGCGATCAGGGCTTCGGCCGCAGCCGCGAAGGCGTGGCCGATCTCGACATCCAGTTCGCCGCTGCGATCGAAGCTTGCGACTTCCCGACCCAGCGCGAGATCCAGGATGCGCTTGCGCAGGTCGGAGGCATAAGGCGTTGCCGCCGTGGCGAGCGTGCGGGGCGTGTCGCCATCGAATTCGACCAGCGCGGCATCGATGGCATCAGCGCTGGTACCGGAGATCAGCCCGAGATACAGCGGCGCGGCCATCAGCGCTGCGCGACGGTGGCGCTGCGCAGTTCAGCCTGAGCCAGTTGCCGGATGTAGGGCGCAGTGACCGCGCGGAACTTGGCCATCAGCGCACCCGGAAGTGGCTCTGGCGGCGGCAAGGTCACCTTGAGCGGATCTCGGTGCACGCCGTTGATCCTGAATTCGTAGTGGAGATGAGGCGCGGTCGCGAGCCCGGTCATGCCGACATAGCCGATGTTGTCGCCCTGGCGCACGCGCGTGCCGACCTTCGCCGACTTGCCGAAACCCGACATGTGCGCGTACAGCGTCGAATGGCCGCGACCATGGTCGATGATGACGACGCGACCGTAACCGGTCTTCCATCCTGCGAAGCCGACGCGGCCATCGGCTGCGGCCATGATCGGCGTCCCCGAGGGCGCTGCGTAGTCGACGCCCTTGTGTGCGCGCACCGTGCCGAGAATCGGATGGCGGCGCGCGGAGCTGAAGCGAGAGCTGATACGCGAGAATTCCACCGGCGTGCGGATGAAGGCTTTCCGCAGTGGTCGGCCCGCCTGATCGTAGTACTCGATGCTGCCGTCGGCTTTCTCGAAGCGCAGCGCGTCGAAGCGGCGGCCACGATTGACGAAGGTCGCGGCGATGATGTCGCCGCCCGGCAACACTTCGCCATCGCGGTACATTTCTTCGAACACCACCGAAAACTGATCGCCGCGCCGCAGGTCCTGCGCGAAGTCGATGTCGTAGCCGAACACCTTCGCGAGCTTGATGATGGTGCCGTCGTCGAGCCCGGCTTCCTCGCCTGCACCGAACAGGGAACCGACGATCTGGCCACTAGCTACGCGCATCCGCTTCTCCACCGGACGCTCGATGGTGCGCTCGGTGACCTTCTCGCCATTGATTTCGACGATGCGGCGGGTGTCGCTGTCGACATCCAGCTGCAGGGCGGTCAGCGTTCCGGCTGCGTCACGGCGAATGCCGATGCGGTCGCCCGGACGCAGGCGGGTGAAGCTGTCGGCACTCGGCGCGGCAGCGACCAGATGGGCGAGTTGCCTTGAGGAGATGCCGATGTTCGCGAAG
>JADKHK010000005.1:235000-389391 GCA_016721845.1 Lysobacterales bacterium
CGTTGCAAAGGTAGGGGATGAGGTGTGGCTAGGAGTGAAAAGCTAATCGAACCTGGAGATAGCTGGTTCTCCTCGAAAGCTATTTAGGTAGCGCCTCATATGTATCCTCTTGGGGGTAGAGCACTGTTATGGCTAGCGGGTCATCGCGACTTAGCAAACCATTGCAAACTCCGAATACCAAGACGGACTGTATGGGAGACACACGGCGGGTGCGAACGTCCGTCGTGAAAAGGGAAACAACCCAGACCCTCAGCTAAGGTCCCAAAATTACCGCTCAGTGGAAAACGATGTGGGAAGGCTAAAACAGCCAGGAGGTTGGCTTAGAAGCAGCCACCCTTTAAAGAAAGCGTAATAGCTCACTGGTCGAGTCGGCCTGCGCGGAAGATTTAACGGGGCTAAGCGGTATACCGAAGCTAGGGATGCACAGCAATGTGCGTGGTAGAGGAGCGTTCTGTACGCCTGCGAAGGTGGCTTGTAAAGGCTGCTGGAGGTATCAGAAGTGCGAATGCTGACATGAGTAACGATAATGCGGGTGAAAAGCCCGCACGCCGAAAGCCCCAGGTTTCCTTGCGCAACGTTCATCGGCGCAGGGTGAGTCGGCCCCTAAGGCGAGGCAGAAATGCGTAGTCGATGGAAAGCTGGTTAATATTCCAGCACCGCTCGTGATTGCGATGGGATGACGGAGAAGGCTAGGTGTACCGGGCGTTGGTTGTCCCGGGGAAAGGCGGTAGGTGTGGGTCTTAGGCAAATCCGGGACCCTCTACACCGAGCACCGAGACGAGTTCATTAGAACGAAGTCACCGAGGCCACGCTTCCAGGAAAAGTCTCTAAGCTTCAGATCACGAGGACCGTACCGTAAACCGACACAGGTAGGCAGGGTGAGAATCCCAAGGCGCTTGAGAGAACTCGGGTGAAGGAACTAGGCAACATAGCACCGTAACTTCGGGAGAAGGTGCGCCCAGTATCGTGGTGATATGCATCACTGAGCGATATTGGGCCGCAGTGACCAGGCCGCTGCGACTGTTTATCAAAAACACAGCACTCTGCAAACACGTAAGTGGACGTATAGGGTGTGACGCCTGCCCGGTGCCGGAAGGTTAATTGATGGGGTCAGCGCAAGCGAAGCTCTTGATCGAAGCCCCGGTAAACGGCGGCCGTAACTATAACGGTCCTAAGGTAGCGAAATTCCTTGTCGGGTAAGTTCCGACCTGCACGAATGGCGTAACGACAGCGGCGCTGTCTCCACCCGAGACTCAGTGAAATTGAAATCGCTGTGAAGATGCAGCGTTCCCGCGGCAAGACGGAAAGACCCCGTGAACCTTTACTACAGCTTTACACTGAACGTTGAGTTCGTCTGTGTAGCATAGGTGGGAGCCTTTGAAGTCCAGGCGCTAGCTTGGATGGAGGCGACGTTGAAATACCACCCTGATGTGCTTGACGTTCTAACCTAGGCCCGTAATCCGGGTCAGGGACCGTGTATGGTGGGTAGTTTGACTGGGGCGGTCTCCTCCTAAAGAGTAACGGAGGAGCACGAAGGTGAGCTCAGCGCGGTCGGACATCGCGCAGTGTGTGCAATGGCATAAGCTCGCTTGACTGCAAGATCGACGGATCAAGCAGGTACGAAAGTAGGTCATAGTGATCCGGTGGTTCTGTATGGAAGGGCCATCGCTCAACGGATAAAAGGTACTCCGGGGATAACAGGCTGATACCGCCCAAGAGTTCATATCGACGGCGGTGTTTGGCACCTCGATGTCGGCTCATCACATCCTGGGGCTGTAGTCGGTCCCAAGGGTATGGCTGTTCGCCATTTAAAGTGGTACGCGAGCTGGGTTCAGAACGTCGTGAGACAGTTCGGTCCCTATCTGTCGTGGGCGTTGGATATTTGAGAGGGGCTGCTCCTAGTACGAGAGGACCGGAGTGGACGTATCTCTGGTGTTCCGGTTGTCACGCCAGTGGCATTGCCGGGTAGCTAAATACGGAAGAGATAACCGCTGAAAGCATCTAAGCGGGAAACTCGCCTCAAGATGAGATATCCCGGGACACAAGTCCCCTAAAGGAACGATGAAGACTACGTCGTTGATAGGCAGGGTGTGTAAGACCGTGAGGTTCAGCTAACCTGTACTAATGATCCGTGTGGCTTGTCCCTATAACCTCAAGACGCTTTACGCCTCGATGACACATCGAAGCAAGCCTCTTACCTTGTTACGTCCCATCACCCCATGCGAGTCCGCGCTCATGCGCGACTCCAGCCGTCTCCTTGGCGGCCATAGCGCAGTGGTCCCACCTGTTCCCTTCCCGAACACAGAAGTGAAACGCTGCAGCGCCGATGGTAGTGTCGCTTAAGCGATGCAAGAGTAGGTCACCGCCAAGGGCTTTATCCTCAAAACCCTGCATCGTTCTCGATGCGGGGTTTTGTTTTTTCCGGATCGGGCGCACGAACAGATCGTCAAATGTCGCAATTGACAACCCCGGTGTCGTGTGATGTTCTGAGACGACGTTGACGAAGAATTAACAAGAGTCCCGCCGTGCGATCCAGCCGCTTCGACCAATCCCGCTTGCGCCGCCACGCGGCTTGGAGGACATGGTGAGCGCCTCGACTGCCGAAACCACGGATGACCTGCGCGTTGCGTTGACGCATGCCCGCAGCCTTCTGAGCCAGAGCCCGGCCTTGGCTGCCGAGCAAGCGCGAGAAATCCTCCGTGTCGTTCCCGGGCAGTCGGATGCCGAGTTGCTATTGGCCGGCGCTTTGCGTCGCATCGGTGATCTGGACCACGCCCGCGCACTGTTGCATCCGTTGCGCCAGAAGTACCCGCGCTCGGCGCCGATTTGGCTGGAGTGGGGCGAGTTGTGTGCATGCGCCGGCGAAGACGAAATCGCGGCTCGCGCATTGAAGCGGGCCGTCGACCTTGACCCCGGGTTGGTTCGCGGCTGGCTGGCGTTGGCCGACCACTGCAGTGCAACCGAGGACGCTCGCGGTGCAGCGGTCGCCTACGCGCAATTTCTCCGTCACTCGACGCGCGATCCCGAACTGTTGCGCGCTGCGGAGGCGCTCTGCGCGAACCAGATACCCGACGCCGAGCACCTGCTGCGCGTCCGTCTCTACAAGGCGCCGACCGATGTCGCCGCGATCCGGATGCTGGCCGAGGTCGCGGCACGCCTGGGGCGTCACGATGACGCCGAGCACCTGCTTGCTCGTTGCCTCGAACTTTCGCCGCAGTTCGCCGCGGCCCGTCAGCAATACGCGATGCTGCTGCATCGCAACAACAAGCCGCAGCTGGCATTGGCGCAGATCGACTGGTTGCAGCGCGAAGATCCGGGCAATGCCAGCGTCAGCAACTTGAAGGCAGCCGTGTTGTGCCGCACCGGCGACTACGGCCCGGCCATCGATATCTATCGCGACCTGGTCCGCCAGTTTCCGAATCAGGCCAAGTTGTTCCTCAGCTACGGCCATGCGCTGAAGACAGCGGGTCGTGGCGACGAGGCGATTGCGGCCTATCGTCGCTGCATCGCCATCGAACCTGGTTTCGGCGAAGCGTACTGGAGCCTCGCCAACCTCAAGACCTTCCGCTTCGACAGCAATGATGTGGCGACGATGCGGACGCAGTTGCGACGTGACGACTTGCCTCAGGAACAGCGCGCGCAATTCGAGTTCGCGCTGGGCAAGGCGACAGAGGATGACGAAGCCTATGCCGAGTCGTTTGCGCACTACGCGCAAGGCAACGCCTTGCGCCGCGACATGATTCCCTATGACCCCGCCGACGCCAGGGTGAGGGTGCAGCGTTCGAAAGCATTGTTCGCGGCCAACTTCTTTGCTGAACGCGTGGGTTGGGGGGCCGAGCAGCCCGATCCGATCTTCGTGGTTGGGCTGCCGCGCTCCGGCTCGACCCTGATCGAGCAGATCCTGTCGAGCCATTCCGCGGTCGAGGGCACGATGGAGCTGCCCGAAATCATTTCGATCACGCGTGAATTGCGCGAGGAGTCGATCGGTAGCGGTCGCGGTTCCTATCACGATGCGCTCGAACGCAAGTCGGCGGATGAAATTCGCGCCCTAGGCCTTGCCTACCTCGGACGGACGCGCATCCAGCGCAAGCAGGACATGCCGTTCTTCATCGACAAGATGCCGAACAACTTCTTCCATGTCGGCCTGATTCACCTGATCTTGCCGAACGCCAAGATCATCGATGCCCGCCGGCATCCGCTGGCATGCTGCTTTTCCGGGTTCAAGCAGTATTTTGCGCGCGGTCAGAACTTCAGCTACGGGCTGGAGGATCTTGGTCACTACTACCGCGATTACGTCGAGCTGATGGCGCATTTCGACGCCGTGCTCCCGGGGCGGGTGCATCGCGTGATCTACGAGCGGATGGTCGATGACACCGAAAGCGAGGTGCGACGGCTGCTCGACTATTGCGGCCTGGCCTTCGAGGACCGGTGCCTGCGCTTCTTCGAGAACAACCGGCCGGTGCGCACCGCAAGCTCGGAACAGGTGAGGCGTCCGATTTACCGCGAGGGCATCGACCACTGGCGACATTTCGAGCCGTGGTTGGGTCCACTCAAGACGGTCTTGGGCGACGTGCTCGAACACTATCCCGATCCGCCCGGTTTTCCGGTCGGGCGGCAACAACGAAGCAACCACGACACGATGGGAGATGGACCATGAGGGGCAACACACTTACACGGCGCACGGCATTGTCGCGTGCCCCGCTCGCTGCGGCGATCTGGCTGGCGATCGGCAGCACCGTCGCGATCGCCCAGGACAGCGCGCCCGCTGCGGACGCAGAAAAGACGAGCGAGCAGAAGAAGGACGATGGCGCCGTTCTCGAGACGATCACGGTGACCGCCCAGAAGCGCACCGAGAATCTCCAGGAAGTGCCGATCAGCCTGCAGGTGCTCGGCACCGAGACCCTGGAAGAGCTGAATATCGGCGACTTCGATGACTTCGCGGTGTTGCTGCCCAGCGTATCCATCGACAGCGGTGGCCCTGGCTTCACGCGTGTGTACATGCGCGGCGTCGCGTCCGGCGAAAACGGCAACCATTCCGGTCCGCAGCCGAGCGTCGGCATGTATCTCGACGAACAGCCGATCACCACGATCGTCGGTGCACTCGACGTGCATGTCTACGACATGGAACGGGTCGAATCTCTGGCCGGCCCGCAAGGCACGCTGTACGGCGCTTCATCGCAGGCCGGCACCATCCGCCTGATCTCGAACAAGCCCGACCCGACCGCATTTGCGGCTGGCTATGGCGTCGAGGTGAACACGGTCGAGCACGGCGGCAACGGTTTCGTCACCGAAGGTTTCGTCAATCTGCCGATCAATGAATCGACGGCCTTGCGCGTGGTCGGCTGGGACAAGCGCGACGCCGGCTTCGTCGACAATGTCTACGGCGAACGCACCTTCCCGTCCTCGGGCATTACCGACGACAACGCCGACCTGGTCAACGACAACTACAACGACTACAAGACGATCGGCGCGCGCGCCGCCTTGAAGATCGATTTCAACGACAGCTGGTCGGTGACGCCGACGATCATGACCCAGCGCCAGAAGCAGCGCGGCATCTACGGGTATGAAGAAGCCGTCGGCGATCTCGAAGTGTTCCAGACCTACCCGGAACGGGTCGAAGACGACTGGCGCCAGCTGGCATTGACCGTGCAGGGCAAGGTCGGCAATTTCGACCTGACCTACGCCTTCGCGCACCTCAAGCGCGATGTCGAAGGCGAGTCGGACTATTCCGACTACGGCTACTGGTACGACACCCTGTTCGGCTACGGCACCTATTTCTACGATGACAACGGCGATCTGGTGAATCCGTCTCAGTACATCCAGAGCGAGGACGGCTACCGCAAGCGCAGTCATGAATTGCGCATCGCGTCACCGGCCGAGGATCGCCTGCGTTTCGTCGCCGGCGTGTTCTGGCAACAGCAGTCGCACGACATCCAGCAGCGCTACAAGGTGGATGACCTGGCCTCCGACCTGTCGGTCACCGGTTGGGAAGACACGATCTGGCTGACCAAGCAGGTGCGCCAGGACCACGACGAAGCGATCTTCGGCGAGCTCTCGTACGATCTGACCGAGCAGTTCACCGCGACGGTCGGCGTGCGCTCGTTCAAGGCCGAGAACAGCCTCCAGGGCTTCTTCGGATTTGCACGCGGCTATTCGTCGCAGAGTTCACGTCCGCCGGAACAGCGCTACGGTGAAGCCGGTTGTGCGGCCGTGTACGGTGACGACGCCTCGCAGTGGGAAGACTTCCACGGCGCGCCCTGCAACCAGTTCCAGAAGAGCACCGACGAAAGCGACTGGCTGGGCCGGGTCAACTTGTCGTACACGTTCGATCCGGAACACATGGTCTATGCGACCTGGTCGGAAGGCTATCGCCCGGGCGGCATCAACCGTCGCGGCACACTGCCGCCGTATTTGTCCGACTTCCTGACCAACTGGGAGGCAGGTTGGAAGACCTCATGGGCCGACAACTCGGTGATTTGGAATGGCGCCGTATTCCAGGAAGACTGGGACAACTTCCAGTTCTCATTGTTGGGTCTCAACGGGCTGACCGACATCCGCAACGCAAACGCAGCGCGGATCCGAGGTCTGGAAACCGACCTGACCTGGGCCGCAACCTACAATCTGCGCCTCAGTGGCGGTATCGCGATGTATGACGCCAAGCTGACGGACGACTATTGCAGCGAAACTCAGGAGGATGGGTCCCTGTACGACGTTTGTCCGGCCGACATGATCGGCGCACCGAGTGGAACGCGTTTGCCGATCAGTGCCAAGTTCAAGGGCAATGTCAGCGCGCGCTACAGCTGGGATGGCGAGATGGAGCCGTTCTTCATGGCCACCGTCTCGCACGAAGGCAAGCGTGAGTCCGACCTGCGGCTCGAGACACGCGCGATCCTCGGTGACCTGCCGGCCTATACGACGCTGGACCTGTCGGCCGGATTCAACTGGAACACGTGGAACATCGACGTCTTCCTGAAGAATGCCACCGACGAGCGCGCCCAGTTCAGCCGCTCCGTGCAGTGCCCGGAATCGGTCTGCGGCGAGCAGCGTTATATCTCGACCAATCAGCCGCGCACGCTCGGCATCCGCGTCTCCCAGGAATTCTGATTCCTGCAGCCGCGCCCGACCCGTTGCATGACGGGCCGGGGCAACAAAAAAAACCCGCCAGCAATGGCGGGTTTTTTTTCGTTCGATGCTCGACGACCGTGGTCAGGACAAGGCGTAACCGAACTGCTGTCGGAACTGGTCGGCGAACTGGTCGTAGTCGAAGCGCTGGTTCTGCGGGCCGAGGTGCTCGATCTTGATCGCACCCATCAGCGACGCGATGCGGCCGGCAGTGGCCATGTCCATGCCATTCATCAGCCCGAAGATCAGGCCGGCGCGATAAGCGTCGCCGCAGCCGGTGGGATCGACCACACGCATCGCCGTCGCGGCCGGGATGTGCATCATGCCGGACTTGGTGTGGACCTCCGAACCCTTCGGGCCGCGCGTGATCAGGTAGGCCTGCACGCGCGAGGCGATGTCCTTCTCGCTCCAGCCGGTGCGCTCCTGCAGCAGGCTCGATTCGTAATCGTTCACGGTCACGTAGGTGGCCTGTTCGATCATCTGCGACAGCTCGCGGCCATTGAACAAGGGCATCGCCTGGCCCGGATCGAAGATGAAGGGTATGCCGAGCTCGGCGAACTCGTTCGCGTTCTGCAGCATCGCTTCATAACCATCGGGCCCGACGATGCCGAACTTCACGTCAGCCACGTCACGCACGTGATTCTCGTAGGAACGCATCATCGCGCCGGGATGAAAGGCGGTGATCTGGTTGTCATCGAGATCGGTGGTGATGAAGGCCTGTGCGGTGTACAGGTCCTCGATCTCCTTGACGTGCCTGAGCGTGATGCCGCAAGCGTCGAAGTGTTCGCGATAGGCCGCGAAATCCTGGCCGACCGTGGCCATCGGGATTGGGTCGCCGCCCAGCAGCTTCAGGTTGTAGGCGATATTGCCGGCGCAGCCGCCGAACTCGCGGCGCATGCGTGGCACCAGGAAGGACACGTTCAGGATGTGCACCTTGTCCGGCAGGATGTGGTTCTTGAACTGGTCCGGGAACACCATGATGGTGTCGTAGGCGAGGGAACCGCAGATCAGTGCCGACATGATGAATCCTTGATTTCGAAGGGCGCGAGTCTAGCGGCTCGCGTCGAGGCGTTCGCGCAACAGTTCGTTGACCTGAGCCGGGTTGGCCTTGCCCTTGGTCGCCTTCATGGCCTGGCCGACGAGGAACTGAAACAGTTTCGCGTCGCCGCCGCGATATTTCTCGACCTGGTCCGGGAATTGCGCCAGCAGGTCGTCGAGTACCTTCCCGATCGCGCCGGTATCGCTGATCTGGCGCAGGCCGCGCGCGTCGATGATGGCGTCGGCCGAGCCTTCTCCGGCCCACATCGCCGCGAACACGTCCTTGGCGATCTTGCCGCTGATGGTGCCGTCGACGATGCGTGCGAGCAGCGCGGCAAGATCATGGGCAACGATGCGCGATGCGGTGATCTCGATCTGCGCCTCGTTCAGCGCTGCAGCCAGTTCGCCGTTGACCCAGTTCGCGGCCAGCTTCGCCTGTTCCGGCAGCACCACAAGCACGGCTTCGAAATAGTCGCTGGTGGCACGGTCTGCGGTGAGCGTGTCGGCGTCGTAGGGGGTCAGGCCGAGCGTGTCGATGTAGCGTGCCCGGCGCGTATCCGGCAGTTCCGGCAGCGCGGCACGCAACGTGTCGAATTCGGCGGGCGTGATGCGAATCGGCGGTAGGTCCGGGTCCGGGAAATAGCGGTAATCCTCGGCGTCTTCCTTGCTGCGCATGGTCCGCGTCTTGTTCGCGGCGGCATCGTACAGACGCGTTTCCTGGACGATGCGTTCGCCGTTCTCGATCGCCCGGATCTGGCGTTCGATCTCGTAGTCGATGGCCTTTTCGACGAAGCGGAACGAGTTGACGTTCTTGATCTCGCAGCGCGTGCCGAGCGCCGTACCGGGTTTGTGCACCGAGACGTTGGCGTCGCAGCGGAACGAGCCTTCCTGCAGGTTGCCGTCGCAGATGCCGAGCCAGCGCACCAGGCGATGCACCGCCTTCATGTACGCCACGGCCTCGGCCGACGAATGCAGGACCGGTTCCGAAACCACTTCGATCAAGGGCGTGCCGGCGCGATTCAGGTCGATGCCGGAGGCGGCATGGAAGGCATCGTGCACCGACTTGCCGGCGTCCTCCTCGAGATGCGCGCGGGTCAACTGCACGGTGATTTCGCGGCCGTCGTCGAGACGCGCGAGCACGTGGCCACCGGACACGATCGGACGTTCGTACTGCGAGATCTGGTAGCCCTTGGGAGAGTCCGGGTAAAAGTAGTTCTTGCGCGCGAAGATCGATTCTGCGGCCACGTCGGCACCGACGGCCAGGCCGAACATCGCGGCCTTGCGGATCGCCTCGACATTCGGCACCGGCAGAGTGCCCGGCAGCGCGACATCGACGAAGCTCGCCTGGGTGTTCGGTTCGGCGCCATAGGCCGTGGATGCGCCCGAGAACAGCTTGCTCTGCGTGCTCAACTGCACGTGGATTTCGAGACCGATGACGGCCTGCCAGTCGCTCATCGCAGCGCTCCCGGGGCCAGCGCCAGATGCCAGTCGCTGCGCGTTTGCAGCGCATGCCCGGCGGCGAACAGGCGGGCCTCGTCGAAGGCCCGGCCGATCAGTTGCAGGCCGGCGGGCAGGCCATCGATGAAGCCCGCAGGTACCGACATCGCCGGCAAGCCCGCGAGATTGACCGCGACCGTGTTGATGTCGGCGGCATACATCGCCAGCGGATCGGCGGTCTTCTCGCCCAGTTTGAACGCGACATCGGGCGTGGTCGGGCCGGCGATCAGGTCGACGTCGTCGAACGCGCGCGCGAAGTCGTTCGCGATCAGTCGTCGCACCTGCTGTGCACGCAGGTAGTAGGCGTCGTAGTAGCCCGACGACAACACGTAGGTGCCGGTCAGGATGCGCCGTTTCACCTCGGTGCCGAATCCTTCGGCGCGCGAGTGGCTGTAGAGGTCGCGCAGACCCTTCACCTCGGCGGCGCGGTGGCCGTAGCGGACGCCGTCATAGCGTGCGAGATTGCTCGACGCTTCCGCCGGTGCGATCACGTAATACGCGGGGATCGACAGCGGCAGCGCGGGCAGGTCGATGTCGACCAGCACGGCACCGGCGGCTTCGAGTTCGCGCAGTGCCGCGTGCACGGTCGCTTGCATGGCATCGCGCACGCCGGCGCTGAACAGTTCGCGCGCGATGCCGATGCGCAGTCCGTGCACGCCGTGTCCGAGCGCGGCGCGGTAGTCGTCGACCGGGCGGTCGACCGAGGTTGCGTCACGCGGATCGTGGCCGGCCATCACCTGCAGCACCTCGGCACAATCCGCGGCGGAGCGTGCGATCACGCCGGCCTGATCGAGGCTGGAGGCATAGGCGACCATGCCGTAGCGCGACACGCGGCCATAGGTGGGCTTGAAGCCGGTGACGCCGCAGAAAGCCGCCGGCTGGCGCACCGAACCGCCGGTGTCCGAGCCGGTCGCGAAGGCCACGACATTGGCCGCGACGATGGCCGCCGAGCCGCCCGACGAGCCACCCGGCACGCGCGTGGTATCCCACGGATTCAGCACCGGTCCAGAGGCGCTGTTTTCGTTCGACGAGCCCATCGCAAACTCGTCCATGTTGGTCTTGCCGATCGACACGGCACCTGCGGCAGCCAGACGCTCGACGATGGTCGCGTCATAGGGCGGCACGAAGTCGGCTAGCATCTTCGATCCGCAGGTCGTGCGCAGCCCCTGCGTGCAGAACAGATCCTTGTGCGCGAACGGGATGCCGGCCAGCCTGCCGTCGGCGGACGCCGGGGCCCCGTCGTGGCCGAGCGTGATCAGCGCATTCAGTCCCGCAGCGGATTCGGCACGCGCACGCGCGTCGCCGACGATATCTCGGCCGGCGGCACGCGCGGCGCGTTGCGAAGCCAGCGTCAGCGCACTCATTCGATCACCTTCGGCACCAGGAACAGGCCGGATTCCATCTCCGGCGCGATGCGTTCGAGCGCGCCGGACCGGTCGGCCTCGGTCACCATGTCCGGGCGCAGCGCTGCGGCCACGTCAAGCGGATGCGCCATCGGCGCCAGGCCTGCGACCGGCGCGTCCTGCAGTTGTGCGATCAAGCCGAGCAAGCCGTCGAGATCGCGGGCGAGACGCATCTCTTCCTCGACGGGCAGATCGAGTCGGGCGAGATGCGCCAGACGATGCAATTGGGCGGTTTCGAGGGCCATGGGCAGCTTCGTGACAAGACCGCCATTTTGCTGGGGAATCGCCTTGTCCCACAAGCGCGCGCGCGTTAGAGTCCCGCGCCATTTGCGAACCCGGTGCGCGCTTTGCGCCCGAGCCGTTCGCAATCACTCCCCAAATACTGGATTCGCGCCATGTTCAAGAGCCTGCGCGGCGTCTTCTCGAACGATCTTTCGATCGATCTCGGCACTGCCAATACCCTCGTCTATACCCGCGGTCAGGGCATCGTCCTGAACGAACCCTCGGTCGTCGCCATTCGTCAGGACCGCGGTCCCGGCGGCCCCCGTGCCGTCGCTGCAGTGGGTTGGGAAGCCAAGCGCATGCTGGGCCGTACCCCCGGCAACATCGTCACCATCCGTCCGATGAAGGATGGTGTCATCGCCGACTTCACGATGGCCGAGCAGATGCTGCAGCAGTTCATCAAGAAGGTGCACAAGTCGCGCTTCCTGCGACCGAGCCCGCGCGTGCTGATCTGCGTGCCCTACGGTTCTACCCAGGTGGAGCGTCGTGCGATCAAGGAATCGGCCGAGAATGCCGGTGCCCGCGATGTCTACCTGATCGAGGAGCCGATGGCGGCCGCCATCGGTGCCGGCATTCCGGTGCACGAGGCGCGCGGCTCGATGGTCGTCGACATCGGCGGCGGCACCTCGGAAGTCGCGGTGATCTCGTTGAACGGCATCGTCTACGCCGCGTCGGTGCGCATCGGCGGCGACAAGTTCGACGAAGCCATCATCAACTACGTGCGCCGCAACCACGGCACCCTGATCGGCGAATCCACGGCCGAGCGCATCAAGATCGAGATCGGTTGCGCTTACCCGCAGTCGGACGTGCGCGAGATCGAAGTCTCCGGCCGCAATCTCGCCGAAGGCGTGCCGCGCATGTTCACGATCAATGCCAACGAGATCCTCGAAGCCCTGCACGAGCCGCTGGCCGGCATCGTCGGTGCGATCCGCGCCGCGCTCGAACAGACGCCGCCGGAACTGTGCTCGGACGTGGCCGAACGCGGCATCGTGCTGACCGGTGGTGGCGCCCTGCTCAAGGATCTCGATCGCCTGATCTCGGAAGAGACCGGTCTCGCCGTGCATGTCGCCGACGATCCGCTGACCTGCGTCGCCCGTGGTGGCGGCCGTGCACTCGAGTTGATCGACCTGCACGGCAGCGAATTCTTCTCGCCGGAATAAGCGCCGCGTCGGGAGTTCGCCATGCCGGTCTACAGCGCTGAAGGCGCGCCGCTGTTCTCGGAAGGGTCGGGCGGCTCGCTGCGTTTGCTGGCCTACCTGGCGATCGCCGCCGCCCTGATGGCGGTGGATTTGCGCACCGGCCTGCTGCATCAGGCGCGCGCCGCTGCGGGCGCGGTGGTCGCGCCGCTGCAGACGATCGCGACGGCGCCCTTGCGGGTCGCCAAGGCGGCACGTGAAGCGACGGTGCAGCGCGCCGGCCTGGTGACCGAGAACGCCGACCTGCGCAAGCAACTGCTGTTCGCGCAGGCCAAGCTCGATCGCCTGGCGATCGTGCAGGAGCAGAACAATCGCCTGCGCGAACTGCTCGATGCGCGGCAGAAACTCGGACTGAAGGCGCAGTTGGTCGAGCTGATCGATGTCGATCTCGATCCGTACCGGCACCGCATCCTGATCAACCAGGGCAGCATGCATGGGGTCTTCGTCGGTGAAGCGGTGATCGATGCCAAGGGACTGGTCGGGCAGGTGCTCGACGTCGAGCAGGAGCATGCGACCGTGATCCTGCTGAGCGATCCCAGTCATGCCGTGCCGGTGCGCGTGCAACGCACCGGCCTGCGCGTGATCGCCTATGGCAGCGGCGACCCTGCGCGCGTGGAATTGCCGCATGTCCCGTTCAGTGCCGACATCAAGGTGGGCGACTTGCTGGTCACGTCCGGCATCGGCGGGCGCTTCCCGCCGGGTCTTCCGGTCGCGATCGTGTACGAAGTGCAGACCGACAACAGTGCAACTTTTGCGGTGGCGGAAGCACGCCCGCTCGCAGGGATCTCCAATGCCGCCGAACTGCTGCTGGTCAGCGACGAAGCCCTGGCCCTGAGCCCCTTGCCGGCACCGGACAGCGAGTTCGTCGGGCCGCCCGAAGGTCTGGGCGCCGGTGCGCCGGTCGAGGAATCGCCATGAGCCGCAGCCGATCATTGACCGCCTGGTTGCTGCTCAGCATTGTCCTGGCTTCGGTCCTGACCCTGATCGCCCTGCCCGAGCCGTTGCGCGTGTTGCGTCCGTTCTGGCTGGCCCTGATCGTCATCTACTGGACGATCGAAGCGCCCGAGCACTACGGCATCGGCTTTGCATTCCTGCTCGGGCTGCTGCAGGACGTGCTGATCGGCACGGTGCTGGGCGAGCACGCGTTCCGACTCGCGATCATCAGCTTCATCGTGTTGCGTTTTCGCTCGCGCATGCGGTTCTTTCCGATGTGGCAGCAGGCGCTGGCGGTCGGTGCGTTGCTGCTGAACGACCGCATCGTGGTGCTGCTGCTGCGTGCGATCGCCGGCGAATTCGCGATCGACTGGCGCTACTGGCTGGCGCCGCTGGTCGGTGCGGCGCTGTGGCCCTGGATCTTCCTGTTGCTCGATGATCTGCGTTCGCGCGGACGGCAACGCGACGCATGATCAGGTTCGGGCGCAGCAGGCGTGCGGTGAAGGATCCGGTGCAGGAGTCCAACCTGTTCCGCGTCCGGGCTGCCGAGGGTTTCCTGATCATCGCGATCTGCCTTGCGGTGCTGGTGGCCCGTTATGTCTGGCTGCAAGTGCTGCGCCACGACGAATTCAGCGGCCGTGCCGACGAAAACCGGATCAAGCTCAAACCGTTGCCGCCGAGTCGAGGCCTGATCTACGACCGCAACGGGGTGCTGCTGGCCGAGAACATCCTCGATTACCGTCTGGAGCTGATTCCGGAGCAGGTCGGCGATGTCGCGGAGACCTTGCAGCGGCTCGGTCAGGTGATCGCGATTTCGGCCGACGATCGCGACCAGTTCGAGGCGCTTCGCAAGGTCAAGCGGCGCTTCCACAACATTCCGCTGCGCTATGCGTTGAGCGAGCAGGAAGTGTCGCGCTTCGCGCTCGAGCGGCATCGTTTCCCGGGCGTGGAAGTGGTGCCTTATCTGACCCGTTTCTATCCGCAGGGCAGTGATTTCGCGCATGTCATCGGCTACGTCGGACGCATCGACAGCGAAGACCGCGAGCGCCTGGAAGAGGCGCGCTACAGCGCGACCACGCACATCGGCAAGACCGGCATCGAGCGCTACTACGAAGACCTGCTGCTTGGCGACGTCGGTTACGAACGCATCGAAACCAATGCCGAAGGCCGCGCGCTGCGCGTGCTCGGGCGCGTGCCGTCGAAGCCGGGCCAGCATTTGCGCCTGAGCATCGATGCCCACCTGCAGCGGGCGACCGTGGCGGCTTTTGCCGGACGCCCCGGCGCTGCGGTCGCGATCGATCCGCGCAATGGCGAAGTGCTGGCGATGGTGTCGCAGCCGGCCTTCGATCCGAATCTGTTCGTCAACGGCATTTCGCGTCGCGATTACGCCGATCTGCTGAATGCCGTGCAGCGGCCGCTCTACAACCGTGCCGTACTCGGCGGTTACGAGCCGGGTTCGACGATCAAGCCGTTCATCGGCCTCATGGGCTTGCGGCTCGGGTTGCGCACGCCGGAAACCACGATCTGGTCGAGCGGCGAATACCGCCTGCCCGGACAGAACGCGGTCTGGCGCGACTGGAAGCGCGGCGGCCATGGCACGGTGAATCTGCGCGAGGCGCTGGCGCAGTCGGTGAATACCTATTTCTACGATCTCGCGGTCGACACCGGCATCGATCGCATGGAACCCGAGATGCGTGCTTTCGGCTTCGGTGCGCCGACCGGTCTCGACCTGACCGGCGAGCCCTCCGGGGTGGTGCCTTCGCGCAGCTGGAAGCAGAAGCGCTTCGGCAAGGCCTGGTATCCGGGCGAGACCGTGATCGCCGGCATCGGGCAGGGCTATTGGGTGGTGACGCCGGTGCAGCTCGCGCATGCGCTGGCGACGCTGGCAGCGCGTGGGGTGTCGCATCCGCCGCACCTGCTGATGAGCCTTCAGGCAGGCATCGATACACCGCCGCAACCGGTGCCGATCGCCGCGAACGGCCCCCCGATCGTTGCCGCGCCGGAAATGTGGGAGGCAGTCCGCGACGGCATGGAAGCGGTGATGCATTCGCCGACCGGCACTGCGCGCGCGTTCGGCATCGACGCGCCCTATCGCATCGCCGGCAAGAGCGGCACCGCCCAGCGGGCGCGCCGTCGTGGCAATCAGGAATACAACGAGAACACCACGCCGGAGCATTTGCGGCATCAGGCGCTGTTCGTGGCCTTTGCGCCGGCCGATGCGCCGACGATCGCGGTCGCGCTGGTGGTCGAACATGGCAGCAGTGGTTCGAAGGCGGCGGCACCGGTGGCGCGCGCGATCCTCGATGCCTACCTGCTTCGACCGAAGCCGGAGCCGGCACCGTGATCGATTTCGATCTGATGGCGCGGCTGGAACACCGGCTTGCGCGCTGGCTGAAGCGGCCGCGCGTCGATCTGGCCTTGCTCGCGGCCTTGCTGGCGGTCGCGGCGGCGGGTCTCGTGGTGCTCTTCAGCGCCAGTGCCGAAGACCCCGGTCAGGTCGTGAATCAGGCCCTGCGCCTGACCCTCGGCTTCAGCGTGTTGTTCGTGTTCGCGCGCATTCCGCCGACCGCATTCCGGACCTGGACGCCGTGGTTCTACGCCTTCACCGTGATGTTGCTGATCGCGGTGCTGATCTTTGGCGAAGGCCGCGGCGCCCATCGCTGGCTCGATTTCAAGCTGATCCGCTTCCAGCCCTCGGAGTTCGCCAAGCTGGCGTTGCCGATGATGGTCGCCTGGTACCTGCATGACCGCGCCCTGCCGCCGACCTGGCGCAATCTCGCCGTGTGCGCCGTGCTGATCGGGTTGCCGGCCGGACTGATCATGGACCAGCCCGATCTCGGCACCGCGCTGTTGGTCCTGGCCAGCGGTGCGTTCGTGGTCTTCCTCGCCGGGCTCAGCTGGGGTCGCATCGCATTGATCATCGGCGCTGCGCTGGCGGCTCTGCCGGTGCTCTGGCATGGCATGCACGAATACCAGCGCAACCGCGTGCGCATGTTCCTCGATCCCGAGGCTGACCCGCTGGGCAACGGCTGGAACATCATCCAGTCGCAGATTGCCGTCGGGTCCGGCGGTGTGGTCGGCAAGGGCTGGCTCGGTTCGACGCAGGCCCGCCTCGACTTTCTGCCCGAGCACACCACCGACTTCATCTTCGCGGTGTTCTCCGAAGAGTTCGGCCTGATCGGCGTGATCGCGATCATCGCCGCCTACCTGTTCATCATCGGCCGCGGACTGTGGATTGCCGCGAACGCGCGCGATACCTATTCGCGCCTGCTGGCCGGTTCGATCAGCATGACGTTCTTCGTCTACGTCATGGTCAACGGCGGCATGATCGCCGGGCTGATGCCGGTGGTGGGCGTGCCGATGCCGCTGGTGAGTTACGGCGGTACCTCGGCGGTCAGCCTGCTCGCCGGCTTTGGCATCCTGATGTCGATTCACGCGAACCGCCTGCGCGGGCGCTAGGCTAGGGGCTTCCATGAACGGATTTGGCATGACTGCACTGCTACGGCTTGTCCTGATCGTCCTCATCGCCTCCGTGCCGTCCCTCGCAGGAGCGAAAACGCGCGAGTCCCATCCGGGGGCCAACGCGCTGTTGCGCGAGCTGCGCCAGGAGACTCACGCCGATCGTGCGACGGTACAGCGTTGGCGCACGCTGCTGGCGCAGGCGAAGAAGCAGGACAGCATCCTCGTCGCGATCAGTCGGCCGGCCGAGAAGACCAAGCCCTGGAAGGACTATCGGCCCATTTTCATGACCGCCCAGCGTCGCGACGCCGGCATCGCCTTCTATCGCGACAACCAGGTCCTGCTCGACCAGGTCGCGCACGACACCGGCGTGCCGGCCGAGATCATCGTCGCGATCATCGGCGTCGAGACCAGCTACGGCCGCATCACCGGTTCTTACAAGGTCATCGATGCGTTGACCACGCTGGCGCTGTACTACCCGCCGCGTGCGCCGTTCTTTCGGGGCGAACTGAAGCAGTTGCTCAAGTTGGACGGCCAGTTCCCGCAGCCGCTGGAGGAGTTGAAAGGGTCCTATGCCGGTGCGATGGGCTGGGGCCAGTTCATGCCGACCAGCTTCGCGCAGTGGGCGAAGGATGGCGACGGCGATGGCCGCATCGACCTGTGGGCATCGAAGCCGGACATCGTGCACTCGGTGGCCAATTATTTTGTCGCGCATGGCTGGACCCGCGGTGCCCCCGTCACCGGCCGCGCGATCGCCGCGCCGGACGCGACCTTGCCCGAGATCCGCGCCACCGAGACCATCCACAGCATCGATACGCTGGCCAAGGCCGGCTACACGCTGGCCGAGCAGTTCGATGGCACCTCACCGGCGACCTTGCTGGTGCTGGACGGTGCCGAAGGCACCGAACACTGGATCACCTTCCAGAACTTCTACGTGATCTCGCGCTACAACCGCTCGCCGCTGTACAGCATGGCGGTCTGGCAACTGGCGCAGGAGATCGCGCGCGGCGCGACGGCGACACCGTGATCGGGGCGCGTCTCGTCCTGGTCGGCGCGGTCGCGCTGCTCGCGGCCTGCGGACGCGACGGCGTGCGTCCGGGGGTGCCGCCCTCCGGTCCCGGCCGCGACAGCGCGCCAGTCGGGGATGTCGATGTCAGTCGGATCCCCGAGCCGGTGCCGCGTGCCGAGCCGCGCGCGCAGTACGGCAACCACTCGCCCTATACCGTGCTGGGTCGCAGCTATCGCGTACTGGACAGCGCCGAGGGTTACCGCGAACGCGGTGTCGCGTCGTGGTACGGCACCAAGTTCCACGGCAAGCTGACCTCGACGCGCGAACCCTACGACATGTATGCGTTCACGGCGGCGCACAAGACCTTGCCGCTGCCGACCTATGTGCGCGTGACCAATCTCGGCAATGGCGAGCAGCTGATCGTGCGCGTGAATGATCGCGGTCCCTTCCACGACGGCCGCATCATCGATCTGTCGTATGCCGCGGCGATCCGCCTCGGCATTGCCGCCACCGGTACCGGCCTGGTCGAAGTGGAAGCCATCGATCCCGAGCATCCGCAGGCCGGCGCGTCGCCGCGCCCGCAAACCGCCACGCCGCATCCGCTCTATGTGCAGGCCGGTTCATTCGCCAGCCGCGATAATGCCGTGCGATTGCGTGATCGACTGGAAGCGGCCGGTTTCGACGACCTTTTCCTCGATCGCGTGCTCACCCGCGGCGAGTTGTTCCATCGCGTGCGCCTCGGGCCGGTCGATTCGATCGATGCGGCCGACGCGCTGATCGAACGTCTCGCCGCGATCGGCATCCGCGCTCTCTCGACGCAAGTCGAGTAACCCTTCCCCATCGAGTTCCGCTGTGTCCATGAATGTTTCCCTGAAGTCCCTGATCGTCGCGTTCGCCCTGTCCACCGGCGCCTTGGCGCAAACCGCCGCGCCGCCCGCGACGCCGCTGTCCCTGCCTGCGGGCGGAGCCGCGAACGTGGTCGCGCCGGTGCCGCCGCCACCGACGGTGAGCGCGAAGCAGTATGTGCTGGTCGACTACCAGACCGGCCGCGTGCTGGCTGAGCAGGGCGGCGACGAACGCGTGCCGCCGGCCTCGATCACCAAGGTCATGACCTCCTACGTCGTCGCCGCCGAACGCAAGGCCGGCAAGATCAAGGACACGGACCTGGTCACGATCAGCGAGAACGCCTGGCGGCACGGCGGCGCGGTCACCGATGGCTCGACCAGTTTCCTCGAGCTGAACTCGCAGGTGCCGCTTGGCGACCTGCTCAAGGGCATGATCATCCAGTCCGGCAACGACGCATCGATCGCCATCGCCGAGCACGTGGCCGGTTCCGAATCGACCTTCGCGGCACTGATGAACCAGTACGCCGAGAAGCTCGGCCTGAAGAATTCGCACTTCGTGAATTCGCATGGTCTGTTCGACCCCGAGCACTACATGAGCGCGCACGACATCGCCGAACTGTCGCGCGCACTGATCCGCGATTTCCCCGAGGAGTATGCGCATTACTCGCTCAAGGACTACACCTGGAACGCACACACCCAGCGCAACCGCAACATCCTGCTGTGGCGCGACCCGAGCGTGGACGGCATCAAGACCGGGCATCTGAGTCAGGCCGGTTATTGCCTGGCCGCTTCCGCGAAGCGTGGCGACACGCGCCTGATCGCGGTGGTGATGAACACGGCCGGCGAGAAGGTGCGTGCCGACGAGGCGCACGCGTTGCTCAACTACGGCTTCCGCTTCTTCGAGACGCACAAGGTCTACGAAGCGATGGCGCCGGTCAGCGATGTGACGCTGTGGCATGGTGAAGCGGCCAAGGCCCGGTTGGGTGTTGCGCAGCCGGTGCTGGTCACGTTGCCGCGCGGGTCCTATCAGCGACTGGCCGCGACCATGAACGTGCAGAAACCTTTGTCCGCACCCTTGAACAAGGGCCAGGCCGTCGGCACCTTCAAGCTGGCGCTGGATGGCCAGACCGTCTACGAAGCGCCGCTTGTCGCGCTGGAAGATTACGCCGAAGGCGGATTCTTCAAGCGCATGAGCGATTCGGTCTGGTTGTGGTTTGACGACGGCGAGTGAGTGATGACTGAGCAGACGACGGAACGTGGCTTCACGTTTCCGACCACGCTGGAGGTGAGTGCAATGGGCGCGGCCGACGCCGGGCTGCTGCACATCGTGCCGGATGTGCTGGCGGGGGTCGGCGTCGACGTGATTGCTGGGTCCTTGCGCCAGCGGCCGTCGCGCGAGGGCCGCTACGTTTCGGTCACGGTCGCGTTCGCGTGCCCGGACCGGGAGACCTACGACGCCGTGCAGCGTGAACTGCGCGCGCATCCGGCGGTGAAGTGGACGCTCTGAGCCCGCGACCGCTGCAAGTGCGCCAATTCGGGCGCATGGCCTACGAACCGGTGTGGCGCGCAATGCAGCGCTTTACCGACACGCGCGGTGCCGACACCCAGGACGAACTCTGGGTGCTTGAACACGATCCGGTGTTCACGCTGGGTCAGGCCGGCAAGTGGGAACACGTGCTGTTGCCGGGCGAGATTCCGGTTGTGCCGGTCGATCGCGGTGGCCAGGTGACCTATCACGGTCCCGGCCAGATCGTTGCCTATCCCCTGTTCGACCTGCGGCGTCTCGGCATCGGCGTGCGCGAGCTGGTGCAGCGGATCGAGCAGGCCATCATCGACACCTTGGCGCGTTACGACATCGTGGCCGCGCGCCGCGACGGCGCACCCGGCGTCTATGTCGGCGACGCCAAGATTGCCGCGCTCGGGCTGCGCGTGCGTCGCGGCTGTTCCTTCCATGGCCTCGCCTTCAATGTGCAAATGGACTTGACGCCTTTCGGGCGCATCAACCCTTGCGGTTACCAGGGCCTGGCGGTGACCCAGGTGTTAGACTGCGGCGGCCCGGGCGCGCTGTCCGTGGTGGCCGCCGACCTGATCGACGCGATGTGCGTGCAGTTCGGCTTTGCCGCGATCGCAGCGGACGCACACCTACCCGAACCCGCGGACGCCTGAGATGAGCGAGACTCCCAGCAAGACCATTCCGCTGAACCTGGTCGAGGCCCCGGGCCTGACGCCGGGCGCGAAGCAGATCGCGCGCGACAAGATCGCCCGCAACCCGGTCACCTTCGATGCCGAGCGTCCGTTGCTGCGCAAGCCGGACTGGATCCGCGTGCGCCTGCCGAGCACGAATGCGGTCGAAGTGCTGAAGCACAAGTTGCGCGAGAACGCGCTGGTGACGGTCTGCGAAGAGGCCTCCTGTCCGAACATCCACGAATGTTTCTCGAAGGGCACGGCCACCTTCATGATCCTCGGCGAAGTGTGCACGCGCCGCTGCTCGTTCTGCGACGTCGCGCATGGCCGACCGAAGCCGCCGGATGCGAACGAACCGAAGCAGCTGGCGCAGACCATCGCCGACATGAAGCTGCGGTACGTCGTCATCACCTCGGTCGACCGCGATGATTTGATGGACGGCGGGGCCGGCCATTTCGCCGACTGCATTCGCGAGACGCGTGGGCTCAGTCCGGACATCCGCATCGAAATTCTCACGCCCGACTTCCGCGGCAAGGGTCGTGTCGATCGCGCGCTCGCGGCACTGGCGGCGAATCCGCCGGACGTGTTCAACCACAATCTGGAAACCGTGCGTCGCGTCTATCGCGAAGTGCGTCCCGGGGCCGACTACGACTGGTCGCTGCGTCTTCTGCGGCAGTTCAAGGCCGAGCACCCGGGCATTCCGACCAAGTCCGGGATCATGCTCGGGCTGGGCGAGACGCTGGACGAAGTTCGTGAAGCCATGGCCGACCTGCGCGCGCATGCGGTCGACATGATCACGGTCGGCCAGTATCTGCAGCCCTCGCGCCACCATCATCCGGTCGAGCGCTATTGGACACCGGACGAATTCAAAGAGATTGAAACGATCGGTTACGCGCTCGGCTTCGGCCATGTCGCTTCCGGTCCGCTGGTCCGCTCCTCCTACCACGCCGACCAGATGGCCCACGCCGCCGGCTATGCCTGACGGCACCCGCGGGAACCTCCGGGTTGGGCTAATGTCGAACCCTCCAATGTCGTCTCGGGAATTGCCATGAACTTGCGTCTGATCGCTGCCATTGCCTTCGTCGTCGCACCCTTCGGCGTGGCCCTGACCAAGTCCGAGGCGGCGGCTGTCTACAGCTACAAGCCGAGCAGCGAGCAGGCCCAGGCGGCGTTGCTGGCGACCCGCTTCCTGACCAATTTCCATTACAAGCGCGTGCCGCTGGATGACGCGATGTCGAAGACCATCTTCGACCGCTATCTGGAATCGCTGGATGGCGACAAGCTGTTTCTCACTGCCGCCGATGTCAGCGAATTTCGCGCCTATGCCGACGCGCTTGACGACGCCATCTTCGACCAGCGACTGGCGCCGCCTTTCGAGATTTATGCGCGCTATGTCCAGCGTGTCGCCGAACGCACCGCGCATGCGCGCGCATTGCTCGCGAAGGGCTTCGATTTCGGCGTCGACGAGCAATATCGGTTCGATCGCGAACATGCGCTCTGGGCCGCCGATGCGAAGGAGCTCGACGAACTCTGGCGCCTGCGCGTCAAGAACGACTGGCTGCGCCTGAAGCTGGCCGGGCGCGACGACCAGGGCATCCGCGACACGCTCGACAAGCGATATGCCGGGTTCGAGAAGCGCCTCGGCGAACTCGATGGCGACGATGTGTTCCAGACCTTCATGAATGCCTATTCGTCGGCGATCGAGCCACATACCAACTACATGTCGCCGCGCGCCTCGGAAAACTTCAACATCCAGATGCGCCTGTCGCTGGAAGGCATCGGCGCGGTGTTGAGCCGCGAGGACGAATACACCACCATCCGCCAGATCGTGAAGGGCGGCCCGGCCGATCTGTCGGACAAGCTCCAGGTCGGTGATCGCATCGTCGCGGTCGGGCAGGGTGACAAGGGCGCACTGACCGACGTCGTCGGCTGGCGCATCGACGATGTGGTCGACCTGATCCGCGGCAAGAAGGGCACGACCGTGCGCCTCGATGTGCTCGCCGCCGACGCCGGCGCCGACGGCAAGCCGGTCCAGCTGACCCTGGTGCGCGACAAGGTGCGCCTGGAAGAACAGGCGGCGAAGTCGGAACTGATCGAGGTCGGGACCGGCAAGTCGGCGCATCGCATCGGCGTGGTGCGGCTGCCAACCTTCTATCACGACTTCGAAGGTGCACGTCGCGGTGACGCCAACTACGCCAGCTCGACGCGCGACGTCGCCAAACTGATCAAGGAACTGAAGGGTAAGCAGATCGATGGCCTGGTGATCGACCTGCGCGGCAACGGCGGTGGTTCGCTGACCGAAGCATCGGATCTGTCCGGCCTGTTCATCGACGAAGGTCCGGTGGTGCAGGTGCGGGACGCCCAAGGCCGGGTCACGATCGAGGGTGATGCCGAGAAGGGCGCCGCCTGGGACGGCCCGCTGGCCGTGATGATCGACCGCGAGTCCGCGTCGGCTTCGGAGATCTTCGCGGCGGCGATGCAGGACTTCGGCCGGGCCCTGATCATCGGCGAGAACTCGTTCGGCAAGGGCACGGTGCAGAACCTGATCGACCTCGACCAGTATGCACGCGATCCGAGCGTGCACTTCGGCCAGCTCAAGCTCACCGTCGCGCAGTTCTTCCGCATCAATGGGGGCAGCACGCAGCATCGCGGCGTGGTGCCCGATATCGCTTATCCGCAAACCGCCTGGGGCAGCGAGGACTTCGGCGAGAGTTCGCTCGACTTCGCGTTGCCCTATACCGAAGTCAAGGCCGCCGACTTCGTGCGCAGCGGCGACCTGTCAGCGCTGAAGCCGTTGCTGGAAACGCGCCACGAGACCCGCATCGCCAAGGACCAGGAGTTCAAGTGGTGGTTCGACGACCTGGCCGAGTACCAGAAGCAGCGCGAGCGCAAGGACATGTCCTTGCTCGAGAGTGCGCGTCGCAGCGAGCGCGATCAGAACGAGCTGAAGCGCGCCGAGCGCAAGGCGGCACGGATCGCTGCCGGCATCGATCCGCCGGGGAAGGAAAGCGTCGATGGCGATGATGGTTTGCTGGCCGACGAGCGTCGCAACGACAAGGCTGCGGCAGACGCGGAGGATGCGGTCGAGAAGCCCGATTTCCTGCTGCGCGAAGGCGCCTACATTCTCGCCGATGCGATCGATCTGCTCAGCACCGACCAGCGTCTCGCGGCGCAGGTGAAGAGCTTCGATCTGCACGCCGACAAGCCTGTCGTCGACTGAACGCTCAGTCGGCGTAGCGCCGCTTCAACAACTCGTAGACCGCACGCAGGCCCATCGCCTCGCCGCCGCGCGGGCGACCGGGGCGTTCGCTGTCGTTCCAGGCGTAGGTGTCGAGGTGCAGCCACGGGATGCCGGGCACCACGAAGCGCTGCAGGTACAAGGCCGCGGTGATCGCGCCGGCATGGCGTGAGGCGCCGCTGTTGGCGAGATCGGCGATGCCGGACTCGAGCATCGTCAGGTAGGGCTGCCACAGCGGCATCGGCCACAGCGGGTCCTGGACATCGCGACCGACGGCCACGAGCTGGTCGCGCAGCGCCTCATCGTTGCCGAACAGCGCCGGCAAGTCCGGACCGAGCGCGATCCGGGCAGCGCCGGTCAGGGTCGCGAAATCGATGATCAGGGCCGGTTTCGATTCCGCGGCGTAACTCAGCGCGTCGCACAGGATCACGCGGCCTTCGGCGTCGGTATTGTCGATCTCGACCGTGATGCCGGAGCGCGTCCGGATCACTTCGCCGGGCCGGTAGGCGTTCGCGCTGATCGCGTTCTCCACCGCCGGCACCAGCAGTCGCATGCGGATCGGCAGACGCCGTTCCAGCACCAGTTCGGCCAACGCGATCGCATGCGCGGCGCCGCCCATGTCCTTCTTCATGTGGCGCATGCCGTCGGCGGCCTTGATGTCGAGGCCGCCGGTATCGAAGCAGACACCCTTGCCGACGATCGCGACTTCCGGATGGGTCGGGTCGCCGGCCAGCACTTCCAGCAGGCGCGGAGCCCGATGGCTGGCGCGGCCGACGGCGTGGATCGCAGGGAAATTCGCGTCGAGCAATTCGTTGCCGATCCATTCGCGGTAGTCGGCGCCGAAGCGCGTCGCGATCGCGCGCATGGCCTCGCCGAGCTCGGCCGGCCCCATGTGTTCGGTCGGCGTGTTCACCAGGTCGCGCGTGCGCGTCGTTGCGGCCGCCAGCGCGGCGACTTCATCCAGATATTGCCCCAGCGGCGCCAGCAGCCTGGCCGGTTCGCGGCGCGGCTTCTTGTAGCGCGTGAACTGGTAGCTGCCGAGCGCGAAACCGAGGGCGACGCGCGCGGCGTCCAGCGGGAGCCCGCGCTCGGACAAGGTGTAGTCGCCGTGCGGCAGCGTCTGCGGCAGATGCGCCAGCGTGTTCACGTCGCTGCCATTGGCGACGCCGACCAGGACTTCGGCGATACCGCCGTCGTCGTTCGGCACGATGCACAGCGTCAGCGGCAGCGCCTTGAACTGCTGGCTCGCGATCCAGCGCCGGGTGCGCTCGCCGGCGCTCGCAAGATAGGCGTCGAGGTCGGCGGCGGTCAGCGCGACCAGGGGGATGGTGTCGGACATCAGTTCACTCCAGAAACATGCGGCTGCTGCACGTCCAGCCACGCGCACAATTGATGCAGATCGGCGACTTCCAGATCGGGACGCAGCGCATGCGGCCATGCCCGACCGTCGCGATTCAACCAGATCGCGAACAGGCCTGCGTGCTTGGCACCGAGCACGTCGAGTTCCGGATCGTCCCCGATGTGTGCGATCTGCGTCGGCATCAGATCCAGCACCGCGCACAGGTGCGCGAAGATCGCGCCGTCGGGTTTCATCACGCCGACGTCCCGCGCCGAAATGCGCTGCTCGAAATGCGCGGCCAGACCAATCTGTTCCAGATCGGCATTGCCGTTCGACAGGCTGGCCAGGCGGAAGCGCGCCGACAGCCGGGTCAGTGCGGCGGCAGCATCGGGATAGAGCGTGACTTCGTTGCGCGCCGCATAGAACGCCGCGTAGGCCGACTCGACCAGCTGCTCGCGTCCGGGTTGATCGGCCAGCACCTCGTGCAGGCTGCGGCGACGCTGGGCGCTGTAGTCGTGGGCGAGATCGGGATGGCGCGCGGCGATGTCATCGCGATGCGCACGCAGGCGCTCGTTCGGCCAATGTGCCGCGATCGCCGGTACCTGCGCATGCAGCCATTGCTGCAGACGACGTTCGGCGTGCAGGATGGTCGGCGCGATGGGCCAGAGCGTGTCGTCGAGATCGAAGCTCAGTGCGCGGATCACGCACCGGCTCCGGGCGCTTGCGGCGCGGCGGGGACGGGTTCCGGCAGCGGCGTGGTGACAGCGGCGCCGTCGGCGGGTGCAGGTTCCTTCTTCAACAGATCAAGCAGGCGCTGCTCGCGCGTCGCGAAAGTCTGGTTGAGCAGTCGCGCCTCGCCGATCGGCAGCAATTTGCGCCGCTTCAGCCAGCTCGTCGTGGCCGGGGCTTCGAGGAAGCGCACGTAACGCATCGCGACTTCACTCGGGATCAGGTCGCCCCGGTGCACGAAATACAGTGGTGTGGTCAGCAGATATTCGCCGCTGCGGATGGTCTTGAGCAGGGGCGTCACGCCTTCGACCTTGATCGCGCGCAGCTTCTTGTTGGCGAACACGTTCGACAGTGCGCTGACGCCGAGCGCACTCGGATCGATTGCGATCGCCGCTTCGAGTTGTTCGGTGTTGAGATACCAGCGGCTCGCCGCGACCGGGCGGTGCCCGGCGCCGAACAGGGCGCGGCGCAGGCCGTATTCGGCGCCATCGAGCGGACCGGCGACCGCATACAGGTTGATCGCGCGCGGCGGTCCTCCGACCTGGTCCCAGCGCGTAATCTTGCCGAGATAGATGTCGCGGATCTGGCGCAGGCTGAGCGAGGGCGTCGGATTGCCCGGATGGGTGATCAGGGTCAGGGCTTCCCAGGCGACCGGGTAGAAATCGAGGACGACCTCGTCCGGCTTCAGGGCATGCGGGCCGCGTGCGGTCAGCGCGATCTCGACCTCGCCGCGCGCCACCGCCTCGATCGCGCTGACGGTCGACAAGGTCGACAATCGCACCCGGCGTTGTTCCCCCGCCTGGAACAAGCGCACCGATTCGTCGCCGAAGGCGCGCATGCTGACGCTGTCGGCACGACCGTCGATGACGTTCTGGGCATGGATCGGGGCGCAGGCCAGCGACAGCGCACAGGCAAGGCGGAAGAGGCGCGGCGACAACGAAAAACGCATGGGCGAAGACACGGAAGTGCAGCGCGCACCTTAGCATGCACGCCGCACTTCGGTCTGAATGGCGCGGCCTCGGCGGCGCTTATTCGACCAGCATGTAGAAGGCGCTGCGACCGCGCACGACGGTCAGCAGCAACTGCTCGCTGCGCCGCTTTGCGATGCGATTTTCGAGTTCGGTCAGGTCGCGTACCTCGACCTGGTTGACGGCCGCGATCAGGTCATTCACACGCAAGCCGTTCTTGGCCGCACGCGAGTCGTTGCCGACGGCGGTCACCAGCACGCCGCTCAGACCCTGGCGTCGGAACTTGTCGGGCAGGTCGCCGAGGGTCGCTCCGGCGAGGCCGGCATCGAGTTTGTCGCCGCTGGCCTGCCGCAGTTCAGTCGGCTTCAGGGTCGCGGTCAGCGTGAGCGGAGCGCTCTCGCGCAGCACCGAGATCGTGACCTGGGTGCCCACCGGCAACAGGCCCTCAAGGTTGGCAAGTTCGTTCGCGGCATTCACCGGCTTGCCGTTCAATGACGTGATCACGTCGCCCTCGCGCAGACCGGCCGCAGCGGCCGGCGAACTCGCGAGCACGCGCGTCACCACCGCGCCCTTGGCGGCTTTCAGGCCCAGCATCGGCGCGAGGTCGGCGGTCACGTCCTGGGTGTCGACCCCGAGCGAGCCGCGCTTCACTTCGCCATAGGCGAGCAATTGCCGCATCACGTCGCGCGCCAGCTTGGCCGGGATCGCGAAGCCGATGCCGACATTGCCGCCCGAGGGCGAATAGATCGCCGTATTGATGCCGACCAGTTCCCCGCGCAGGTTGACCAGCGCTCCGCCGGAGTTGCCGGGATTGATTGACGCATCGGTCTGGATGAAGTCCTGGACGCCGACGCCGCGCAGACCCGATCTCCCCATCGCGGAGACGATGCCCGACGTAACCGATTGCCCGATGCCGAACGGATTGCCGATCGCGACCACGAAATCGCCGACGCGCAACTGGTCCGAATTGGCCAGCGGCAGGGCGGCCAGCCGCTCGGCCGGAATCTGGATCAGGGCGACGTCCGAATCCGGATCGCTGCCGATGAACTTGCCTTTCAGCGTCCGGCCGTCGGACAGCGTGACCTGGATGTCGTCGGCGCCATCGATGACGTGGTTGTTGGTCAGCACATAACCCTTGACGGCATCGACGATCACGCCGGAACCCAGCGACTGCTGGACGCGTTCGCGGGGGGTGGCCGGGCTGTTGAAGAAGCGCCGGAAGAAGGGATCGTCGAAGAACGGATCGCGCACCTTCACATGCGTTTGCGAATTGATGTTGACGACCGCCGGCTGGGCGCGTTCGATCATCGGTGCCAGCGAGGGCAGCGGCTGCCCGTCGACGGCGGCCGGCAATTGTGCCCAGGCCGGTGCGGCCAGCAGCCAGGGCAGCACGAACATCAGCGAGCGGATCGACATCGGCGGTACTCCGGGAAGTGGCGCGGGGTGCGTGAATTGGGGGCAGTCCTCGGACCTGCAAGCGGGCCGCGGGTTCCATTGCCCTCACGACGCTTTTCCGCGGCGCAGCAATGATTTGCACGACGACGCCAGGCGGGAACAGCGGTTGACACCCTCTGACACGAAGCGTAAGGTGCCGATCCGCTGAGTCACAACATCTAGTGGTGAGGAGCCTTCATGAACCCAACCAATTGGGTTTGCCATGAGGTTGAACCGGTCGGTGCCGCAGGGCGCCGCGGCCTCGCCGCAACTCACGGAACCCGTCTTTGATGAGAAACGATGGGCAGCGCTGCTGCACCGTCGCGGGCGGTTTCCGGGTCGTGGCTGGCGGGGATGACGACACCTTGTGGGAGGAAACAACGGAATGAGTTCGGTGCGCCTTGAAGCTGTGGCCCGCGAGACGGTGGAAATCCCGCTGCAGCCGGCTTCGTTCGACATTTGGGACAAGAAATACCGTCTGAAGAGCAAGCGCGGTGAGGCGATCGATGAAACCATCGACGACACCTACAAGCGTGTCGCCAAGGCGCTTTCCGAAACCGAACAGACCGCCGAGAAGCAGAAGTACTGGTACGAACGGTTCCTGTGGGCATTGCGCCGCGGTGCGATTCCGGCCGGCCGCATCACCTCGAACGCGGGCGCGCTGGAGCACAAGCCGGCGACCAGCACGATCAACTGCACCGTCTCCGGCATCATCACCGACTCGATGGATGACATCCTCGGCAAGGTCCACGAGGCCGGGCTGACGCTGAAGGCCGGTTGCGGCATCGGTTACGAATTCTCGACGCTGCGCCCGAAAGGCGCGTTCGTCGCCGGCGCGGGTGCGTACACCTCGGGTCCGATGTCGTTCATGGATATCTACGACAAGATGTGCTTCACCGTGTCGTCGGCCGGTGGCCGTCGCGGCGCGCAGATGGGCACCTTCGATGTGTCGCATCCGGACGTCAAGGATTTCATCCGCGCCAAGCGCGAGGACGGGCGCCTGCGCCAGTTCAACCTCAGCCTGTTGATCACCGATGAATTCATGGACGCGGTCGCGGCTGACGGCGACTGGCCGCTGGTGTTTCCGGTGCACGTCAAGGAACAGGGCGAAGTCGAACTCGGCGATGCCACCCAGGTGGTCTGGCGCGACTGGCCGACCAAGCAGAACTACGTTTCGCGCGACGACGGTCTGGTCGCGTGCAAGATCTATGGCCACATCCGTGCGCGGCACCTGTGGGACATGATCATGGTCTCGACCTACGATTTTGCCGAGCCCGGGTTCATTCTCATCGACCGCGTCAACGAGATGAACAACAACTGGTGGTGCGAAACCATCCGCGCCACCAATCCCTGCGGCGAACAGCCGCTGCCGCCCTACGGGTCCTGCCTGCTCGGCTCGGTGAATCTCACCAAGTTCGTGCGCGATCCGTTCACCGCCAAGGCGCGCTTCGACTGGGACGAGTACAAGGAAGTCGTGCGCGTGTTCACCCGCATGCTCGACAACGTCGTCGAGATCAATGGCCTGCCGCTGGAACAGCAGCGCCACGAGATCACCAGCAAACGGCGTCACGGCATGGGCTTCCTCGGTCTCGGCAGCACACTGACCATGCTGCGCATGGGTTATGGCTCGAACGAATCCTGCAAGTTCACCGAGGACGTGTCGCGCGACATGGCCGTGGCCGGCTGGGAAGTGGCGTTGTCGCTGGCCGAAGAAAAAGGCCCGGCACCGATCATGGACCAGGACTTCACCGTCACCGGTGAAATGCTGCGCAAGCGCCCGGAAATGATCCGCGACGGCATCAAGATCGGCGACGTGCTCAAGGGTCGCGTGCTGCACGCCAAGTATTCGCGCTACATGCAACGCGTGGCATCGGTGGCGCCGGAGCTGGTGGCCAGGCTGGCCGAGACCGGCGCGCGCTTCACCCACCACAGCTCGATCGCGCCGACCGGCACGATCTCGCTGTCGCTGGCGAACAATGCATCGAACGGCATCGAGCCGAGCTTCGCGCACCACTACAGCCGCAACGTCATCCGCGAAGGCAAGAAGTCGAAGGAAAAGGTCGAGGTCTATTCCTACGAACTGCTGGCCTACCGTACGCTGGTGAACGCGAAGGCGATGCCCTACGCAACCGATGCCGAGTCGAAGCTGCCGGACTACTTCGTGTCCGCGGACGACATCACGCCGAAGGCGCATGTCGACATTCAGGCGGCGTCGCAGATCTGGGTCGATTCGTCGATCAGCAAGACTGCGAACGTGCCGACCGACTATGCCTACGAGGATTTCAAGGACATCTATCGCTACGCCTACGAAAAAGGCTTGAAGGGATGCACGACTTTCCGCTTCAATCCCGCCGCGTTCCAGGGCGTGCTCGTGAAGGAGCAGGATCTCGAGAACACGACGTACCGCTTCGAGCTCGAAGATGGTTCGCTGGTCGAGGTCAAAGGCAACGAAGAAATCGAATACGACGGTGAGATTCACACTGCGGCGAATTTGTTCGATGCACTGAAAGAGGGCTACTACGGAAAATTCTGATCGGACGCGTCCGAATTCGTGCGGATGTTGCGTTAGATCAATGTGTGCGTCGGTGGAAGCGCCGACGATGCAACGGGCCATGGATGGCACGTTCGGCCGGGCGTGGCAACACGATCGGCCTTCGGCCGTCCGGGTAACCGGCGGTTGCGGTGGCGGGACCGGATGCCGACCACTGACCACAATAAAATCAACTGAAGCAGCTGGAGGGTTCGTCCCATGAGTAATGATTCGATGATGTCCAACGTGGCCGATGCAATGGCCGACATGAAAGCCGCCGTAGCCGACAAGGCCAGCGACGCGATGGCCGGTGCGAAGAAGGTCGTCGCCAAGGCGAAGAAGGCCGTCGTCAAGGCCGAGAAGGCCGTGGTGAAGAAGGCCGGCGCGGCCAAGAAGGCCGTGAAGAAGGTCGTCGCGAAGGCGAAGAAGGCCGCCGCTCCGAAGAAGGCCGCGAAGAAGGCCGCCAAGCCGGCAGCGAAGAAGGCTGCACCGAAGAAGGCCGCCAAGAAGGCCGCTCCGAAGAAGGCCGCCAAGAAGGCCGCTCCGAAGAAAGCGGCGAAGAAGGCTGCCAAGCCGGCCGCGAAGAGAGTCGTGAAGAAGGCCGCTCCGAAGAAGGCTGCGAAGCCGGCAGCGAAGAAGGCCGCTCCGAAGAAAGCAGCCAAGAAGGCTGCAAAGAAGAAGTAATTGCACGGGCGACCTGGTCGCCCTGCGTTTTGGCGGTCCAGCGGGCGCTGCAATCTAGGCGTTTCGCAATTGACGGGCCGAGGTCTCGCACACGCCGGGTCAGCGTGTGTTTGAGGCGCGTCCACCGGCGTTTGCGCTTGCGCAACACCGGTTCGGACATCCTCCTGCGCATGACCATGCGCAGGAGCCTCTTTCCAGAGATGTCGCGCGATCAAGCATCGCGCGGCGTCGGCGCTTCGGCGCCTTTCGACAACCATGCAGCGCGGAGACGCGCCAGACCGGACGGGAACAGCGATGGCGATCAAGATCGGCAAGAAGATCAAGGGCTACAACGTGGTGCGGGCCGACGACAAGGCCAGGGCCCTTCCCGAAGTCGCCATGAGCGCGCCGGTCGAAGCCATCGCGATGCCGAAGTCCGCTGAAGTCATCCAGATGACCGAGCAGGTCGAGCGCCCGGACGTGCTGATCGGCTCGACCTACAAGGTCAAGTCGCCGCTGTTCGAGCATGCGCTGTACGTGACGCTCAACGACATCGTGCTGAATCAGGGCACCGAGCACGAACTGCGGCGCCCGTTCGAAGTCTTCATCAACTCCAAGAACATGGACCACTTCCAGTGGATCGTGGCGCTGACGCGCATCATGAGCGCGGTGTTCCGCAAGGGCGGCGACGTCACCTTCCTGGTCGAGGAAATGAAGGCGGTGTTCGATCCGCGTGGTGGCTACTTCAAGGCCGGCGGGGTCTACATGCCCTCGATCGTCGCCGAGATCGGCACCGTGGTTGAAGCGCATCTGAAGTCGATCGGTCTGATCCACGATCCCGAAATGAGCGTGGAAGCGCGCAAGCTCATCGCCGAGAAGCGCGCGCAATACGAGTCGCGCTCAAAAAAAAACACTGACGTAGAAGCGGAAGCGGCCGTAGTGCCGGCCGACCTGGCCGAGAAGTTTCCGCCCAGCGCGACCATGTGCAACAAGTGCAATACGCGAGCCAGCATCATCATGGACGGCTGCGCCACCTGCCTGAATTGCGGCTATTCGAAATGCGGCTGAGCGTTTGACGCGGCGAGCGCTGCGCGCACCGCGCGGCGCCAGATTTCGGACTTGCCGCTCGCCGCGATCGATGCGTGCGCCGGGCTGGTCGACGGCAGGACAGTGCCTTCAACGGACCATCCGGGGAAATGACGACGCAGGCTGGATGCGGCCTTGTGACCGTTGAACAGGATGCGGCGGATTGACGGATGAGCGGCGAGCAGGCCCGGGACGTCGTTCGGCTGCTCGCTCATCGTATCGATGGCGCTGTCGAGGCTGCCGTCGCGTTCGCATTCGGCGAGCACGTCCCACACGGCGATGCCGGCCCTGTGCAGTGCCTGCACGCGCAGGGCGTAGTCGGCGGACGGATCGAAACCGAGCAGTTCGCCGAGAATCGGCCAGAACTGGTTGCGCGGATGGGCGTAGTACTGCTGGGCCCGGAGCGAGGCGACACCGGGCATCGAGCCCAGAATCAGTACGCGCGCATGTGCTGCGATCAGCGGTGGAAAACTTCGTGCCTGCATCGTCAACGCCGCTCGAAGGATTGGTCGGTGCCGCCGAGCGCCACACCCATCGGTCCGAAGCGACGTTCGATGAAACGCACATGGTCGTCGGCCACCAGCACGACGGTACTGGCGCGGGTGCCGTAGGGTTCGCCGACGATGAAGGCTGCGGACAGGCGTCGCTCCCAATCCATCGGCACACCGGTCTGCGGCAGTTCGTCGTCGGCCGCGAGGCGCGGATCGGCGAGCGCGTCGAACAGCGGTGCGACATCGTCGGTGCCGGTCTCGATCCAGTCGACCATGCGCGCGCGCAATTGCAGCGCCTTCGGCCAGGGGGTGTTCAAGTCCGCGTTCGACAGCGCGTGGACGCCGAGCTCGACGGCGCGCATGCGCACCTCGGGATGACTGCCGGCGTACCAGAGCCCATTCGGCTCGAAGGCCAGCAGGTTGTAGCGGCCGAAGTCGTGCGCATGCGCTTGCAGCGAACTCAGTTCGTCGTGCAAGTCACTGGCCGATGCCGCGCGCCGCACCAGATCACCGCGTGAGCGCAAGCCGGATTCCGGCGCCCCGGTGCGGACATTGGTGACCGCGAGCACGCGTCCTGCGCGCGTGGCCAGCAACCAGCTGCCACCGGCCTGCAGGTCGCGGCCACCGAAGACCTGCGGCGCATCCTCATGGAAGTCCGCGGCGGCGCTGGGACGGGCATGGAACTCGTCGCGGTTCGCAGCGAGCACGAGCCGATAACGCGGATGCTGGTTCAAGGCGAAGGCGATCAGGCACATGGGCGGCGCAGCGGGACAATCCGCGGGTTTGCGTCTATAAACGCGTGGGGATCTGAAACATGGCGTGGCCAGAATCGCGGCGCAAGCCCGGCCAATCCGCCGTCACCAACAGCGAAGGGAGACCACCATGAGCACGAGCCGCACCACGCGCCGCGAGGCACTGCGCATCCTGACCGTCGCCGCCAGCGCCAGTGCGCTCGGCCTGAGCGGTTGCGACAGCGATTCGAACAGTCCCGATCCCGGCACGCCACAAGGCAGCGGCGCGATCGTGCCGAGCGATGCGCTGTACCCGCAGGGCGTGGCATCGGGCGATCCGCGTCCGGATGCGGTGGTGGTGTGGACGCGTTTCTCCGAGAGCGGCCAACACGCCGATGCCAGCCTGCGCCTGCAGGTGTCGACGGCCGAGAGCTTCGGGCAACTGCTGGTCAATCACGACTTCACCGCGCGCGCTGACGCGGATGGCTGTCTCAAGGTGCGTGTCACCGGATTGACCGCCGGCACTCGCTACTTCTATCGCTTCCTGTTGCCACGCAACGGCGATTTTCTCGCGTCGCCGACCGGTCGCACCAGGACCGCGCGCGCCGCGACCGATGCGACGCCGGTCAAGTTCGCGGCGATCAGCTGCAACGATTACATCGGCCGCTATTTCACCACCCTGATGCCCCTGCTCAACGAAGACCTCGACTTCGTGCTGCACCTCGGTGACTCGATCTACGAGACCACCGGCGACCCGAGTTTCCAGGGCGGTGCCGCGGCGCGCGCGATCACCTTCGATGACCGCAATGGCGCGATCACGCTCGGTGCCGCGGGTTCGACCTTCCAGGCCGCGAAGAGCCTCGACAACTACCGGCAATTGCATCGCGTCTACCGCAATGACGGTCTGATGAAGCAGCTCTACCAGCGCTTCCCGGTCGTCGCGATCTGGGACGATCACGAGTTCTCGGATGATTCGTGGAAGGCGATGGGCACCTATCGCGACGGACTGTTCGAGGAGCTGGACGAAGAGCGTCGCCGCAATGCCGAGCAGGCCTACTTCGAATTCATGCCGGTCGATACCGATCTCGGCGGTGCGCAGGCGGCACTGGGTGTCGATCGCGCGAACCTGTATCCGCGGACCGTGCTGTATCGCAAGCTGCGGTTCGGTCGCGATCTTGAATTGTTCCTCAGCGACTATCGTTCCTATCGCCCCGACCACCTGATTCCCGAAGATGCATTCCCGGGTGCCGTGGTGATGGATCGCGCTGCGCTGACGCAATTCTTCGCTGCCCAGCACATCCCCTACGAAGCCGTGCGCGCGCAATTCTCGCCCTACCTCGACATCGACCAGCCGCAGTTCGCGGTCTACAAGCAGGTGTTGCAGGCGACCCTGACCCAGGCCTACCTCAATGAAGGCGTCGACCTCGGTCAGGCCGCCTTGCGCGCCCAGAACGCGGCGCGCGGCTTCGTCGCGACCACGATCCTGAATTCGCTGCTGCAGCAGTACAACGCGGCGGTGCCGGCGGGGCAACGCGTGCCGCTGATTCCGGATGCGCTGATCGCGACGCTGGATACCGGCATGGCCTGGTACACGCTCGGCAAGACCTCGCTGTTCGGGTCGGTCGGGTCGCGCTACTTCGTGGTCGAGCAGACCTTCCAGATCTACGCGGCGTGGCTCGCGACGACGCGCGGCCTGCAGACCCAGAATGCCCTCGGCGACACCCAGTTGAACTGGCTGGCGGCGCAGATGGCGGCCTCGACCGCGAAATGGAAAGTGCTGGCGAGTTCGGTCTCGACGCGACCTCTGGTGCTCGATCTGACGCCCCCGCCGCTGGGCGTGCCGGCGCCATTCAACCAGCGCTTCCTGCTCAATGTCGATCAGTGGGACGGGTTCCCGCAGGGCAAACAAGGTTTGTTCGCGCGTCTGCCGGCAGGCAGTGTGGTGCTGTCCGGCGACATCCACGCGACCCTCGTCGGCACCCAGGCGGTGACCGGTGGCGCGATCGCCGAATTCACCACGCCGGCGGTGTCGTCGGCGAGTTTCCGCGAACTGCTCGCAACCACGGCGGCGAATGATCCGTTGCTGGCACCGCTTGCCGCGGCCTTGTTGCCGGCGCTCGACCAGCTGATCGCGCCCGCCGGCCTGAGCTACGTGCAGACCACGCGCCCCGGCCACACCGTACTCGACAGCAGTCCCGGCGAGTTCAAGGCCAATATCCGCCAGTACGACCCGCTCGTGGTCCTGAGTCCGCCGCCGGCCTCGGCCCCTGCGCCACAACGGGACCTCCACTACCGCTTCGATGGCCAGAATTTGTCCGGAACACCGACGCCCGGGTGACTTTCGACAGTCTGAGGTGGCGGAAACGGCTATGATTACGGCGTTTCCGCCACTCTTTCTGAGCAGAGCGTCGGGGCAAGCTATCGGCATGCGGACCATCCGTCCGCCCTTCGGAGCGTGTCATGAGTGTTTTGTCTGCCGTTCGTAGTCTTGGTCTTGCGGCACTGATCGCGGCCCTGCCGACCGCGGCCCAGGAAGCTGGCGATGCGCCGGCCCTGATTTCCGATACCCAGTACACCGCCGTGTTCACCCAGTCGCAGAGTTCGTGGCTGTTGCATCCGGCCGCGGCTGGCGCGCTGATGCGCCTCGACGTGCGCTGCCGCGACGATGCCGCGATCGCCCCGGGCCTGTGGCTGGTCACGACCGATGCGGTGGGCCAGGTCGAACTGGTCGCGCCGTCGGTCACCGTGCTGCCGCCCGGACATCCTGAGCGCATTCCGCTGCTGGCCTGCGATTCGGCGGTGAGCGGCGGCCTGCACCTGCCGGCCAAATTCATCCAGACGCTGGCGCGCGAACACGGCGCGGTGCGCATCGATGGTTGAGCGGCCGACCGCGCTGCGACTCGGCATCCTCGTCTTCGACGGCGTGATGATGTCGAGTATCGCGGCGCCGAGCGATGCCTTGCGCGTGGCCGACAAGCTGGCGCAACTGCGCTTCGGCGCTGCGGCCCCGGCATTCCGCACCGAATTGATCCACGCCCGCGGCAGCAACGCGGTGATGACGTCCAGCGGCATGACCCTGTCCGGGATCGTGCCGCTCGAACGCGATCCGGATGTCTTGCTGATTCCCGGTGTGATGCATGGCAGCGCCGGCGAATTGCTGAGCCTGACCGCCGGCATGGAAATGGAAATCGCGCTGATTCGGTCCATGCATTTGCGCGGCGTGCGTGTCGCCGGCAGTTGCACCGGCACCTTCCTGCTGGCGATGAGCGGCCTGCTCGACGGCCGTCCCGCCACCACCAGCTGGTGGCTGGCCGCCGCGTTCCGGCAGGCCTTCCCGCTGGTCGAATTGCAGGCGGATGAACTGGTGGTCGAGTCCGGTGAAGTGACGACCGCGGGTGGCGCCTCGGCGGTGCTGGATTTTGTGCTGCGCCAGATCGCGCGGGTCACCGATGCCGCACTGGCGCAGCAGACCGCGAAGCTGCTGCTGGTCGATCCCGAGCGCCAGAGCCAGGCGCCGTACGTGTCGGCGGCGTTGATCGAAAAGCCGCGTTCGACCCTGACCGAAAAGATCGAGAAACTGCTGTCGCAGGAAATGCATCGCGCACTCAGCGTCAGCGAGATCGCGACGCATGTCGGCACCAGCGAACGGACCTTGCTGCGCCATTGCCAGACCCAGTTCGGCGAAGGTCCGCTGGCGCACCTGCAGCGGCTGCGGGTCGAGCGCGCGAAGGCCTTGCTCGAAACCAGCCGGCTCAGTTTCGACGAAATCGTCGAACGTTGCGGCTACTCCGATGCCGCGAGCTTCCGCAAGCTGTTCAAGCGCGAAACCCACCTCACGCCGGCCGATTACCGAGAACGCTTCACGCTGCGCGCGCACTAGCCGCGCAGCGTCGGCTTCACCAGATCTGCACCCGCGTCGCGTCCGGTCGCACCATCGCATCGCCGGCCTTGCAGCCGAATGCCTCGGCGAAGCCGTCCAGGTTGGCGTAGGGGCCGTTGACCCGGAACTTGCCGGGCGAATGCGGGCCGACATTGACCTGGATCTTCAGCGCTTCGTCGGTGTAGCTACGGCGCCAGATCTGCGCCCAGCCGTGGAAGAAGCGCTGTCGCGGCGTGAGCCCATCGATCATCGCCGCCGCACGGTCCTTGAGCGCGAAGTCGAGCGCGCCGTAGGCCATGGTCACGCCGCCCAGATCACCGATGTTCTCGCCGAGCGAGACGCGACCGTTGAGCTTCAGCCCGGGCAGCGCCTCGAATTCGCCGGCCTGCGCCACCAGCTTCTCGGCGCGGGCGTCAAATGCCATGCGGTCCTTGGCAGTCCACCACATGTTCAGGCGACCTTGCGCATCGAAGCGCGAACCGGAATCGTCGAAGCCGTGCAGCAATTCGTGGCCGATGACCGCGCCGATGGCACCGTAGTTCAAGGCGTCGTCGGCGTTCATGTCGAAGAACGGCGGCTGCAGGATGCCCGCGGGAAACACGATCTCGTTCCAGGTCGCGTTGTAATACGCGTTCACCTGCTGCGGTGGCATGTTCCATTCGCGGCGATCGACGGGCTGGCCGATCTTGGCGAGGTTGAGCTTGGTCAGGTGCCGTTGCAGGGTGCGGACATTCGCGAAGTGTGCGTCGCGCGACAAGGCCACGTCGCCGTAGTCCTTCCATACCTCGGTGTAGCCGATCTTCGGCGTGAACGTCGACCACTTTTCGATGGCCTGTGCGCGGGTCGCATCACCCATCCACGGCAATTGTTCCAAGTGCGCACGCAGCGCGGTCTTGAGATTGCCGATCATGGTCATCATGCGCGCCTTCGCTTCCGGCGGGAAATGTCGGGCCACGAAGAGTTGCCCGAGCGGGTCGCCTAGCAAGGTGTTCATCTGGTCGATGGTCCGCTGGTCGCGCGGCTTCAGTGCTTTCTGTCCGCGCAATACGGTCCCGGTGAAGGCGAAGTCGGCATCGACGAAGCGCTTCGACAGGTTCGCCGCGGCGCCGTTCACCAGGTTCCAGCGCAAATAGGCCTGCCAGTCCTTGACCGGGGTCTTCGCCAGTTCGCGCTGCATCGCCGCAAAGAAAGCCGGATGCGACAGCGAGAAATCCTTCGCGCCGGTCACGCCCACGGTGTCGAAGAAGCTGCGCCAGTCGAAGGCGGGCGTGACCGCATTCGCGGCGTCGAGCGTGACGACGTTGTAACTCTTGTTCGGATCGCGCAGTTCCTCGCGCGGCAGCGCCGCTTCGGCGAGACGTGTTTCCAGTGCGAACACGGCATCGGCCTGCTTGCGCGCCTGCTTCGCCTTGACGCCGGACAGTTCGAGCATGCGCGCGATGTGCGCACGATACTGGTCGCGCAACTTGACCGAATCGGCATCGGTTCGCGTGTAGTAGTCGCGATTCGGCAGGCCGAGCCCGCCCTGGGTGGCGTAGGCGATGACGCGCGAAGTGTCCTTCAGATCCTGGCGGACGCCGAGTCCGAACAACACCGGCGTGCCGCGGGCATGCCATTGCCGGACCAGGGCCACGACATCGTTGCGCTTGCGCAGACGGTCGATGGCCGCGAGGTCGTCGGCGATGGGTGCGGCGTCGCGTTTCTCGATCGCCGCTTCGTCGAGTGCGGCGGCGTAGAACGATCCGACCAGCACTTGCGGCGAACCGGCGGCAATCGTGCGCACCGCCATCGCCTCGCGCGCGATCTCGCGCAGCTTGGCGTTGTTGCGCTCGTCCAGTTCGTTGAACGTGCCCCAGCTTGAATAGGCCGCCGGCACCGGGTTGTTCTTGAGCCACGTCCCGTTCGCGTGCTGATAGAAGTCGCTGCAGGCCGCAGTCGCCGGGTCGAAGTTCTTCGGGTCGAGGCCCGATGCATTCGTTTGTGCGAGCAAGGGGCTGATGGCCAGCGCCATGGCGGTGGCGAGCAGGGAACGAATCAGCATGGGCGATCTCCAGAGCAACGGAATCCGCCATCTTAGGTGCGCGTCGCAATGGCCCGACGCGGCACGGGACGAGCCGTCGCCGATCAGGGATGTTCCGCTTCGGCGTGTTCGCGTTCGTGCCGGATCAGGTAAACGCCGCTGGCGACGATGATGCCGGCGCCGATGAAGACGTAACGGTCCGGGAGCGTCTGCCACAGCAGCCAGTCGAGCAGCACGCCCCAGGCCAGCGCGGTGTATTCGAACGGCGCGATCGCCGAGGCTTCACCGAGCTTGAAGGCGATCGTCACCGCGTATTGCGCCAGTGCACCGGTGACGCCGATGACGACGATCGCCGGCCAGTGTTCGCTGGCGATCGGCGTCCAGTCCGGCCAGGCGAGCAGGCCGGCGCCAAGCCCGACCATCACGGTCATCCACAGCACCATGCTTTGGGTACTGTCGGTCTTGCCGAGCGTGCGCACGGTGATCGCCGACAGCGAATAGCCGAGGGCCGAGGCGATCGCGGCGAGACTGCCGAGGCTCATCCAGCCTTCGCCGGTCGGACGCATCGCGACGATCACGCCGACCAGACCGACGCAGATTGCGATCCAGCGCCGCGGCCCGACCTGTTCGCCGAGCAGCGGCGCCGACAGCGCCGTGATCAGCAGCGGCGCGATGAAGAACAGGGTGTAGGCGTCCGCCATCGGCAGACGCTTCAGTGCGTAGGCGAAGGTCGCGAGCATGACGATCGAGAGCAGGCCGCGCAGCAGGTGCATCGACCAGCGAATGCGCAGCAGCGACACCGGCGCCACCGTTGCGACCGCCCACAGAAACACCAGTGGCGCCGAGGACAGGCCACGCAAGGCTGCGACCTGCATCGGCGGGTAGTGCGGCGCCAGCCACTTCATGCCGGCGTCCATCAACGAGAACAGCCCGACCGCCGCGACCATCGCGATCACGGCCCGGGCATAGCGGCTTCGGTGCGGGACGGAGGCGACAGGCATCCGTCCAGTCTAGCCGGTCGACGCAGCGCGCCTGCGTCGCGGCACCTTTGCTTGCGATCAGCTGCCGCTGCGCACCAGCAGCGATTTCGCGATCGCGCCATGGACCTGGCCGACGCCACGCACCAGGTGCATCATCGAGAACAGCAGGATCACGCCGGCCGTAAACAACAGCGGCAGGGCGACTTCCGGCGGCAGCGCCATCAACCCGAACTCGACATCGTCGGCGCGCATGTGCTGGCTCATCCAGCCGAGGCGGTCGGCGAGGTAGAGCAGGGGTGCGGCGATGAAACCGAACGCGAGCGAGAAGCCGGTCACGGTCAGCGTGAAGTAGACGATGCCGAGCGGCAGCATGATGAACAGGTACAGGATCGTCGACCAGGTCCGCACGTCGCCGAGCATCTCCTTGATGCGATCCATCCATCCGACCGAGCGATCCGAATACAAGGGTCGACGCGGCATGCGCGTGCCGAGCATGGTCTCGACGATGCGGCCTTCGACCAGCGACAACACCCGCGTCAAACCGAGGAACAGCAGGAAGAACGGAATGCCGATGATCAGGATGGCCAGGCCGGCGCTCAGGCTCAGGCCGGCAGTGGCGAAAGTGAAATAGATGATGCCGGTCGCCATCGACAGCAGCAGATAGAAGATCGCGCCATAGGTGCGCGGATCGGCGGCCACCCCGAAGAAGCGCCCGGCGAGCGAGCGTCGCGGCGTCGCCTTCGGTGGCTCGATCGCGCGCCGCACCTTGTATTCGGTATCGCGGTAGATCGACGCGACCTCATCCGGGGCGCCATAGCTCGACGCGACCTTGGCAATCACCTGGGCTTCCGATTGTCCCGATTGCTCGGCCAATTCGGACCGCAGGAACTCCTCGGCGTCGTACAGCGCGTCCTGCACGAGCGCGGGATCGGCCCCCGACAGCGCTGCACGCAGCGCATCCAGGTAGGCATCGATCGTGGTGGGCAGGGCGGTGTTCATGCTGTTTTCTCCGCAAGGGTCTGATCAATGAGGGTTCGATCCACGAAATCGCGCGTGGCGCTCCAGGACTCGGCCCATTCGCGCTGGACTTCGCGGCCCAGTTCGGTGATGTGGTAGTAGCGTCGCGGTGGACCCGATATCGACGGTTCGACCTCGCTTTCGGCCAGGCCAGCGCCTTCGAGGTTGCGCAATACCGGATACAGCGCGCTCTGCTTGCCGGCGATGACGCCTTCGCTCGAACCCTCGAGCAGCTTGGCGATCTGGTAGCCGTACAGCGGCTGCGTGGCCCGCGACAGCACGGTCAGCAGCACCAGCGATACGGTGCCTGCCGCGAGTTCTTTCTGGAATTTCTTGAGGAACAACTCGGTATCGGTCATCGCACTGTACTCCTGTGTTGCCAGTATATCGAAGTACGCAATACTGTGAACATGACTGAAGACATAGCGCAACACATTGTCAAAGATGTGTCGATTTGTGGCAGTGCGGCATGACCTTCGGCAGGAGCGCCCTCTAGTCTCGCCGCGCCTCAGATCTTGTTCGGCGCGCAAGGCGCGCTCCCAGGGGGGACAAGTCGTTCCAGGTCGAGGGTTGCAGCGCCATGCGCTGCGTTGTTGTGCATGACAGGACCCGACGCGACGACCGCTGGTCGCCCCGCATTCGGGCCATGTCTGGTTCTGCCGATACCCACATCACCCATCGCCGGAGACATCGAGACCATGAAGTTCCAGAGCCTTCTGATCGCCACTGCCATTTCCGCCGTTCTTGCCACCGGTTCCGCCAGCGCCATGCGCCTCGACGATCCGGCGGTCGAAGCCAATGCGCGCCACCTGATTTCGGCCAATGCCGGCAAGGTGTTCACGGCGGCCGACGATCAGTTCGCGCTGCGCAACATGACGGTGGATGCCGACGGCACGGAACACGTGCGCTTCACCCGGACCTACAAGAGCCTGCCGGTGATCGGTGGCGATTTCGTGGTGCATTCGCAAAAAGGCCGCCTGCTGTCGGTCAGCCAGACCATGAACAGCAAGATGCGCCCGTCGATGGCGACCAACATCAGTGACGAGGACGCGATCATCGCGGCCGGCACCGCCTTCGGTACCGGCTTCAAGGGCATGCCGAGTGCGCGCCAGGTCGTGTACGCGCGCAACATGGCCCCGCGTCTCGCGTTCGAAGTCGTGATGATGGGCGAGAAGCGCGATCAGACGCCGACCGAGATGCATTACTTCGTCGATGCCAAGTCCGGCGCCATCCTCGACCAGTGGGACATGGTGCACACCGCGAAGCCGGGTTCCGGCGGCGGTGGCGGTACCGCTGCGGTCGGCACGGGTCGCACCCTGCTGTACGGCGATGTCGTCCTCAACACGGCCTCCGCAAGCGGTACGTTCAACCTGACCGACACCACCCGCGGTGGTGGCGCCACGTACGACGCCCTGAACCGCACGTACTCGACGGCGGCCCGCGGCGCGACGTTGTTCACCGACGCCGACAACACCTGGGGCAACAACGCGACGTCGGACCGCGCCACCGTGGCCGCCGATGCGCACTACGGCGTGGCGACGACCTGGGACTACTACAAGAACAACCATGGCCGGAACGGCATCTTCAACGACGGCAAAGGCGTGAAGAGCTACGTCCATGTCGGCAACGGCTGGATCAATGCCGCCTGGTACGCCAACGCGATGTATTACGGCGACGGTGGCAGCGGCTATGCGCCGCTGGTGTCGCTTGACGTCGCCGGCCACGAAATGAGCCATGGCGTCAACCAGGCCGAAGCCAATCTCGCCTACTCGAACGACTCCGGTGGCCTGAACGAGGCGAACTCGGACATCATGGGCACGATGGTGGAGTTCTACGCGAACAACCCCAGTGATCCGGGCGACTACAAGATCGGCGAGGAGCTGTCTTCCAGCCCGCTGCGCTACATGTATGACCCGAACCTGGACGGCAACGCGTCCTACGACTGCTATCCGGCTGGCGGTCTGGGTGGTGTGGACCCGCACTATTCCTCGGGCCCGGCCAACCACTTCTTCTACCTGCTGGCTGAAGGCACCACCTCGCTGACCAAGACCTGCGCTGCGGGCGACAGCAAGAACGCCACCGGCAGCGGTTCGCTCTCCGGCATCGGCCGCACCGCCGCCGCCGCGATCTGGTACCGCGCGATCCGTGACTACATGACCTCGAGCACGACCTACCCGGGTGCGCGCAGCGCAACCCTGCAGGCCGCGACGGCGATCTATGGCGCCGGTTCGTCGCAGTACAACGCCGTTGCGGCCGCGTGGAGCGCGATCAACGTCAACTGATCGGCTGCGTCCGCACCGTTCGAGCAGAGGCCCGCGCAAGCGGGCCTTTTGCTGTGGTGCCCGGACGATCGGTCATTCGAAGCCACTGGCGAAGCCGGCGAAGAAGCTGTCCAGCGGTGCTTCGGCGGCCCCGACATCGCAGGCGCCGCCACGTTGCTGAGTGGGGTCATCGACGCAGCGCGGCTGCAGATCGAGACCGGCATAGTTCGCCGCAAACGTGCTGTCCGGACAGACGTCGATCAAGGCCGATCCCGGTCGCGGGCGGAAGTCATTGCTCGCGACGTCGCGATAGCCGGCGGCATCCACGCCGCCAACCATGCAGGCGCTCGTCGTACCCGAACTGCCGAGCAGTTGGTCGTAGGCAACTGCGATCATCTGCACGCTGGCATTCGATGCGCCGCTGAAGTGCTGGGCCGGCACAAGAGTTCCGGCCGTGGTGCGGGCGCGGTTGTCGAGCAGGCTGACGCCACGAAAACTCGTGAACTGTGCCGGATCGTTGACCCGTGAGCCGAGGCCGACGATCGTGTTGCCGGTCTGGTCGTACTGGTCCGAGCGATCGCGCATCAGGTTGCGGGTGATCACGCTGCTCTCGAAGCGCGTCGACGGACCCCAGGAAAAGAAGGCCGGATTGCCGTAGGCGCAGTTGTCGCTGAGCAGGGTCTGCGACACGTAGGCACTGACCTTGTCCAGGTAGAGACCGCCACCCTGTCCGCTACCGGCGCCTTCCGAGGGACAGTTGTTGCCGGCGACATTGGCTTCGATGCGCGAGCAGAATTGCCCGGCCGCACACTGCACGCGCCAGTAGTTCGGATAGTCGCGTTGCAGCTGCAGTTGGCCGCCGACGGCGTAGATGCCGCCGCCGTAGCGGTTCGCGTGGTTGTTGCGCACGGTCAGTTCCTGCGCGTCGAACAGCCAGCCGCTGCCGAGCAGGGCGATGCCGCCGCCATCGTTGGCGCGGTTCTGTTCGACGATCAGTCCGGTGGCCGTGGTGTAGGGAATCTCGTCGCCATAGGCCCCGACATAGACATTGCTGCTGTCCGCACCGATGCCGCCGCCGCGATAGGCCGAGTTGTTGCGAATGACGACGCGATCGGCGCGCAGCTTGATCAGCGCACGCTTGCCGGCGATGCCGCCACCGAGACCGTTGCGTGCGGTGTTGCCCCGGATATCGACGTCTTCGCCGATGTCGATGCTGGCCGGGCTGAGCGTGCCGGGGCCCTCGATCATCAAGCCACCGCCGTCAAACTCGGTGCTGTTGTCGTGGATCTCCATGCGGCGCACGGTGACTGACCAGCGCCCGTACAGGTCGATGCCACCGCCGACGCCATCGTCACCGCCACCGCCGCCGCTGAGGTTGATGCGATCGAGGCTGAGGGTGTAGCTGCTGCCGGTGGTTTCGCGCACGCTCAGCACCGATGCGCGGCCGTCGCCGACGATCGTGCTGCGTCCGACCTGGATCGCATTCGCAGCGCAATCGCTCCAGCCGCCGCTGAGGGCAAGCGACTGGTTGCTGATGGCGAGATGTTGCGCGGTCAGCACCGCGGTGCTCGCGATCCGGATCTCATCCGGGCCGGACAACCCGTCGGCCAGCGTGATCGCAGTCGCGAGCGAGGACGTGTTGCAGTCGCTGCCGGGTCCGACGGTCAGCACCGCGGCCTGCGGAGCGGACGCGGCGAGTGCCAATGCAGCAAGGACTGAGAAACGATGGACGCGCATGAATGTTCTTCCCGTGTGCACGCCGTTGGCGGCTTCGAGAGAGAGAACGGGATGGCTGCGGTGAACGTATCAGCGATGCTGAACGCCCGGTTCAGTGGGCGAGACGCTGCATCAATGCGGCGAGTCGTGGCCGTTGCGGTGCCTGCTTCGCGAGCACCGGATCGAGGATGCGCCGCGCCGCGTCGGCATGTCGGCGCGCCGCAGCGGCATCGCCGTCCGCGAGGTCGAGTTCGGCAAGATCGAGTTCGACGTCACCGACACCGACATAGTCCGGGTTGCGCGTGCGGGCCCAATGCTCGCCGGCGCGGCGCAGCAGGTCGCGCGCGCCATCGACGTGTCCGAGGCGTGCTTCGACGAGGCCTCGCGTCCGCAGCAAGGCGCCGACACGCGGGCTGTCCGGTCCGCCCAGCGCGTCGACGCGAACCTGGTCCAGGTGGGCGAGCGCCTTGATCGCAGAACCGTAGCGGCGCTCCCATTCGGCAAGATGCAATTGCTGGCGGGCGCGCTGCAGGTCCCAGTCGTTGCCGGGCAGATCGGCGATCGGTTGCGCCAGGAGCTCGCGCGATTCCTCGGGTTTGCCCATGAACATCAGCAGGCGCCCGAGGTTCTGGCTCAGGTTCGCGAGTTGGTAGGGTTCGTCGCGCGCATGCTGCCGATACACCGCCAGCGCCTCGCGCAGAAAGGGTTCGGCGCGTGCGTAGTCGCCCTGCTCCTCGTACAGCGAGCCGACGTTGTTCAAGTCGATCGCGAAGCTCGGATCGTGCGGATCCAGGGTGGCGCGGCCGATGTCGAGTGCCGCCACCAGTTGTTCGGTGGCTTCCAGCGTCCGGCCCTGCTCGTAGTAGGCGGAGCCGAGCGAACTGTAGGCATTCGCGAGCAGAAAGCTGTCGTGGCCGAGCAGGTGCTCGCGTTGCGCGATGATGTCCTTGAGCACGGTGATCGAACCGTCGGCATCGCCCTGCGCGCGCAGGACGGCGGCGTGCGTGGTCATCAACCCCAGCAGATCGGGATCGTCCGCCGCCATCGTGCGGCGCAGGGTGCGCAGGGCACGCTCCGATTCGGCGCTCGCTTCGGCGTGGTGTCCGGCCAGCATCAGTGCTTCGGCGAGGTACATGCGCAATCTTGCGGTGCCTTCGCCGTCCGCGCCGCGCCGCGTGCTGCTCTCGGCGATCGCCTGGCGCAGCAGGGCTGAGGCTGCAGCGTGGCGGCGCTGCTTGGCCAGCATGAAGCCGATGTCGCCGCGCAGGTCGATCGCCAGCACGTCCATGCCGGCCTGCTCGGCCACGGCCAGCGCCTCGCGATAACGGGCTTCGGCCGCGACATAGTTGGCGCGGTCATCGAGGGCCGACGCCAAGGTGCGGCGATGTTCGATGCGCACCGCCGCGGGCTGTCGCGAGCTGTCGGCGAGTTCGATAGCGGAACGCAGCACCGCCGTTGCCCGTTCCGGTTCGCCGAGATAGCCGTAGATCCTGCCCAGCACGCCCTGCATGCGGACGCGGGTGGCGGCATCCAGGTCCTGGCGCTGCGACAGCACGTCGGTGCCGCGGTCGATCAGCCCGACCGGGGTCAGCACGCGCGCTTTGCCGGCACCGGGCTCGGCCTCGCGGAACACGTCGACGAGAAAGTCGCTGACCGCCGCCGCCGCCGCGGCTTCGTCGCGCGCCTTGTATTCAGCGCGATAGGCGTGCTCGCGTTCGACCTGCAACCAGGCCGCTGTGCCGACGATCAGCACGACGGCCGTCGTCCCCAGCGTGACGCCGAGCGGGTGACGACGCAGGAACTTGCCGATGCGGTACAGCGTGGTGTCCGGACGGGCCTTGATGGGACGACCGCGCAACCAGCGTTCGAGGTCTTCCGCGAATGCCTCGGCGGAGGCGTAACGACGCTGCGGTTCGGGGGCGCAGGCGCGTGCGACGATGGCATCCAGGTCGCCGCGCAGGCGACGTTGCCACGCCGGTGCTGCGCGCTGGCTGGGTGCCGTGACGCGCCCGTCCTCGGCGACCTTGGGTTCGCGTGCGCTCAACAGTTCGCACAGCACCAGCCCGAGTGCGTAGACATCGGTGGCCGTGCTGATCGGATCGTTGCGTTTCTGTTCCGGGCTGGCGTAGGCCGGCGTGAACCAGGGCTGGGTCGCGGTCGCGTAGCGTTCGCCGGGCGCAAACAGCTTGGCGATGCCGAAGTCGAGCAGGACCGGACGGCCATCGTCGCGCAACAGGATGTTGCCGGGCTTGATGTCGCGATGGATCACCAGGCGCTGGTGCGCGTAATGGACGCCGCGCGCGATCTGCGCCACCAGGCGCGCGCGTTCACGCAGGTCGAGGCCGCGATCGCTGCAGGCCGTGGTCAGCGGCTCGCCACGCACGTATTCCATGACCAGATAGGGATGGCCATCATCGGTCTCGCCGCCGTCGAGCAGGCGTGCGATCAGCGGATGGTCGAGCGAGGCCAGGATCTGGCGTTCATGCCGCAACTGCGCAGCGGCATCGCTGGACGCGATGGCGCGATTGATCTTGATCGCGGCCTGTTGCTCGTACTGCGCGTCGGCCCGTTCGGCCAGCCAGACCACGCCTGCGCCACCGGCGCCGATCTCGCGCAGCAAGCGCCATTGCCCGAGGCGCACGCCGGCATGGCCGACGGCACTGCCACTGTTCAGGGCCTGGTCGAAGCGATCGGTCAGCGGTTGTGCGGCGGCGTCGGCCGCGAGCAGGGCGTGCAACTCGGCCTGCAGTGCAGTATCAAGGTCGAGCGTCGCCAGCCAGACCGCGCGTTGCGTCGCCGGCATCGACACCGCCTGGTTGAACAAGTCTTCCAGTTGCTGGAAGCGCGACGACGCCATCAGGCCAGGCGTTCCTTCATCCATGCACGTGCGAAACGCAGGTCGCGGTTCACCGTGGCCAGCGAGACATCGAGCGTCTGCGCGACTTCCTCGAGCCCGAGCCCGACCAGGAAATGCAGCTCGATCACGTCGGCCTTGCGCGGATCGAGCGTGCGCAGTTCCGCCAGGGTCTCATGCAGCGATTCGACTTCGCCATTGATTGCCTCGCCGGGTTCGAATTCGGCGGCAGACAAGGTCACGTGGATCTGGCCACCGCCATGTTTCATCGCGGCATCACGGCGCGCGAGATCGTGCAGGAAATTGCGCATCGCGACCGCGACGGTCTTGAAGAAGTGCGCGCGGTCCTGCCAGTTCACATCGGCTTCGAGCAGATTGGCAATGACTTCGTTGGCGAGTTCGGTCGGTGCCAACTGCTCGCGCGGATGCGCCATGCGCACGCGTTGCGCAGCGATCTGGCGCAGACGGTCGTAGACCAGCGCGAGCACCTGGTCGGCGGCACCGGCTTCGCCGCCGCTCCATGCACGCAGCAGGCGCGTCAATTGCGGGTGTGTCGTGTCGTCCATCGTGTTCCCCGTGGCTAGCCCGGGTTCGCGACGCGCCAAAGGACCGGCACGAGCACGAGCAATGACGCCAGGCGCAGCGATTCTATGAGCCAGCCCCATCGACCATGATCTGCCAGACGGCACAGGGACCAGGCCGAGACCGCGACCCAGCCGCCGTACGCCAGGACCGCCGTCCAGGGCCAGCGATCGGATACCGCGAGGCAATGGGTGCCTGCGCCGAGCACGATCAGGAACTGCACGAACAGGTAGGCCGATTCGAACCGCGACAAGGGCGGGTTGAACTTGCGCTTCGCGTTCTCGAGATCGAAATCGGGCTTCGGAAAACGTGCGGCGACGTCGGCCGGACGCCAGCCCGGCGGCTTGATGAACACGCGCAGCTTGTCCGCCCAAGACTGCGCATGCCAGGCATCCTTGGCGAGCGCCGCGAACACTTCCAGGTTCGCCCACAGCGGCGAGAAGGTGCCGAGGCGACTGCGCGTGCCGTAGACGCAGGGCTCGCGCTCGTCCTCGTCGATGAAGCTGCCGAACATCCGGTCCCAGAGGATCAGGATGCCGCCGTAGTTCTTGTCGAGGTATTTGTCGTTCACCGCATGGTGCACGCGATGGTTCGAGGGCGAGGCGAACACGCGGTCGAACCAGCCGAGCTTTCCGATCTGTTCGGTATGGATCCAGTACTGGTAGAGCAGGTCGATCAGCCCGACGACGATGAACACGATCAGCGGGAAGCCGAGCACGGCCATCGGCAAGTAGAAGATCCAGCCAAGCAGGAAGCGTGAACTGGTCTGGCGCAGCGCCGTCGAGAGATTGAACTCCTCGGACGAATGATGGACCACGTGCGTCGCCCACAGGATGCCGACCTCGTGGCTCATGCGGTGATGCCAGTAATAGAGGAAATCGTAGAGCAGCAGGCCGAGCGCCCAGGTCCACCAGGCATCGACCGGCAAGGTCGTCACGCGCAGATGCTCGAAGCAGAACGCGTAGATCGCGATGATCACGAGCTTGGTCGCGAGTTCGGTGATCTGCGAGGTCGTTCCGAGCGACAGCGACGCAAGCGTGTCGTTGACGCGATAGACCGATCGTCCGCGCGCACGCGCCACGCCGAACTCGATCAGCATCAGCACGAAAAACACCGGGATGGCGTAGACGATGGGATTCATCGGGATTCACTCCGACTTGGGTCGCCAGATGTCGACCGCGAACTCGGGCTCGTAAGGCGGCACATTGCATTCAATGACATCGCCGGGTGCGATCTGCAAGGTGATCCCGGCGACATCGGCATGGACCGGCAACGCATTGATCCTGCGGTCGACGAGCACCGCGACATGCGCCGACAGCGGCTCATGGCGGCGTACCCACTCCAGCACGCGGAACACCGAGTGCCCCTGGTACAGCACGTCATCGACGACCACGACGCGGCGCCCGGCGAAATTCGCCTGCGCCTGCAGCGGTGTTTCGGTCAGCGCGGTATCCGGATGCAGCAAGGTCAGGTCATCGCCGTAGCGCTTCACCTTCAGGTCGGTGCGGGTGATCTCGAGTTCGGGCCGCAACCGCGCCAGTCGCTCGTGCAGCATCGCCGCCAGCGGTGCGCCGCGACGCAACACCCCGACCAGCACCACCGGATGCGCATCCAGCTGCATCGACAATTGTCGTGCCATCCGCTCCATCACCGCATCGAGGTCGTGCGTCGTGTAGGCGCGGAAGCGTTGTTCGGTCATGACGGGGACTCCGGGGTTGCAGGTTCGCGATTCGGCTCGGGCCGCAGCCACAGCCAGGTGCCGGTCATCGTCATGATGGCGCTGCCGGTAGCGGCCATCCACCATTTGGGGGCGGTCACGAACATGATGACGGCGCAGGCGACCATGGTGATCGTGGCGGCCCATTTGGCGCGACGGCTGACGGCGCCGCTGGCTTCCCAGTCACGGATCATCGGACCGAACACGCGATGCGCCTGCATCCAGTCGTGCAGCCGCTTCGAGCCACGTGCAGCGGCCCAGGCCGCGAGCAGGATGAAGGGCGTGGTCGGCAGGCCGGGCAGCGCGATGCCGATGACGCCAAGTGCGAGCATGGCCCAGGCGAACAGGAGATAGGCCCAGCGCGGGATCAGGGGATGCGGTTTCACGGTCCGCTAGCTTAATGCCTCGCCCGCAGCCTGCGGGTGTGGCTTCGGCTCGACCGGACCAGGCCGGGGGTCCATGAGTCCGGTACGAGCCGTCGACACACCGGGATGGCGCCGTCCTGGCGGGTGATCCCGGGACCCCGACGCACTCCGGCATCGTGTCCGTTCCGGGCCGTGGGGCCCGGAGTCCCTGTCCTTCGTTCAGGCGGCTTCGCGTGCGTAGTCGCCCTCGAGCCAGCCCCACAGCGCGATTTCGGCGGCATCGTCCATCGGAATGCGCAGCGCCACCGTACGCACATCGCCGATCTGCAAAGCCGGCCCGAAGCGCTCGGTCTTCAGGCCGAGATTGCGGATCAAGCGTTCGACGCCGACGCTGGTGACGGTGACGATCTCCTGGATGCCGTTGCGGCGTACGAAGCGCAGCATTTCCCGGATCATCGCGACCGGGGTTTCATTCATGCCGAAACGCGCGCCCTGCTCATGCCTGGCCACGGCGAAGCGACTGGCTTCCCAGATCGTCGGGTCGCTGGGCGCGGCATGGCCGTGCAGCAATTCCGGGAACACGTCCTTGAGCATGTACGGGCCGGTGGTCGGCAACAGCCGCCAACTGCCGGTGGCGCGGCGCGCGTCGTCCGGATGGCGGGCGACGATGTAGGTCGGTTCGAGGCGATCGAACCAGTCCTTTTCCTTGCCGTGATGGCTTTCCACCTGCCACTGCAGACGTTCGGCGAACATCTCGTGACGCAGGGCATACATGCTGTCGAGCAAGGGGGCGGAGATGTTCTTCCAGTCAGGCCGACCAATCAGGATCTCTTGCATGGCAATCGCTCCGGCGGGGTAAGGCGCGGAGTGATCACAGCGTCAAGCTGTCGTATTGGGCAGCTGTCAGTTCTGACAGGTTGACGGGATTTCGGTGACGGCGATCCCGGTTCCGGCGCGCCATCACGGCCGGGCGGGGCGAACCCGATTCAGTCCAGCAGGCCGAGCACCATGGCCTTGGCGACGGCCTGCTGGCGGGTGGCGACGCCAAGCTTCGAACAGGCATTGCGCAGGTGGAAGATCACGGTGCGTTCGCTGATCGCGAGCAGCTGCGCGATATCCCAGCCGCTCTTGCCTTCGGCCGCCCATTTCAGGCACTCGCGCTCGCGCTGGCTGAGCGCGCGGATGTCGCGCATGCGACTGCCGAACATCAGGTTCGACGCGGCCTGGTGGACATAGGTCGCGAGCAGCATCGCTTCCGCGCAGACGGTCGACTCGGTGATCGGATGATTCGGGTCGGCCGCTGCATACGACATCATGCCGAACTGGCAGCCGAGGCCATGCAGGGGCACGCTCAGACCCTTTGCCAGGCCGAAGTCGCGGGCTTCGTCGACGATGCGCTGGCCCACCGGGTCGGGTCGCGCCAGTTCTCCCGGCGAGCGTGCCAGTTCGCTCCACAGCGTCGGCACGACATGGGTGCGCGAATAGTTCACGGTCGGATCGCGGAAGGTGTAGCCGGCTTCGAGGTAGTGATTGCGCCAGTCGTCCGGGTAGCCGTTGAGCACGAATTGCTCGCTGCGTGTCGGCGTGACCGCCACCAGTGCACCGTAGATCCAGTGCTCGAAGCCGAGTTCGCTCGCGATGGCGTCGACCGAACGCGTCAGCGATTCGACCGTCTCGGCGGCCGCGATCCGCACAAGCGTGTCGATGTTGACCAGCGGACGTGCCGGGGGAGGGGCGCGCAGGTTCATGGCGACCCGATGCTAGCGCGACAGTTTGTCACCACAATAGCCCTCCCCCGTTCGGCAATGGCGATGCGCAAGATCCTCCACATCGACATGGACGCGTTCTACGCCTCGGTCGAGCAGCGTGACGATCCGACCCTGCGCGGGCGCCCGGTGGTGGTCGCATGGAAGGGTGCGCGTTCGGTCGTCTGTGCCGCGAGCTACGAGGCGCGGACGTTTGGCGTGCGCTCGGCGATGCCGGCCCTGCGCGCCGAGGCGCTGTGTCCGCAAGCGGTCTTCGTGCCGCCCGATTTCGCGCGGTACCGGGAGGCTTCGCGACGAGTGCGGGAGATCTTCGCGCGCCACACCGACCTGATCGAACCCCTGTCGCTGGACGAGGCCTATCTCGACGTCAGCACGAACAAGCAAGGCATCGCCAGCGCGACCGCGATCGCCCGATCCATCCGCGCCGACATCCGCGACGAGACCGGATTGACGGCGTCGGCCGGGGTGGCGCCGAACAAGTTCATCGCCAAGATCGCGTCCGACTGGAACAAGCCGGATGGCCTGTTCGTGGTGCGGCCGGAACAGGTGCTGGATTTCCTGGCCCCACTGCCGGTCGGGCGGATCCCCGGGGTCGGCCGGGTGATGGAAAGCAAGCTCGCGACGCTCGGCATCGTCACCGTGGCCGATCTGCGCGCAGCCGAACTTCCGGCGCTGGAGGCGCGTTTCGGGCGTTACGGCCGGCGCCTGCATGAACTGTCGCTCGGCATCGACGAGCGCGCCGTGGTGGCCGAGCGGCCGACGCAGCAGATCTCGGCCGAGGACACCTACGCCGACGACGTGCCGCTGGCGGCGACCGGGCCGATGATCGAAGCGCTGGCGCAGAAAGTCTGGCGTGCGGCCGAGCGCGAGCCGGAACGCGTCGCGCGCACCGTGGTGTTGAAGTTGAAGACGCGCGAGTTCCGGATCCTGACGCGCAGCCTGACGCCGCCGATGGCCCCTGCCGACGCCGCCGCGCTGACGCGCATCGCGCTGGCACTGCGCGAACGCGTTGAACTGCCGGCCAGCACGCGGTATCGACTGGTCGGCGTCGGTCTCGGCGGCTTCGTCGATCGCCACGATGCATCGATCCAGCCCGGGTTGTTCGCATCCGACTGATACCCTCGGCTGCCCGAAGGAGTCCTCCATGTCGAACCCCGCTCCAATCTCGTTCAGCGCCGCCGAACTGCGCGATTATTTTGCCGGCCAGGCCCTGGTCGGCATGTTGCCGATGCCGAGCCGCCCCGGCGTGTTGCCGCTCACCGTCGACCAGATGGCCGAGCGCGCCTACGAATATGCGGATGCACTGCTGCGCGCACGCGGCAAACGCCAGCCCTGAACTTTCCCGACCGCCGGGCGTCACTGCTACGCTTGCGCATCGTTTGTGATCGCCCATGTCCGCCGACCTCGCGTCCTACGCCCGCCATCCCTGGTCCAAGCCGCTGGCCGCAGTGATCAATGCACTGCTGGTCGCGCTGTTGGTGTACCTGCTGACACGTTTCCTGTGGCTGGCGCTGGACTGGAATGCGCCGCTGCCGAGCGCCGGACCGCTGCCGGCCAACGACCCGGCCGCCGCGGCCCCGGCGCCGTCCCTGTCGCGCTGGCATCTGTTCGGCAATGCCGGATTGTTGCTCGACCATCGGGCCCTGGCGAATGCACCGGAAACGAATCTTCCGATCGATCTGCGCGGCGTGCTCGCCGGCGAAGATCCGAAGCATGGTCGGGCCTTCATCGCCGATGCCAATGGTGAGCGCGGCTACAACGTCGGGCAGGAAGTTGCGCCCGGCGTCACTCTCGATGCCGTCTATCCGGATCGTGTCGCGTTGTCGCGTGGCGGCGCCATCGAAGTCCTGAAATTGCGCACCCCGGAAGCGACGGGCGTGCCCGCGGCCGCGACCACCGATGGTCAACGCACGGCCGTGGTCACGCCGTTCACGACGCCCGCGACCCGTCCGGCAACTGCGGCGGTGGCGAATGCGCCGATCGATCGCACGATGTTCGGCCAGGTCACCGCACCCAATCTGCCGATGACCGGCGTCGACATGGAAAAAGTGAAGCAGCAGCTGGGCGTCGATCCGGCCGTGCTCGCGAACCAGATCACGCCGATGCCGGTGATGGAGAACGGCCAGTTCGTCGGTGTCCGCCTCAATGGCGGGCAACACGCCGCCGTGTTGCAGAAGCTCGGCCTGCAGCCCGAGGACGTGGTCACCGCAATCAACGGCGTGTCGGTCACCGACCCTTCGCGCATTGGTCCTGCGGTCGCCGGCCTGTCGCAGGCCTCGCGCATCGAAGTCACGGTGCGCCGCGACGGCAAGCCGCACACCCTGACCGTCGATATTCCCCGCTGATTCGAAACTTCGGAGCATTCATGAGCCCACGTCCGCTGGCCCTGCTGATCGCCCTTGCATTTGCCGCCCCGCTTGCGGCCCAGCAGGCTCCGGGTGCGCCCTTGTTGAATGGCAAGAACACCTTGAACCTGAAGGACGCCGACGTGCGCACCTTCATCAGCACGGTCAGCGAGATCACCGGGAAGAATTTCATCGTCGATCCGCGCGTCGAAGGCAAGGTCAACATCATCTCGACCCAGCCGATGGACAAGGACGAGGTCTATCGCGTCTTCGAATCGGTGCTGCGCGTGCATGGCTTCGCGCTGGTGCCGGCCGGCGACGTGATCAAGGTGCTGCCGGAAGCGGTCGCGGTGCAGGACGGCGCCGCGTCATCGCCCGTGGTCGGGCCGGATTCGCTGACCACGCGCGTGATCCCGCTCAAGTACGTATCGCCGAATGCGCTGCTGACCGTGCTGCGACCGCTGATTCCGCAGAGCGGCCAGATTGTCGCCAGCCCGTCCGGCAACGCCATCATCGTCACCGATCGCGCCGGCAACGTCGCGCGCATCGAGAGCATCATCGGGCGCATCGACACGATCAGCGACAGCGCGGTCGAGGCGATTCCGCTGCAGCACGCGAACGCGCAGGAAGTCGCCAGCACGCTCAACAAGCTCGGTGGCGGCGATGCCAATGGGGCCAAGTCGGCGATGGTGGTCGCCGATGCGCGCACCAATTCGATCCTGCTGTCCGGCGAGAGCAGCGCCCGCCTCAAGGCGCGCGCGATGATCACCCACCTCGACACGCCGCTCGATGCCGGCGAGAGCACCCAGGTCGTGTATCTGCGTTATGCCGATGCCGAGCAACTGGTCGCGGTGCTCGACACGGTCGCCGCGACCCTGACCGGCGGCAGCACGGCGAAGGATTCGGCGCGCGTGGCCACCATCCAGGCGCACAAGGACACCAACGCGCTGATCATCACCGCGGCGCCGGCCGTGTTCCGCTCGCTGCAGTCGGTGATCCGCAATCTCGATGTGCGCCGTGCCCAGGTGCTGATCGAGGCGCTGATTGCGGAAGTCAGCGACGAGACCGCGCGCGAGATCGGCATTCAGTGGCAGGCGACCGACGGCTTGTCGCAGGAAGGCGTGGTCGGCGGCACCAATTTTCCGACGACGGGCAACGGCGGCATCGTCGGCGCGATCACCAATCCGCTGGGCGCGCTGGGCGCGCTGGGCTCGGGCCTGAACCTCGGGTACATCACTGGCACCACCACCATCACCGGCGCGAATGGAGAAGAATCGACGGTGTATGAAGTCGGCGCGCTCGCCAAGCTGCTGCGTGGCGACAGTCGCTCGAACATCCTCAGCGAACCCAGCATCGTCACCCTCGACAACAAGGAAGCGACGATCAAGGTGGGCCAGGAAGTCCCGTTCCTGACCGGTCAGTACACGAACACCGGCAGCAGCGGCGGCGGTGCGAACCAGCCAACGAATCCGTTCCAGACGATCGAGCGCAAGGACGTTGGCCTGACGCTCAAGGTGACACCCCACATCAACGAAGGCGACGAAGTGGCGCTCGACCTGAATCAGGTCGTGTCTTCGCTGGCGCCCTCGGTCGATGGTGCCTCCGACCTGATCACCAACAACCGCGAGATTTCGACGTCTGTGCTGGTCAAGGACGGCGGCATGCTCGTGCTCGGCGGCCTGACCACGCACGAAATGACCGAGAGCATCTCCAAGGTGCCGGCGCTCGGCGACATTCCGCTGCTCGGCAACCTGTTCAAGTACCGCAAGGCCAACATGGTCAAGCGCAACCTGATGATCTTCCTGCGTCCGCGCATCCTGCGCGATGCGAATCAGGAAGCGATCCTCTCGCAGGAGAAGTACAACTTCCTGCGCGCCGAGCAACTGCGTGTGAACGCCTTGCCCGGCAACACCACCCCTGAACGCGACCAGCCCTTGATGCCGGCAGCGCCGACGGCGCTCCCCGACGAGGCGCAATGATGCAGCAGGTTCCACGCCCGCCCTTCGCGTTCGCGAAACGCCATGGCGTGACCCTGCTCGAATGGCGCGATGCGGCGGCGGTGGTCGCGCATCGGCCGGACGCACGCATCGAGGCCTTGGCGGAAATGCGCCGTTATTGCGATGCACCGATCACGCTGCAGGAACTCGATGCGACCGCGTTCGAACGCTTGTTGCGCGATCTCTATGAGCAGGGTGGCGACGATGCCCGGCAAATGGTCGCGGACATGGACGGGCGCGTCGATCTCGGGGCGCTGGCCGAGGAATTGCCCGAACCCGAAGACCTGATGGAGAGCGACGACGACGCCATCGTCATCCGCCTGATCAACGCGCTGCTGACGCAGGCGGTGAAGGAAAACGCCTCCGACATCCACATCGAGCCGTTCGAGAATCGACTGGTCGTGCGCTTCCGTGTCGATGGCCAGTTGCGCGAGGTGCTGGCGCCGCAACGGGCCGCGGCCGCGCCGATCGTGTCGCGCATCAAGGTCATGGCCAAGCTCGACATCGCCGAGAAGCGCCTGCCGCAGGACGGCCGCATCGCGCTGCGCATCGCCGGGCGTCCGGTCGATGTGCGTGTCTCGACCATTCCGGCCGGATACGGCGAACGCGTGGTGCTGCGCCTGCTCGACAAGCAGGCGGGCCGTCTCGATCTGGAAAAGCTCGGGATGCAGTCGGCGATGCTGGCGCAGGTGAATGACCTGATCGCGCGCCCGCACGGGATCCTGCTGGTTACCGGCCCCACCGGGTCCGGCAAGACCACGACCTTGTATGCCGGCCTGTCGCGCTTGAACGACGCGACGCGCAACATCCTTACGGTCGAGGACCCGATCGAGTACTACCTCGACGGCGTCGGCCAGACCCAGGTGAACACCAAAGTCGACATGAGCTTTGCACGCGGACTGCGCGCAATCCTGCGCCAGGACCCGGATGTCGTGATGGTCGGCGAAATCCGCGATCTGGAGACCGCGCAGATCGCGGTACAGGCCTCGCTGACCGGGCATCTGGTGCTGTCGACCCTGCATACCAATTCCGCAGTCGGCGCGGTCATGCGCCTGCGCGACATGGGCATCGAACCCTTTCTGCTGTCGAGTTCGATGATCGGCGTGCTGGCGCAGCGTCTGGTGCGCGTGCTCGATCCGGAAACGCGCGAGGCCTATGCCGCGACGCCGACCGAACTCGCGGCTTTCGGGTTGCCGGCGAACACGCAGGTCACGCTGTATCGGCCGCGTGCCGGCCTGCCCGGCAAGTTCGCCGGTTACAAGGGTCGCACCGGCGTGTACGAACTGGTGCTGGTCGACGACGCGATGCGCAAGCTGATCCACGAAGGTGCGTCGGAAGCGGTGCTCGAGGCCGAAGCGCGCAAGCGCACGCCCTCGATGTCTGCCGACGGCTGGGCCAAGTGCGTGGCCGGCATAACCTCGGTCGACGAAGTGTTGCGCGTCACCCGCGAGGACTGAGATGTCGGGGCCGGCGCCGCGTTCCCTGTTCGTGTCGTCCACGGCCTGGTCGCTGATCGTGCTCGGCGTGCTCATGCTCCTGCTGGCTTTGCTGACGGCATTGCTGTGGCTGATGCTGAGCGCCGTCGGCACCGAAGAAGTGCTGGCCGACATGCCGCTGTTCGCGATCCTGCCGCCGGCCCTGCAATGGCTGATGCGTCATCTTGGCGTCGCTGCGCTGGTCCTGTTCGTCACCGGCGTCGCCGCCATTCCGCTCGGCACCGGATTGAATCGGCGTCGCGAATGGGCACGCGCCGCCAGCGTCTGGATCTGCGTGGTGCTGGCCGTGCTGCATGCGATCGCAGTGCCCTGGCAGTGGTCGCAGTTGGCGGCATGGCACGCGTCCCTGACGGCCGATCTGCCGAGTTTCATCCGCGACGGCATCGATTCGATCTACTGGCCGACCCAGATCAGCAGTGCGCTCATGACTCTGGCGCTGGCCATTGCCCTGGCTTGGACGGCCCGGAGATTGGCCGACCCCGGTGTCCGGGCTGAATTCGCCGTCGAGCAAACATGAACATGATCAACGTCTTGGGGCAATCCTCGGACATCTAGGTCATCAGTAATGGTGTAATGGTGTTCCAATACACCTACTAAACCACTACAGTTTCTCCCGCACCCCAAACGCCGCCCATTCCGGGCGCGACACCAGGAGAACTGACGTGAACCACCGCCTGACTGCCCTTGCCCTCGCTACCGCCAGCCTGCTGCCGTTCGGCGTCGCGAATGCCGGACATTTCGATCACGACTGCGACGTGCGCGTCAACAGCGCCTACGACCTGCGCATCGGCAGCGACGGCCTGAGCTTCGCACCCGAAACCGGCAGTGGCGCCAAGATCCGCGTCGACGCCGGCCGGCTGTTCGTCGATGGCCGCGAAGTGTCGGTCAACGCCGCCGATCGCACCCGCCTGATGCGCTTCGAAGACGAAGTGCTGGGCATTCGCGAAGAAGCCATCGGCATCGCGCTGGAAGGCATCGAACTGGGACTGACCGCGGTGCGTGAAGTGAATGCCGCGTTCGAGGAAGACGCGGACCGCATCGATGATTTCAATCATCGTCTCGACAAGATCCGTGTCGAGATGGTCAAGGCGGTGCGCAGCGACCTTTCGCATGGCCGCCCGACCGACGAGGAAATCGATCGTGTCGTCGACAAGGTGGTCGAGCCGCTGGTGAAGGAACTGGTCGCCTCGATCGCCGCGAACGTGGCCGGTGACGCCATCGCGATGGCGCTCTCGGGCGACGAGTCGCGCGCCAAGGAGATCGAGGCCAAGGCCAAGCGCCTTGAACGCACGATCGAGGACAAGGTCGAAGGTGCTGCCAAGAAACTCGAAGCCCGCGCCAAGGACCTCTGCCCGCGCGTGCAGGCACTGGCCGAACTCAATGCCGGCTTCGAAGTCGAAGTCGCCAACGGCAGCAAGCTTGATTTGATGTAATCCCGATCACGCCGATGGTCCACCGACGGCCCGCGCAATGCGGGCCGTTTGCGTATCCGGTCGCGCGATGCGCCGCGCTGATGCAGTGACTTCTGTGTGTTGCCGGCAGTGGGTGGGCGTGGCATGGTCCCGGCTTCTTCGCGGAGCACGGCCGATGACCACGGAAGACACGATGCAGGTGCCAGCGGATGTGGATGTGCCGCCGGCTGAAACGACGTTGGCCGAGACGCCGCCGTTGCCGGTGGACCAATCGCCGCCACGTTGGGTGCGGATCATGCGCAATCCGTTGCTGCGGATCCTGATCTTCATCGCGATGACGGTGGCCTTCAGTCTGCTGGTGCGCTGGGTGACCGGCACGCATCGCACCGGTCTCCGCGGCATGGCGACGGCATCACCACTGGCGCTGTGCGGTCAGGTGCTGATGGCGTCTTTGCCCATCATTCTCGCTTACGTGCTGCTGGTACGTGCGATCGAAGGTCGGCGGATCGACGAACTGGCATGGCGCAAGTTGCTGCCGCATTCGGCCCTGGGTCTGCTGGCAGGCGCCGGCCTGATGGGCTTGGCGGCAGCCTTGATGGCCGCGTTCGGCAGCTATCGCATCGAGGGCGTCAATGCATCGGCGAACCTCTGGTTTCCGCTGTTGATGGTCGGCATCGTGCCCGGCATCACCGAGGAGCTGATCTTCCGTGGCGTATTGTTCCGCGTCGTCGAGGATGCGCTCGGCACCTGGATCGCCATCGCGATTTCCGGCGCATTCTTCGGGCTCGTCCACTTCGGCAATCCGAACGCGACCTGGTGGAGCAGCGCCGCCATCGCGCTCGAAGCCGGCATCCTGCTCGGCATGCTCTACGCGTGGACACGTTCGCTGTACTTCGTCATGGGCCTGCACGCCGCGTGGAATTTCACGCAGGGCGGCGTGCTCGGCATTGCGGTCTCCGGCTTCGAACTGCCCAGCCTGTTTCAGGCGAAGACGCAGGGTCCGGAATGGCTGTCGGGCGGCGAGTTCGGCGCCGAGGCGTCCTTGCTCACCGTCCTGCTCTGCCTCGCGCTGTCGATCTTCGCGACCCGGCGCGCGTTGGCCGCCGGGCGCCTCCGCAAGCCTTACTGGTCGCGGGTCACGCCCATTCCGACAGACCTTCCCGCGCATACAGTGTCTTGAACGAGGGTCGCGCCTTCATCGACGCGACGAACATCGCGAGATACGGCCATTCGGTCGCCGGCTTCGGCATGTTGCGCGACCAGCGGCACAGCATGAACAGGAAGAAATCGGCTGCGGTGAGTTGTGCGCCGCAGACATAGGGCCCGTTCTGTTCGAGGTGCGCATTGACGCGGTCCCACATCCCCTCGATGCGCAGGCGCGCACTCGCCTTCACCGCGTCGGTCGCTGACTCGCCGGCCGGTTCCTCCGGATAAAACCAGGCGCGGAACGGCGGCTGCAGGCCGTTCGCGAGCAGCAGAAACCATTGCAAGTAATCGCGGCGCGCGCGGCCGCCGTCACCGGGCACGAAGCGTGCCTGCGGATCCTGTTCGGCCAGCCACATCAGCATCGCGCTGGATTCGACCATCGGTTCGCCGTCGACGACCAGGGTCGGCACCACGCCGCCCGGATTGAGTTTCAGGTACTCCGGCGACTTCTGTTGCTTCGCATCGGTATCGACTTTCTCCAGCCGATGCTCGACGCCGAGTTCGATCAGGAACTGGTGCACGCACAAGCTGGCGGTGCCGGGGGCGTAGTAGAGGGTGAGCATGGGTGAACTCCGGAATGGGCGCCAGCGAAGCAGCTCGATGGCGCAATGGTAACTGCAGGCGCAGCGGCACTCAGCCGTCGAGCGACACCCGCTTGCGGTTGTCGCTGGAGACGCGGTCGATGAGCTTGTTGAGCGGGTCGATGCCGGCGTCGTAGGGCAGTTCATCGACGACGACCGTGATCTTGCCCTCGGGTTGGTCGATGCGGTGCTTCTTCAGGTACAGCACCTTTTCGTCCTTTTCCTCGGCGCCCTTGGCGCGCGCGAAGATGCCGATGTCGATGTCGTCGGCCAGCACGAGATCGCTCTCCTTGCCGATGCCGTCGGACAGTTTCTTCGAGGCTTTCCAGGCAATCGTCACTTCGTACTTGCCGTTGTCGAGCTTCCTCGCGGTCACTTCCTCGGCGCGGTTGTCGTAGAAGCTGATGCGCTCGAACAGGTCGGTGATCAGTTGCTGCTTGTCAGCCGGTGCGACGGCGCGGAACTCCGCGATCAGCTCCTTCGAGATCGTGTACGGCGGCTCCTGGAACTTCACCTTGGCGATGTAGTTGCGCAGCGCCAGATTGATGGCGTCGGCGCCGATCTCGTCCTTGAGGCGATACATCACCAGCGAACCCTTGCGATAGTGGACGTAGCCCTGACTGTCCTCGACGTGGTCGAGCGGCAGTTCCTCGATGACTTCGCCGCCACGGCCGCGCAGGTACGCATCGAGTTCGTACTTGAGGAACTTGCGCATCTTGTTTGCGCCGTACTCCCGCTCCATCACCATCAGGGCCGAATACTGCGCCATCGTCTCGCTCATCAGGGTCGCGCCCTGCGCATTGGCGCCGATCACCTGGTGTGCCCACCACTGGTGCGCAAGTTCATGCGCGGTGACGTAGAACACGTAGTCGACCGCGTCCTCGGCGTCGACATCGGCGATGAAGCCGATCGCTTCCGAATACGGAATCGTGTTCGGGAACGACTGCGCGAAGCTGGCGTAGCCCGGGAATTCGAGGATGCGGAACTGGCGATGCTGGTAGGGCCCGAAGTGCGTCGTGAAATAGTCCAGCGACTTCTTGCTGGACTCGATCATGCGGTCAACGTTGTACGGGTGCTTGCGGTCGTAATAAACCTCGATCGCGACATCGTGCCAGCGGTCCTTCTTCACGGCCCAGTCGGCGCTCAGGTAGGACCAGAAGCCGAGGATCGGTGCATCCATCTCGTAGCGGAAGCAGCGGCGGTCGGCACCGGCAGCGTCGTGATCGGACCACTCCCGTTGCAGGTAGCCGGGTGCCATCGCGATCTGGTCGGGGCTGGTACAGACCGTGCTCTTGAAGTCGAGCCAGTCGGAGTCGTCGCTGAGATAGCTCTCGGTCCGCGCGGCGGTCTCCAACTTCGGCATGCGCCGCGGATCGCCGAGTCCGCGTTCGCGGCGTTCGTTGCGGTCCTGGATTTCGAGACCGGCCTGGTATCCGAACTGCGGGAAATAGGCGAGGTTGTCGAAGAACGTCCCGTTGTGATGGATGCGCCCGGCCTGTCCGTTGTTGGTGAAGCCCGGATTGCGGATGTCGATGCGATAGCCGAAGTCGAATTCGGCGCCGGGCGGCAAGGGCGTCGCAAACGCGTAGACGCGCATGCCGTTGGCAGGATCGTCCTGCTTCAGGGTGGCACCCGGCACATCCAGCACGACGTCGCCGCGGTCCGGGTCGCCGAACACCAGCAATTCCGGGATCGGCTGGGTCGTCTTGTTCTTCATCCGGTAGTGGCCGTCGATGGTGACGCGACGTTCGGACGGATAGATCTGCACGATGTTGTCGGTGGCGATGATGCGCGGCTGCGCGACGTTTTCGGCCTTGCGCCAGGTGGTCTCGTAGCGCGCCTGTTCATCGAGCGCGGTGTCGCTGGCCTGATAGCGGTTCAGCACCGTCGTGTTGTAGAGGATCCAGGCGCCGACCGCGATCGTCGCGACAACGCCCACGCCGAGCAGCAGGGCGGGACGGCCGGCGAGGCGCGATTTCGCGATCGCGACGCGAGCCCGGAACGGTTCCGGCGTACCGCGCACCCAGAAGGCGGCCGCGATCAGCAACGCGCACAACGTGAACAGGGTCCAGTAGCCCTCGAACCAGAACCAGCCCTTGAGGAAATGGCCGTAGCCGTTCATGTCCGAATACGGAATCGCCGGCGTACCGGCGAACGACACCAGGTTGTGGTCGAAATCGAGCGTGCCCAACACCATCCACGACACCATGATCGCGATCGTCGCGAGGTAGCCGACGAACTTGTGATTGGTCAGGGTCTGGAACACGATGGCCAGCCAGCCGGTCAGGATGAACAAGCCCGATGCAAGCGCCAGTCCCTTCAGGTACAGCAGCGGTTCGAGCTGGGTGTAGCCCTTGATCAGCTGGTAACCCATGCACCAGAGTGCGGCGGCGAGCATGAACACGGCGACCACCGCGACCAGGGCGCTGGCCTTCGCCGCGAGCGGTACCCAGTTCGGCACCGGAAAGGCGTCGATGACGCCGTCGAGCTTGGCGGAGCGTTCGCGCCAGACCAGTTCGCCGGCGTAGAACATCACCACGACCATCAGGATCCACGTATAGGACTCCTGGATCGACGTCAGCATCGTCGCCGTGACCGGATACAGCGGCGTGTCGTACATCGGTCCGGGTGCGCTCAGTGAACCGACGAGGTTCAGCAGCCCGAACGCGACCATGATCAGGAACGGCACCGAGAACAGCACGTGCAGGGTGTCGAAGCGCGTCTGCTTGAGGTACTGGCGGAACGCGCTGGCATCGCGCGGCGGCGTCGCTGCAACACCGCGAATCGGCGATGCCGGTGCAACCGACTCGCGTATCGCAGCCTTCTTCGCCCGCTGGAACCACGGCTTGGCGGCGCTGGTGCCGGCGCGCTGTGCACGGAACAGGCGCAGGGTCACGATGATCAGCAGCAGCGCGATGGCGAGCCACAGCGCGCGATTGGCGAGGATGTAATTGCCGAGTTCGGGCAGCAGGGTGTTGCGATCTTCCGCGGTCCAGTACTGCGTGGTCCGGCTCAGCGCACGGCCGCCGAACGGATCGGCCAGCGCGCCAATCCACTGATTGTCGAGGTCGCGCGTATACGAACCCGCGACGCCCCACATCACCAGGAAGGCCATGATCGCGAGATAGACGCCAAGCATCGACCGCATCAGCGCCGCGAACAGCAGGATCAGGGCGCTGCTGAACACCAGGTTCGGAATCACGAACACCGCGAGACCATAGAGATAAGGCAGGAGCGAGAACGGGCCGAGACGCGCCGGGTCGATCCATGGCATCGCGGCGCCGACCAGCATGGCCAGCGCGATGCCGAGATAGATCGCGAGCGCCGCGATGATGCCGGCGGTATAGCGGCCGAGCAGGTAGGAGCGTGCGCCGATCGGCTTCGAGAAGAACAGCTCCGAGGTACCCATTTCAAAGTCGCGCAGCAAGGTGCCGCCGACGAACGCGCCGGAAATGAACAGGCCGAGGATCGTAAAGATATTCAGCCATTGCACGACCACGAACGGCGCGTTGCGATGCACGTTGCCGATCGAGCCGCCGATCTGCACCGAGTCGGACGTGGTCGCGCCGAAGGCCAGGAAAGCGAACGCGGCGATACCGATCCACAGCAGCGGCTGACGCAACTGGTAGCGCAGGTCGAACTTCAGGAACTCAGTGAACATGGGTCGTCCTCAGGCCGCGAGCGACGCGCGGTGGCGCGTCAACTGGCCGAAGTACACGTCTTCCAGCCCCGCGGCGACCTGTTCGAAGCCCGGCTCCGGCTGCGTGTCCGACAGCACGTGCACCACCGGGCGACCGCCGACCAGGCGCGTCGACAACACCGTGAGGCGCAGTTGCACATCGGGCAACTCGTCCTTGCTCACCACCTTCTTCCATACCCGGCCATCGAGCGAGCGGATCGCCTCCAGCGGCTCCCCGGTCAGCAGCACCTGGCCCTGATTGATGATGGCCATGCGCGGACACAGGTCGGTCACGTCCTCGACGATGTGGGTCGACAGGATCACCACCACGTTCTCGCCGATTTCGGCCAGCAGGTTGAGGAAGCGGTTGCGCTCCTCGGGATCGAGGCCTGCGGTCGGTTCATCGACGATCACCAGGCGCGGCGATCCGATCAGCGCCTGGGCGATGCCGAAGCGCTGGCGCATGCCGCCGGAAAAGCCGCCGAGCTTCTGCTTGCGCACGTTCCACAGGTTCACCTGTTGCAGCAGCGAGGCCACGACATCCTTGCGTTCGCGACCATTCGTGTAGCCCTTCAAGGCGGCGAAATGGTCGAGCAGGTCTTCGGCCGACACTTTCGGATAGACGCCGAAATCCTGCGGCAGGTAACCGAGCACCCGGCGCACCGCATCCTTGTCGCGCAGCACGTCGATCTCGTCGAGCTTCGCCTCGCCGCTGTCCGCTTCCTGCAGCGTTGCCAACGTGCGCATCAGGCTCGATTTGCCGGCCCCGTTCGGGCCGAGCAGGCCGAACATGCCCTTGGGAATGTCGAGCGTGACCGATTTCAGCGCCTGAACGCCATTCGGATAGGTCTTCGAGAGGTTTCGAATCGTGAGCATGGCGGCGAGTCCGGAATGGGGTGGGTTGAAGTCGACTCCTGATCATTCCCGGTCCGACTGAAACCGGCATCTGCCCAAGGTCACGAAGCGTTACAAGGGAACGGCGCGCCTCAGCGCGCAAATTCCCGTGCCAGCAGGCCGTAATAGACGACGTCCTGGATCTCGCCGTTGTAGATGTAGCGCTCGCGCAGCACGCCTTCGCGCTGGAAGCCGGCCTTCTCGATGACCTGGATCGAGGCGTGGTTGCGCGGGTCGATGTCGGCCTCGATGCGGCGCAGACCCAGATGCTCGAAGCCGAATTGGCAGGTCCGGCGCACCGCTTCGGCGGCGTAGCCATTGCCCCAGTGCGCCGAGCCGAGCGCGTAGCCGATCTCGCCGGTGCGGTGCGGGCCATCGAGCCGGAACAGCGAGGTCGTGCCGATCAGTCGGTCATTGCCGCGGCGCGTGATCGCCCATTTGAATCCGGTGCGTTCGGTGAACTGCTGTTCGATCGCGGCCAGATACGCTCGCGCTTCGGCGAGATCGCGCATCGGCGGCGTGCTCCAGTAGCGCATCACGTCCGGATCGGCGAACACGGCGTAGAGGTCGGGCAGGTCATCCTCGCGGATCGGCCGCAGGTGCAGGCGCTCGGAGTCGAGCGAGGGCAGCGTGGCGAGGTCGGCGAGCAGCTTCGGCGATGCGGTGTCGGTCATGACTTTTTTCTCGATATTTGACCGACCAGTGTAGCGACCTTGGCGCCATCGTCACGATTTGTGGCTAGCATCGTCCTCCCCCAACGAGGAGTGACGCCGATGAAAGTGCTCTATACCGCCCACGCCACGGCCGATGGTGGCCGCGATGGCGCCGTGAAGTCGTCCGACGGCATGATCGACGTGAAACTCAACAAGCCGAAGGCGCTGGGCGGCAGCGAGGCGCCGGGCACGACCAATCCCGAGCAGTTGTTCGCCAGCGGCTATTCCGCGTGTTTCGCCGGTGCGGTGGCGTTCGTCGCGGCCCAGAAGAAGGTTGCGCTGAACGGCATCTTCGTTACCGCCCATGTCGACATCGGTTTGCTCGAAGCCGGCGGCCTCGGCCTGGGTGCCCAACTCGACGTGCGCCTTCCGGGCATCGACGCCGCGGTTGCGCAGGAGTTGATCGAGGCCGCGCATCAGGTCTGTCCGTATTCGAAGGCCACCCGCAACAACATCGACGTGAAGCTCAGCGTCGTCGACTGAGGTTTTCGGCGAGTCAAACGCCTGTGGCTTCCCGTTGCACCGGGAAGCCGCAACAATGTCGGCCTGTCTTGCCCCACTCTGGGGCAGCGCCTGGATGGAGGAGTCATGGCCGATCTGAAGGAAGCCCGCGTCCCGGATCTCGGGGGCAGCAGCGAGGTGCCGGTCATCGAGTTGCTGGTCAAGGTCGGCGACACGGTGAAGAAGGACCAGGGTCTGGTCACGCTCGAATCCGACAAGGCGACGATGGAAGTGCCCTCGGCCTTCGCCGGCGTCGTGCGCGAAATCAAGGTCAAGCTCGGCGACGCACTGTCCGAAGGTTCGCTGGTGGCGATCATCGAAGCCGATGCTGCGCCTGTAGGAGCGAGCCCCGGCTCGCGACCGACGCCGGCAGCGCCCGCGCCGTTGCCCGCACCGGCACCGGCACCGGCACCGGCACCGGCCACAACGGGTCGCGAGCCGGGGCTCGCTCCTACACCGGTGGCTGCGGCCCATAGCCACGACGCCACGCAACTGGCCGGCAATGCCTTGCCCTACGCCTCGCCGTCGGTGCGTCTGTTCGCGCGCGAACTCGGGGTCGATCTGACGAAGCTGACGGGCAGCGCACGCGGCGGGCGAATCAGCAAGGAAGATGTGCAGAACTACGTCAAGGCGGCGCTGGCAAAACCGGCTGCAGCGGCTGCGAGTGGCGGCGGTCTTGGCCTGAATCTGCTGCCGTGGCCGAATGTCGATTTCAGCAAGTTCGGTGCGATCGAGACGAAGCCGCTGGCGCGCATCAAGAAGATTTCCGGCGCGAACCTCGCGCGCAACTGGGCGATGATTCCGCACGTCACCCAGTTCGACGACGCCGACATCACCGAACTCGAAGCCTTCCGCGTCCAGCTCAACAAGGAAAACGAGAAGGCGGGGCTGAAGCTCACCATGCTCGCCTTCCTGATGAAGGCCGCGGTCGCCGGCCTGAAGAAATTTCCGGACTTCAATGCCTCGCTCGATGCGAGCGGCGAGCACCTGACGCTCAAGCAGTATTTCCACGTCGGCTTCGCCGCCGATACGCCGAATGGCCTGGTCGTGCCGGTGATCCGCGATGTCGACCAGAAGGGCGTGTTCGCGCTCGCGAAGGAAACCTCCGAACTCGCCGCGAAGGCGCGCGAAGGCAAGCTCGCCCCTGCGGACATGCAGGGCGGCTGCTTCTCGATCAGCTCGCTCGGCGGCATCGGCGGCACGGCCTTCACGCCGATCATCAATGCCCCGGAAGTCGCCATCCTCGGCGTCTCCAAGTCGTCGCTGAAGCCGGTCTGGAACGGCAGCAGCTTCGAGCCGCGCCTGATGCTGCCGCTGTCGCTCTCGTATGACCACCGCGTCATCGACGGCGCCGCCGCCGCGCGCTTTACCGCATTCCTTGCGCAACTGCTCGCCGATTTCCGGCGGGCGATGCTCTGAGTCGGAGACACTGCGATGGCGAACACGATCGAAGTGAAAGTCCCCGACCTTGGCGGCAGCAGCGAGGTGCCGGTGATCGAGGTGCTGGTCAAGGTTGGCGACGCGATCAAGAAGGACCAGGGTCTGGTCACGCTGGAATCGGACAAGGCGACGATGGAAGTGCCGTCGAGCGCGGCCGGCGTCGTGCGCGAGTTGCGCGTGAAGCTCGGCGACAAGTTGAGCGAGGGCATGCTGGTGGCGGTGTTGGAATCGGCCGACACCGCCCCTGTAGGAGCGCCCTTGGGCGCGACCGTCAGCCCGACGCCGACCTCGACATCCGCGAATCCCGCGACGGCGCCACAGGTCGTCGCGGCACCTGTCGCGCCCAAGGGCGCTCCTACACAGAGCATCGCGGCTTCCGCCGCTCCCACCGGCCGCAAGGCCGATCTCGAGTGCCAGATCGTCGTGATTGGCGCAGGGCCGGGGGGATACAGCGCGGCGTTCCGCGCGGCGGACCTCGACCAGAACGTGGTGCTGATCGAGCGTTATGCCGAACTCGGTGGCGTCTGCCTCAACGTCGGCTGCATCCCGTCGAAGGCGCTGCTGCACGCCGCGAAGGTGATCGACGAAGCCAGTCATGCGTCGGACTACGGCATCTCGTTCGGAGCGCCGAAGATCGAGCTCGACAAGCTGCGTGCCTACAAGGAAAAGGTCGTGAAGACCTTGAATGCCGGTCTCGCCGGCATGTCGAAACAGCGCAAGGTCACGCGCGTCACCGGCGTCGCGACCTTCGTTTCGGCGAACGAGGTGGAAGTCGCGACGGCCGACGGCGCCAAGCTCGTGCGTTTCGAGAAGGCGATCATCGCGGCCGGTTCGCAGCCGGTGAAACTGCCTGGCCTGCGTTGGGACGATGCGCGCGTGATGGACTCGACCGATGCCCTGGCGCTCGCCGATATCCCGAAACGCCTGCTCGTCATTGGCGGCGGCATCATCGGTCTGGAAATGGCCTGCGTGTTCGATGCATTGGGCTCGGAAGTCACCGTGGTCGAACTCGCCGATCAATTGATGCCGGGCGCCGACCTCGACCTCGTCAAGCCGCTGCAGACCCGTCTCGCCAAGCGTTACGCCGGCATCCATCTGAAGACCAAGGTCACCGCGCTCGATGCGCAGAAGGACGGCCTGCACGCCACCTTCGAAGGCGAGTCGATGCCGAAGACGACGGTGTTCGATCGCGTGTTGTGTGCGGTCGGGCGCACGCCGAACGGCAAGAAACTCAACGCCGACGCAGCGGGTGTGAACGTCGATGCGCGCGGCTTCATCGCCGTCGACAAGCAGATGCGCACGAATGTGCCGCACATCTTTGCGATCGGTGACATCGTCGGTCAGCCGATGCTGGCGCACAAGGCCACGCACGAAGCGAAAGTCGCTGCGGAGAATGCCAGCGGACACAAGAGCGAATTCGTCGCGCGGGTGATCCCGAGCGTCGCCTACACCGATCCGGAAATCGCCTGGGTCGGACTTACCGAAACCGAAGCGAAGGCCAAGGGCATCGCCTACGGCAAGGGCGTGTTCCCGTGGGCGGCGTCGGGTCGCGCCATCGGCATCGGTCGTACCGAAGGCTTCACCAAGATGCTATACGACGAAACCACGCATCGCGTGATCGGCGTCGGTATCGTCGGTCCGCATGCCGGTGACCTGATCTCCGAAGCCGCACTCGCGATCGAGATGCAGGCCGAGATTGCCGATGTCGGATTGACCATTCACCCACACCCGACGCTCGGCGAAACCATGGGTCTCGCGGCTGAAGTCTGCGAAGGCACGGTGACGGATCTGTACATCCCGAAGAAGCGTTGAATACCGCCCCGGCGGTTGTTGGCCGGGGCGAGCATCCAAGGATTATTCGAAGCCAGTCGCCAGGATCGCGTCGGCTTTCTGGATCAGCAGTTGATCAGCGGTTTGATAGGGACTGGTCGAGACCACGATCGGTGTCAGCGACACGATCTCGTAACCGGCCTGGGCCAGCGCGTTGATCGTGCCGGACAGGTTCGGGCCGCAATCGAACACGGTGTTCTGGTTCGGAGGCGTCGCCGCACCGAGGTCCATCGCCGGTGATCGGCAGATCTCCGCGTGCGCGCCGCCGGTCAGGCCGAGCAGGAGCAGGAGCGAGCTGGCTCTCATGGCTTCTGGATGATGAGCTGATCGGCTTGCGTGGTCTGCGAGGTGGTGACCGGCGTCAGTTGCACGATGCGCCAGCCGTCGGCCGCGAGTTGCGGCAGGGTCTTGTTGCCGGCCTGCGGACAGTTGAACACCGTGCTGTTGCTGGGCGGTGAATTCGCGCCCAGTGCCTGGTTCGGGCCGTAGCAGAGGTCGGCTTGCCCGGCCGATGCGCCGGTGGCGATGAACAGGGTGGACAGGACGAGGCTGTTGCGAGTCATGCGGGAGACTTCCTTGGCTGCGACGATATTGTCGCCCGCAGATGGTCGCACTGTGCCCGCGCCTGCGGCGTCGCATTTCCTGCGCATCGACGTGACCTGAATCGCAGTTCAGCGCGATAACGTCGCGTTAACCACGGGCGTGGTCCCCTGTTCCTCCATGACGCGGTCCCCGGCGTGATGGTCGACTCGGAGACACCGATATGAGCGAGCACATCTATACCTTCGGCGTCGAGGAAGAATTCTTCCTTGCGCACATCGACAGCGGTGCCATTGCGACCCGCGTTCCGACATCGTTCCAGAAGGATGTCGCGCGCCAGCTCGGCGACCGCGCCAGCCATGAGCTGATGCAGTCGCAGATCGAAATGGTGACGCCGGTGTGTGTCGATGGCACGACACTGGCGAGCTCGGTGATCGACAGCCGGCGCGTGGTCGATGCGATCGCGCGCCGGCATGGCCTGGGGCTGGTGTCGGCCGGTACGCATCCGCTGGCGGAATGGCGCGAGCAGAACCTGACGCAGAAGCCGCGCTACCGGCAATTGGTCTCGGACTTCCAGATCATCGGACGGCGCAACCTGCTGTGCGGCTTGCACGTGCATGTGGCGCCGCCGCCGGATCAGGATCGCGTCGACGTGATGAATCGCATTCTCGCGTTCACGCCGATCTTCCTCGCGCTGTCCTGTTCGTCGCCGTTCTGGAACCGCCAGGGCACCGGCCTGATGAGTTATCGCCAGGCTGCCTATGACGAATGGCCGCGCACGGGCATACCCGAATTCTTCAATGGCGAAGCCGACTACAACGCCTTCGTGCACCAGCTGGTGCAGGCCGGCGTGATCGAGAATGCGAGTTTCCTGTGGTGGGCGGCGCGCGTGTCGGCGAAATATCCGACCATCGAACTGCGCATTGCCGATGCCTGCACCGATGTTCGCGACGCGCTCTGCATTGCTCAGCTTTTTCGCTGCCTGGTGCGCGCCGCGGTCAGGCTGCCGGCGCTCGGCCGGGCCCGCGTCTCGACGACGCGCCTGCTGATCGAGGAGAACCGCTGGCAAGCGAAACGACACGGCATCGCGGCGCACTTCATCGACGAAACCGGTGCCGCCGGACGGATGTCGTTCGGTGACCGTCTGGCGCAGTTCTTCGTGCTGATCGAAGAGGATGTCGCGCACTTCGACTGTGCCGATGCGGTGGAACAGGCGCGCCACATCCTTGCGCGTGGTACCAGCGCCGACCTGCAAGTGGCCGAGTTCAAGCGTGCCCGCGACCAGGGCGCGACGCGTGCGGAAGCCTGTCGCGAGGTCGCGCGCTGGCTGGCGGCGCATTCGGTGCCGGCGCATACTTCGGCACCGTTCCGACCGGAACTGTCGCCGCAACCGAGTGCATGAGTGACCGTGTCCCGCTGATCGCCATTTCCCCGCGACTGTTGCACCAGGTGCCGAGCGAACTCGGTTTCCGCGGCAAGAAACTGCAATTCCTTGAACAGTCGGTATCGCACTGGCTGTCGCATGCCGGCGCCATCGTCGCGATGGTGCCGACGATCGAGCGCGGCGGCGAATTGCGCCGTGCCGATCTCGATGTCGACGGCATCGCCGCACGTTTCGACGGGCTGTTCCTGCAAGGCGGTGCCGATCTCGATCCGCGCCTGTACGGCGAGGAGACGCGGCCGTGCACGATGGGTGTCGACGCCGTCCGCGACCGCTTCGAGCTCGATCTGCTGCGCGCCTTCGAACGCGCCGGAAAGCCCGTGCTCGGCATCTGCCGCGGCATGCAACTGATCAACATCGCGTTCGGTGGCAGCCTGCATCAGGATTTGCTGCTCGACGGCGTCACCACCGAATCGCATGTCATCAGCGAACGCTACGACGAACACGGTCACGCGATGACGATCCGCGATGGCGGCCGCTTCGCCGACTGGTACGGCGCCGGCCGCCGCTTCCGGATCAACTCGATCCACCACCAGGCCGCAAAGGTGGTGGCGCCCGGCTTCGTCGTCGAGGCCCAGGCCGACGATGGCGTGATCGAAGCGATCGCGTGCCAGGACCGCGCGCGTTTCGTCGTCGGGGTGCAATGGCACCCGGAATTCCATGATGGTCGCGATCCCCAGTGGATGGACCGCGGCCCACTGATGCAGGCGTTTCTCGCAGCCTGCGCGCGTTGACTGGCCCTCTCTTTCGTCGGGTTCGCAGCCCGGGTGCCGCCGCTATGGTCGCGTCACTTGGACGGGAGCAGGCAGTGAGCGGACGTTGGATGATTGGCGCGTGGGCATGGATGGTGGCGGGCGCAGTCCAGGCCTCATGCTCGGTGTCCAGTACGACCCAGTGGTGTTTCGACCTGGCGCAGTCTCCGGTGGCGTTCGGCGATTCGCCGGTGGCCGACGGATTGTTGGGGACCGCGCTGGCATCGGGCGACTTCGACGGCGATGGCGAACGCGATCTCGCCATGGGCCAACCCGAACCCGGCACGGCCGACGGCGGCAAGGTATTCATCCTGTACGGCAACGGCAGCTATCCGCGCGCGACATCCACGAGTTACGAGCGCGTCGATGGACTGGCTGGCAACGATCGATTCGCCGTGAGCAGCGTCCGCAATGCCGAAACCGGGGCAAGCCTGACGGTCGGCGACCTCAATCGGGATGGCGTCGACGACCTGCTGGTCGGAGCGCCCGGCCACGACGTATCGAGCGATCGTTGTTCCAACCTGGTCGACGAACGATGCCCTGATCTCGGTGGTGTCTTCGTGGTGCTGTCGACGGCCAACGGCGACCCGCGCAGCAAGCAATTCGGAGCGGCGCCCTTTCTGGCCCATCAATGCTTCACCTTTCCCGACGTGGTCCACGACGGACTCGCCTTCGGTGCCGCGATGACGCTTGCGCGCGGCGTCTTGTACGTCGGTGCCCCCGGCGTCGGTCTGAACCTGGACGAGGATGCCGGCTTCGTCTGTGAACTGAGTTCGCCGCGAGCCACCGCGACCACGGTGTCGTTCCAGGAGGAATCCGCGTTCTATCCGAGCTTCCAGACCACGCCGAATCGCCGTGCCCAGGTCGGTGCTGCGTTGGCGGTTGGCCGGTTCGGTCATCCATTCCTCGCGATTGGTGCGCCCTACGCCGACAACGGCGGTTTCAGCGAGGTCGGTATTCCGATCCTGGTGGATGACGGTGGCATCAACCCGGCTCCGACGGGCTTCTATTCGCAGCACATTTCCTGGGCCCCTGCCGGCAGCGGCGATGATGACCATTTCGGTTCGGCGATGGCCTCGGGTGACTTCGACGGTGATGGCGACGAGGACCTGGTGTTTGCGGCACCGGACAAGAATGCCGGCGCTACCGATGCCGGCCGGCTGTATCTGCTGCGCAACGATACCGGCAGCACGCTCAGCAGCCCCTTGTCGATGACCCCGGATGGATTGATCAACCAGGGTGATCTCGCCGGCCAGACCGCAGAGGCGGGTGATCGCTTCGGTGCCGCCATGGCCGCGGGATACGTGAACGCCGATGGTTATGCCGATCTGATCGTCGGTGCGCCGGGTGAAACGGTGTCGGGCAGCGGGCTGAGCAACGAGGGATTCGTCTACGTGCTGTTCGGCAGTGCCGGCGGCCTGACCACCACGGGGTTCAGGAGCTTTCGCGCGCTCGATATCGGCGGCACCACGACGAGCGACATGTTGTTCGGTACCAGCGTGCTCGCCGCCGACTACAACCGCGACGGTCTCGATGACATCGTCGTGGCCGCGCCGCAGCAGGACGTGGCCGGCGAAACCGATGCCGGGCGCATCTACATCATGCGTTTCGACGACCTCGGCAGCGGCGGCGTCAATCTCGCCAGCGATTTCACCGGCACGACCAACAACGCGGGCGCGCCGGTGCCGCGCGACCAGCCGATTTTCGACCGCGTCGAACTCGATTTTCTGGCCGGGCCGGTGCAGCGTCTGGACCAGCTGAACATCGAGTTGACCTACTCGGCCGGATTTTCGTTCGGCGTCGGCAGCAACATTGGCTGGACCTGCACGCCGAGCGTGGTCGAGGCGACCGATCCGGATCGGGTGATGCGCTGCCGCCGCTCTGAACCGATCGCGGTCGGCGAGTCCGCGCCGGCGATCCTCGTCAGCGCGACCCTGCCCTCGGGCAACACCAGCCAGATCACCCAGCTGGTGCGAACCGCCACGGTCTCCTCGGACGTGTTCGACGGGGTGCCCGCGAACAACAGCGTGACCCTGACCGCGACCCTGGCCGCGAATCCGCAGTTGTTTGCCGACGGCTTCGAATAAGGCCTCGCCACAGGCTGGCCAGACGCCGCACAATCGCGGCATGAGCAGGACACCGAAATCGCAGGCGCGCCGAGTCGCGCCGTCGACACCACGCACGCCGGACGCACGTTCCGCGGCAGTCGCGCCAACGACTGCTGCGCCGCCGCGTGACTGGCGCGAGCGTGCGCGCAACTACGCGTTGCTGATGCGCCTCGACAAACCGGTCGGCTGGCTGCTGTTGCTGTGGCCGACCTACTGGGGCCTGTGGGCCGCTGCGAAGGGGAGGCCGGACTGGTCGTTGCTGGTGATCTTCAGCCTGGGCGTGATCGTCATGCGTTCGGCCGGCTGCGTAATCAACGACTACGCGGATCGCTGGCTCGATGGTCGAGTGAAGCGGACGGCGCAACGCCCGCTCGTCGATGGCCGCGTCGCCCCGCGCGAGGCACTGATGGTGTTCGCCGCGCTGATGCTGGTCGCATTGGTCCTGGTCGCGTTCACCAATACGCTCACCATTCAACTCGCCTTCGTCGGCGCCGCACTTGCGATCGCTTATCCGTACCTCAAGCGCCACACGCACCTGCCGCAACTCTGGCTCGGTGCCGCGTTCGGCTGGTCGGTGCCTATGGCCTACGCGGCGCAGAAGGGCGAGGTCGACCCGATCGCGTGGCTGCTGTTCCTCGCCAACGTGTTGTGGAGCACCGCCTACGACACGTTGTACGCGATGGTCGACCGCGACGATGACCTCAAGGCCGGGGCAAAGTCCACGGCCATCCTGTTCGACGACATGGACCTCGTCGCCGTCGGCCTGATCCACGCCGGTTTCCTGTACGCGATGTGGCTGGTCGGCACCCGCCTGCAACTCGGCAATACCTACATCGTCGGCTGGAGCGCCGCGCTCGCGATCATCGCGCTGCAGCACTGGATCGCCCGCAGCCGCCAGCGCGACGACTGCTTTCGTGCCTTTAGGCTCAGCCACTGGGCGGGTGCGGCGCTGTGGGTGGGCATGGCGGTGGACTTTGCGCGCGCCACGGTCGAGGCCGTCTAGAACGCGACGATCCGTGATCCCTGACCGAGTGCCGCGCCGTACGTGAGGTCAGCAACCTCACGACGGAGTGGATCATGCAGATCGTACGCAAGCGTTTCGGGCTCGGCCGCATTCTGACGGCGGCTTCATTGTTGATCGGGCCCGTGGTGGCCCAGGCGGCCGTCACGGTTGCGTTGGCGGCCAGCAACTTGACGCCGGTCGCCGGCGGCGGCGCCTTCGGCTACACCGTGACGCTGGCGAACCCGGACCCCGGCGCAGCCACCAATGTGGTGATGACCCTGCCGCTGCCGCCGGGCATCTGGTTCGAGAATCTGACCGTCAGCGGTGCGCAGGCAGGCGCCTTCAGCTGCGTCGGTCCGGGCGTGGACGACAACGGTTCGGTCGTGTGTCGATCAGCAAGCTTCGTGGCCGGTGGTGCGGTGACGATCGACGTGGTCGTGTCCACCGACCCCGATCTGTCGGGTGGTGTACGCACGGCGACCGCACGCGTGGTGGCCGGTGGTAGCCAGAACACAGCGAGTCGGCAGGTGACCGTGCAGAACAGTGCCGCACTCTCGCTCATCGTCGCCGCGACCGACTCGGCGGCGCCAGGCACGCGCGCCACGATGCTGGTGTCGATCAACAACGGCGCATTGTCGTCCGCAGTCAACGGGGTGTTCTCGATGGTGTTGCCGGCCGAGGTCCAGTTCGCCAGCCTTCATGGCACCCGGTCGTTCGCCGATGCCTGCAGCTACAACCCCGACACCCGCGAAGTCCGCTGCAGCATGAGCCGTGTTCCTACCGGGCTCCATTCCCTCACCCTGAATCTCGACGTGTTGCCGAACCAGCCCAATGGCAGCGCCCAGTTCTCGGCGGCGCTGACCGCGGGAGTCGGTTCGGTGAACGGTTCACCCGCGATTTCCGCCATCACCATCAGTCCCTGAGGCCGCGCGATGAGTCCGTTCGCAATACGCCGCTTCAGTGGTCGCATCGCCACGCTGGTGATCGCTGCGGTCTCGTTCGATGCGCTGGCGGCTGTCAGCGTCGGATTGTCCAGCAGCAATCTCGCGCCGGTAGCCGGTGGTGCCGCCTTTTCGTACACGATGACGCTCGGCAATGATTCCTTGGTCGGCGCCAGCTACGCGACCTTGACGTTGCCGCCGAACGCACGCTTTCTCGGCGCAACCATCGCAGGCACCGACGCCGGGCGCTGGGCTTGCGAAACCCCCGACTACGACACCAACGGATTGGTCGTCTGCGAGGGCGGCATCCTGCCCGCGAACAGCGCTGCCACAGTCACCGTGGTCGCCCATTTCGACGAGGGCATGGCCGGTGGCGTTCGAGTCACGACCGCACGCTTCACCGCATCGGGCCAGGAGGCGAATGCGCAGTTGCTGCAAAACGTCACCAACAATGCAAACGTCTCCACGGCCAGCATCGAAGCCTGGGAAGGGCGCCGCCTGTACCGGACCGCGCAGGTCCTGGTCGCCGGCAGCAGTTCGGCGATCGGGGTGCTGCATTCGGAAGCCTTGCCTGCGGATGCCGAACTGCTGTTCCTCAGTGCCACCCGCGACCTCGACAACCAATGTCGACTCGATCCCGACGCGCATACGGTCGATTGCATCGCCCCACGACTCGCGCCCGGCTTGCATCAATTGACCCTGGTCGCCGAAGTGCCGGACCGCATGTTCGCGGACGGATTCGAGTAAGTGACTCAGTCGTGTCGCGCCGGTGCGCGGGCGATGACGTAGACGCTGACGTCGCGAGCGCCGGCCAGCTTCAGCGCGCGGGCGCATTCATGGGCGGTGGCGGCGGTGGTGGCGACGTCGTCGATCAGGGCGATGTGGCGGTCGCGCACGCGGGCGGGGTCGGCGACGAAGGCGTCGCGGACATTCCGGCGGCGTGCGGCGGCGTCGAGTTCGGACTGGGCCGCGGTGGCACGGGCGCGTGCGAGGGCGGCGGCGTCGATGCGCAGGCCGATGGCGGGCGCAAGGCGCCTGGCGAGTTCCAGCGACTGGTTGTAGCCGCGCTCGCGCAGGCGCTGCGCGTGCAGCGGCACCGGCACGAGCAGGTCCGGGCGCGTGGCGGCATCTGCCAATCGTTTGGCCAGGGCGTCGCCGAGCAGATCCGCCAACAACACGCCGGCGGCGAGGTCATGGTGAAACTTGAAGCGTGTAATCAGGCCGTCGAGCGGATAGGCATAACGCAGCGGGGCCACCAGGCGGTCGAACGCGGGTGGATGTTGTTGGCATTCGCCGCAGTGTTCGGTCGACGCCACCAAGGGCAGCGCGCACTGCGCGCACTGGCTGCGATTCCATGGCAGGTCGGCTGCACAGGGCGCGCAAAGCTCTCGACCCGCCATCCCCGGCCCGCCGCACAGCAGGCAGCGCGGCGGCAGCAGGTGCAACGACAGGCGGCGCAGCCAGCCGTCAACCGGATTCAAACGATGCGCGTTGACAGGGGGAGTCGGGTCCATAGACTGCGCGGACTGTAGCGCGGTCGGTCCGCGTGTTCGGAGCGGATCATGACGATGGAATCGATGGGCGGTTGCGGTACGGGGTGCGGTTGCGCGGGCGGCAAGGCTGAATTGCGCAACATCGACGACGGCCTGCGTCACGACTGGTCGCAGGGCGAAATCGAAGCCCTGTTCGCGGCCCCGTTCAATGAGCTGATGCATCAGGCGCAGTCGGTGCATCGCACGTATCACGATCCGAATGCGGTGCAGGTGTCGACCCTGCTGTCGATCAAGACCGGCGCCTGTCCCGAGGACTGCGCCTATTGCCCGCAGAGCGCGCGTTACGACACAGGACTGAAGGCCGAGAAGCTGATGCCGCTCGACGCCGTCGTCGCCAAGGCCAAGCAGGCAAAAGAGGCCGGCGCCTCGCGTTTCTGCATGGGCGCGGCCTGGCGTTCGCCGAAGGACAAGGACATCGCGCAGGTGAATGCGATGGTCAGCGCGGTCAAGGCACTCGGGCTGGAAACCTGCGCCACGCTCGGCATGCTGACACGCGAGCAGGCCGCATCGCTGAAATCGGCCGGGCTCGACTACTACAACCACAATCTCGATACCTCGCCCGAGTTCTACGGCGACATCATCACGACACGCTGCTACCAGGATCGCCTCGACACGCTCGCGCATGTGCGCGATGTCGGCATGAAGACCTGCTGCGGCGGCATTGTCGGCATGGGCGAGACCCGCGCCGATCGCGCCAGCTTCATCCGCGCGTTGGCGAACCTGCCGGCGCATCCCGATTCGGTGCCGATCAATCGCCTCGTGAAGGTCGCCGGCACGCCGCTGGCTGAAGAGCGCGATCTCGACGCCTTCGAATTCGTGCGCACGATCGCGGTGGCTCGCATCACCATGCCGGCGTCGATGGTCCGGCTCTCGGCCGGCCGCGAAGCGATGAGCGAGGAGTTGCAGGCGCTGTGTTTCCTCGCCGGTGCCAATTCGATCTTCTACGGCGAGAAGCTGCTGACCACCGGCAATCCGGACACCGAAGCCGACCGCGCGCTGTTCGACAAGCTCGGCCTGAAGCCGCTGGTCGTGGTCGCGCATTCCGACACCGTGCACGCCGAGATCGTCGAGCGCGCGGCTTGATCTCCCTTGCGACCCGCGCCCGCGCACGCGTCGCTGAGCGCGCCGCGGCCGGCTTGCGTCGGGTCGTGCGCGAAGTCGACCAGGCGAGCGGCGTGCACCTGCGCATCGACGGCCGTGCGCTGATCTCGTTCGCGAGCAATGACTACCTTGGTCTCGCGCAACATCCGGACGTGGTCCGCGCGATGCAGGAGGCCGCGAATCACTGGGGCGTCGGCAGCACCGCCGCGCACCTGCTCGGCGGCCATCGCGGCCCGCATGCGCAGCTCGAACGCGAGGTCGCGCAGTGGTTGGGCTATGAATCGGCGCTGTTGTTCTCGACCGGCTATCTCGCCAATCTCGGCGTCATCGCCGGGCTGATGCAGCGCGGCGATGTCTGCGTGCAGGACAAGCTCAACCATGCCTGCCTGATCGATGGCGCCCAGCTCGCGGGCTGCACGTTGCGGCGATATCCGCACAACGACGTCGATGCGGCGGCACGTCAGCTCGACCGTGCCGGCGATGCACCGGCGCTGCTCGCGACCGATGGCGTGTTCTCGATGGATGGCGACCTGGCGCCCTTGTCCGAACTGGCGGCGCGAGCGCGTGAACGCGACGCCTTGCTGTTCGTCGACGATGCGCATGGTTTCGGCGTGCTCGGCGCCGATGGTCAGGGCAGTCCCGAGCACTTCGGTCTCGGTGCCGAAGATGTGCCGCTGCGCATGGTCACGCTCGGCAAGGCGGTGGGTTGCGGCGGCGCCCTCGTGCTCGGGTCGCAGGTACTGATCGATGCCTTGATCCAGTTCGCGCGGCCGTTCGTGTACACGACGGCGCTGTCTCCGGCGATCGCAGCGGCGGCGTCCACGGCCATCGCGATCATCCGTCGTGAACCGGAGCGGCGCGCGCATCTCCGCGACTTGATTGCGCGGTTTCGCAGTGGCGCGACCCAGCTCGGCTACACGCTGATGGACTCGGTCACGCCGATCCAGCCCTTGCTCATCGGGGACACGGAAGCGGCGCTCGCACTGAGCGACGCCCTGATGTCTCGCGGCTGGTATGTGCCGGCGATCCGCCCGCCGACGGTGCCCGCAGGGAGCGCGCGGCTGCGCGTAACCCTGTCCGCCGCGCACACGGCCGCGCAGATCGATGGCTTGCTCGCTGCATTGAACGACGCGAGGCAGTCATGACCGGCGAGACCCAGCTGACCGTGCTGCTGCGCACGCTGGCGCCGGAACGGCAGCCCGGCGACTACGTTTATGCCACGCTGCCGGCGCTGCAAGCCGAGCTCGACCCGATCCTGCTGTTTCGGGAGTCGGAAGGCTGGACCCACGTGCTGCGCCGCGAGGTTGCGGATGCGGCGGGGCTTGCGTACACCTTCCCCTGCGCCTGGCTGACCTTGCGGGTGCATTCGTCCCTGCAGGCGGTCGGGCTGACCGCCGCCGTCGCGGACGCGTTGGCCGATGCCGGCATCGCCTGCAATGCCGTGGCGGCGTACTATCACGATCATCTGTTCGTGCCGCTGGATCGCGCCGACGAGGCGAGCGACATCCTGCGGCGACTGTCGCGGAGCTGAGACATGCATATCGATACCTATGGTCACGGTGCCAACACCTCGGTCGTGTTGCTGCACGGCTGGGCCATGCACGGCGGGCTGTTCAAGACCTTGGCCGAGCGCCTCGCCAGGCACGCGAACGTGCATGTCGTCGACCTGCCCGGACATGGCTACAGCCGCGAGGGCGAGGACGGGTTCGATCTGGCCGACTGTGTCGAACGGCTGTCGCATTTGCTGCCGCCGTCGATCTGGGTCGGATGGTCGCTCGGCGGACTGGTGGCGTTGCGCGCCGCCTTGACCCCCGCAGCCCAGGTGCGCGGTCTCGGCATGTTGTGTGCATCGCCGTGTTTTGTCTCGAACGGTGCTTGGCAGCATGGCGTCGCGATGGCGACGCTGCAGCAATTCGGCAGCGATCTTGCAACCGACTATCGCGGCACCATCGAACGCTTTCTGGCCCTGGAGGCGCTGGGTGACGACAACGCGCAGGCTTGCCTGCGCGAGTTGCAGGACCACGTGTTCGATCGCGGCGAGCCTGGCACCGCCGTGCTTGAAATGGGCCTGTATGCGCTGGAGCACACCGATTATCGCGACCGCCTGTCGCAACTGACGTGTCCCAGCGTCTGGGTGCCGGGCGGGCGTGATCGACTGGTGCCCTGGCAGGCGATGGAATGGGCTGCGGAAGCGGCACGCGGGCGATATCACCGCATTGCCGGCGCCGCCCATGCGCCGTTCCTGACGCATCTGGCCGAAGTGACTGCGCAGATCGACTACCTGATCCGCGAGGTCGAAGCCGGATGAGGCTGGACGTGCAGCGCGTGCGCCGCGCGTTCTCGCGCGCGGCGCCGGCCTACGACGCCATCGCGACCTTGCAGCACCAGGTCGAAGCGGAATTGCTGGATCGGCTCGACCTGCTCAAGGACGCGCCGCAGCGCATCCTCGATGTCGGCGCCGGGCCGGGCCGCGCCAGCGCGGCGATGCGCAAGCGTTTCCCGAAGGCCGAGGTGATCGCACTCGATCTGGCCCTGCCGATGCTGCGCGAGGCGAAGTCGCGTGCCGGCTGGTGGAAGCCGTTTCGTCGCGTCTGCGGCGATGCGCGCGCCTTGCCGATCGCCGACCAGAGCGTCGATCTGATCTTTTCCAGCCTGTGCCTGCAATGGTGCGAAGACCTGGAGGCGGTGTTCGACGAATTCCGGCGCGTGCTGCGCCCGGGCGGCTGGCTGCTGTGCTCGACCTTCGGCCCGGACACATTGACCGAGCTGCGCCAGAGCTGGGCCGCGGTCGACGACGACCCGCACGTCAATGTCTTCATCGACATGCACGACGTCGGCGACCGCCTGCTTGCCGCCGGTTTCCGCGATCCGATGCTCGACGTCGAGCATTACGACCTGCGTTACTCCGACCCGAAGATCCTGATGCGCGAACTCAAGGGCATCGGTGCCGGCAACGCGGACGCCGAGCGCGCCCGTGGCCTCACCGGCAAGCGCAAGCTCGCGACCCTGCTCGCCGCCTACGAAGGCTTCCGCGGTGACGATGGCCGGTATCGAGCCAGCTACGAAGTCGTCTACGCCCAGGCCCTGGCGCCCGATGCCTCGCAGCCGCGCCGCCGCGGCGGCACCGACATCGCCGCGGTGTCGATCGACAGCCTGAGGGCGCAGTTGAAAGCGCGGCGTCGGGAAAGCTAACCGATTCTGCCCGGTCGCCATCCCATGCGCATGCTGACCGGTTTCATGCGGACCTCGCCGCGACCCGAGGACGAATTCCGTGACCTGATCGCCCGCCGCGGCGCGCGCATGCAGGCGGCCTGCCTGCGCATCACGCGCGATCCGGCGCTGGCCGAGGACGCGGTGCAGGAGGCGTTGCTGAAGGCCTGGCGCGCGCGCGACCAGTTTCGCGGCGAAGCCGAGCGTGACACCTGGTTGCATCGCATTGCCATCAACGCGGCGCTGGAACTGGTGCGGCGGCGCGGGCCGATGGCGGATCTCGACGTCGATGCACCCGAATACGACACACCCGGCAGCGATGATCCGGCGAAAATGCATCTGCGTACCGCCTTCGGTGTCGACACCGGTGCGGCGATGGCGCGGCTGACCGAGATGGAACGCGTCTGCTTCGTGCTCAAGCACATCGAACAATGGAAGCTCGACGAGATCGCGACGCATCTCGATCGCAGCATCAACAGTATCAAGCAGGCGCTGTTTCGCGGCGTCGGCAAGCTGCGCGGCGAACTTGCGCATTGGCAGGAGGATTCCCGATGATTTCCGATGACGATCTGCTGCTGTTCCACTGGCAGGATGGCCTCGACGACACGCGTCGACACGAGATCGCCGATGCGCTGGCCCGCGACGCCGCGCTCGGTGCGCGGTATGCGCGTCTGGTCGCCGAACTGGCGCGCTTCGGTCATGTGCCCGAGCCACAGATCGATGCCGTGCTGCAGGCGCGCTGGGCGCGTGCCATCCGCGATGACGCGTCGAAGCAACGCGCGCGACCACGCTGGTTCGTGCCGCTGGCGCTGGCCGCAGGTGTCGGCGCACTCGCGATCGTCGGACCGCAATGGCGCAAGACCGAAGTCGATCCGCCGATCGCGACGCCGACACCGGTCGCGGCTTCGCAGCGCGGCGACGAGGCGCGCATCGCGCGCAGCGTGCGCGTGCATCTGGCTGAAGCCGGCGCCGGTCTGTCGGCATGGTCCGAGCAGGCCGACGATGCGACGCGACGCGCCCTGGTGCAGCGCTGGATCGACGATCAACGTGCGCTGGCACAAGCCGCCGATGCGGCCGGCGATGCGCAACTCGCACGCACGCTGCGCGCCTTTGAACCGCTGCTGCGCGACCTCGCCAACGACGCGCCGACGGCATCGCGTGCGGAGCGCGATCAACTCGCCTTCGAATGGTCGGTGATGCAAACCAAGCTCGCGGCCTCCCCATCCAAGCCTTCGCCATCCGGCATCTGAATCCGAATCGAGGAACCCGACATGAAACCGAATGCCTTGTCCCTGACCTTGGCCCTGTGCCTGAGCATGCCGCTGGCTTGCATCGCGCAGGGTGCGCCGTCCGCGGCGGCCACGGCCCATGTCGCGGAAGTCGCGCGTGCACAGGCCAATGCTGCGAAGCTCGCCTCCGATGCGGCGCGCCTGGCGTCGGAGCGCGCCGCGGTCGAAGCCAAGCAGGCGCGCCATCTGGTGCCGGTCGATGAGGACGCGGAGCCCGTCAGCGACGCCGATGCGTTGGCGATCGCGGCGCTGCGCGGCCTGATGGCGGCGCCGCCGGAGCGTGCCCTGCCGCTGGTGCGCAAGGTGCTCGCGGGTCAGCAGACCGATCGCGTCAAGGAGCGCGCGGTCTTCGTCTTGGCGCAGATCGACGGCAGCGACGCCGCGGCCTTGTTGAAGCAGACGGCGCAGCATGGTCAGGGCAATGTGCGCATGCAGGCGGTGCGGGCGCTCGGCATCCGCGGTGATGCCGACAGTCTCGCGACCTTGAAGACACTGTATCCAGACGGCGATGCCGCTGTGCGCGATGCCGTGCTCGAGTCGCTGATGATCGCCAACGACCGCAAAGGTCTTTACGAGATCGCACTGCAGGCCAAGGACGAGGGCGAGGCGAGCCGTGCGATCCAGATGCTGGGTGTGGCCGGCGGCCGCGACGAACTGCGTGCACTGGCCAAGTCCGGCGTGCATGCGCGCAATCTCGTCGACGCATTCGCGATCTCGAACGACTTCGAAGGCCTGATCGCGCTCGCCCGCGATCCTGCCGATCCCAAGGTGCAGCGCGATGCGATCGCGCAACTCGGCATCCTGGGCGACGTGCGGGCGCGCGAGGCGTTGCAGGATTTCTATCGCAAGGCCACGACCGAAGAGATCCGCGACGCCGCGCTGCAGGGCCTCATGGTCTCCGGCGACGAACAGGGCCTGCTCGCCCTGTACCGCGCCGAGACGAAGCCCGAGCGCAAGCGCGAATTGTTGCAGACACTGACGACGATCGGCGGCGATGCCGCGTTCGAGGCGATCGATGCTGCGCTCGACGGAAAATCGCCATGAGGCGCCGGGCATCCTGGATCGCGCTGTGGACGCTCGCGCTCGCGGGTTCGGCATCGGCGGCGGAATGGCTGCGCTGGACCACGGCGGCGCTGCCCGACGCGCCGGCATTCTGCTGCGCGACGCGGCATGCGGGCGCCCTGCAGTCGTCGACCTGCAAGCTCGAGGGCGGCAACGACATTTACGGCAGTGTCGATGGCGCGCCGCGCAGCGACACCGTACAGGTCTATGCACGTTATGACGCCGGCGTGCTGGCCGCCGTGCGTGTCTACGACGGCGCGTGTGCGGTGCAGACCACGTCGCCGGTGCGCGAACTCGGCGCGCTGGAGGCATCAGCCAGCCTGTCGCGCCTGCTCGGCCCGATCTCGGACAGCCAGCGTGCCGTGCAGGACCGACTGGTGGCGGTGGCGCTGCATCTCGGTGAACCGGCGCTCGACTGGCTGAAGCAACGCAGCCGCGCCGGTGCCCGCGACGAGCGTCGTGACGCCTGGTTCTGGCTGGGGCAACGTCTGGGTGTCCGCGTTGAACCGCTGGTGCGCGAGGCCTTGCCGAAGGCCGATGCCGAGCTGCGCGAGCACCTGGTCTTCGTGCTGTCGCAGATGCCGGGCGCGGCCGGTGTCGATGCGCTGATCACGCTGGTCGAGGACCGTCGACTGGATCGCGACCTGCGCAGTCGCGCGCTGTTCTGGCTGGCCCAGTCCGAGGACGCGCGTGCCTTCGCCTATCTCGACCGTCGTCTCGATCCGGCCGGAAGTTGATGCGTCGTCGCTAGAATCCGCCTTCCGCACGACCGAGGAGGACGACAATGACGATGGAATGGATCGGTACCGGACTGTTCGCACTCGCCGTGCTGCACACGTTCTCGACCAAGTTCTTCGATCATCTGTCGCATGTGAAACCCGCGCACGCCGGCATCTTCCACCTGCTCGGCGAAGTCGAGGTGGTGTTCGGCTTCTGGGCGATGCTGCTGTTCGCCACGTTCATCGTGCTGCAGGGCAAGCCGGCGGCCCTGCATTACGTCGATGGGCTGAATTTCACCGAGCCGCTGTTCGTGTTCGCGATCATGGTGGTGGCTGCGAGTCGCGCCGTGCTGCAGGTATCGCAGGGACTGGTGGCGCTGCTCGCGCGCGTCGTACCGGCACCACGTGCGACCGCCTATTTCTTCGTGACCCTGAGTCTGGTGCCGTTGCTCGGCTCCTTCATCACCGAGCCGGCGGCGATGACCCTCGCTGCACTGATCCTGCGCGACGGCTACTACGCGCAGCCGATCAGCAATCGCCTGAAATACGCCGCGCTCGGCGTGTTGTTCGTGAACGTCTCGATCGGCGGCGTGATGACGCCCTACGCGGCGCCGCCGGTGCTGATGGTCGCGAACACCTGGGGCTGGGACATCGGCTTCATGCTGACCCACTTCGGCTGGCGCGCGGCGATCGCGGTCGTGGTCAATGCCGCGCTGTTGACCTTCGTGTTCCGGCGCGAACTCGGCGTGTTGAAGCTGGATGCCGCGGCCGCAGCAACGGCGCGCGTGCCCGGCTTGCTGGTGTTCTGGCACCTTGCCTTGCTGACTGGCGTGGTCGTGTTCGCGCACGAAGCGCCGGTCTTCCTCGGCCTGTTGCTGCTGTTCCTCGCCATTGCCGAGGCCTATCCGCAGCACCAGAACAAGCTGCTGCTGCGCGAGGCCCTGCTGGTCGCGTTCTTCCTCGCCGGTCTGGTGGTCCTCGGCGGTTTGCAGCGCTGGTGGTTGCAGCCGCTACTGACCCAGATGAGCCCGGACCAGGTGTACTTCGGCGCGACCGCGCTGACCGCGATCACCGACAACGCGGCGTTGACCTATCTGGGTTCGCTCGTGGAGGGGCTGTCGGCCGAGTTCAAGTACGCACTGGTCGCCGGCGCAGTCACTGGCGGCGGTTTGACGGTGATCGCGAATGCGCCGAATCCGGCCGGATTCTCGATCCTGCGCGTCAAGTTCGACGAAGAGTCGATCAGTCCGCTCGGATTGTTCGTCGCGGCACTCGCACCGACGGCGGTGGCGATCGTTTGCTTCTGGTTATTGTAGGTCCCACGCCACACGTTGCTGTGCGCGCAGCACGTCGGCGCCGCTGTAGCTGTCCTTGGCGCGCGCAGCGAATTCGGCGCGCAGGCGCAGCGACATTTCGCGTACCTTGTCGGCATTCGCAGCCTTGCCGGCGGCGTAGATGCGTTCGCCGAGCGGCGAACAGAAACGATGCAGTTCGAAGAAGTAGCGCTCTTGTCCGCCGGTCACGAAGCCGAGCATCGGTGCACCGGATTCGACCGAATCGAGTGGGCGCCCGGCGCGCATTTCACGCTCGCCGGCCAGGCGCGCGGAACTGTCGCTGAGCTCGATGAAGCTTTCGCCGACATTCGCGGTATCGAGATCGGAGGCCAGCAGCGCCAGCTCGAGCGCGCGTTCGACATCCGGCGCCGTGCGCCATCCCGGCGTCATGCGTTCCATTTCGCGGCCCAGGTGCGGCGCCAGCGGCCCGCCAGCGTGGATGACCTCGGCGGTGTTGTAGGCGCGGCGGTCGACCGGCTGCGGGCGCGCGTCGAAGGTGCTGCCGGCGATCATGACTTCCAGCGCCAGATACAGCGCGCGGTCGTGGCTGCGGTCGAAGCCGCAATGATCGAGGATGCGCTGCGTCTCGGCGATGCTCGCGGCTTCGTTGCTGCCGACCGGGTGGCCGGTGTCGACGACCTCGCGCTGGCGCAGGTCGTGGCAGCTCGCGAACAGGCTGAGCGCGATCCAGTCCATGCCGGACAGGGTATGCGGGCCAGCCTCGCGCATGACGCGGCCGATACGGCGGTCGAGGATCTCGAGCGCGTGCATCTCGTTGTGATAGTCGTGGTAGTCGTTGCCGAAGCGGCCGTGGCGCACGGCCAGGCGCACCAGACTCAGCGCCAGCGCGCGTTCGGCGCGATCCCAGGCGCGGGCGATGGCATCACCGAAGTTTTCCGCGAGCAGGGCGCGACGACTCGCGAACAGCGCCAGCACGTCCGGACGGCGCTCGCCGATCAGGCGCAAGGCTTCGCCGGGATCCTGCAAGCGGATCTCGATCGCGTCAGCCGGAAAACTGTCCTGCAAACCTTCGATCACGGCCTTGGGCGCATGCCCCTCCCCGGGTATGCGGCCGAGTATAGGTGCCGCAGCGCACGAGGCGTAAGGGGCGCGGGCTCACAGGTACCCGCGCGCCGCCAATGACAGCGGCCGGCCCTCGCCGACGATGAAATGATCGAGCAGGCGGACGTCGACCAGAGCCAAGGCTTCGCGCAGGCGTCGGGTTACCGCGATGTCGGCGGCGCTCGGTTCGGCGACGCCGCTGGGATGATTGTGCGCCACGATCACCGCCGCGGCACGGTGGTGGATGGCGCGTCGCACGACCTCGCGCGGGTGCACGCTGGCGCCATCCAGGGTGCCGTGGAACAAGTCCTCGAATGCGACGATGCGATGGCGCGCATCCAGGAACGCGGCGGCGAACACTTCCTGGGGTCGATCGCGCAGGCTCAGGGCGAAATAGTCGGCCGCGGCGGCCGGATCACGGACCGCATCGGGTCGGGTCAACGCGCTGGCGAGATAGCGTTGCGCCAGGGTGATCACGGCGCGCAGCTCGGCGCGCTTGGCCGGGCCGATGCCGCGGATGTCGGCGAGCGCCCGGCCCTCGTGCACGAACAGCCCGGCGAGCCCGTCGGCGTCACGCAGGACGCGGGTTGCGAATGCGAGCACGTCTTCGCCGCGCTGACCGGTGCGCAGGAACAGCGCCAGCAGTTCGGCGTCGGACAGCGCGTCCGGGCCAAGTTGCAGCAGGCGTTCGCGGGGACGGTCGGCGGGGGCGAGGTCGGCAAGGCGCATCGAGGATTCATCCATTGGGGGCCGCATTTTCGCGGCCGGCCATGGTTCGGGCATCGGCCACGGGCGCCGATTCGGCTAGGATTGCTCGCAATTTCGCATCGGACTCCTCCGTGGCTGGAACACTTCAAGGGCTGCGCTGCCTGCTCGGCGTCAGCGGCGGCATTGCCGCGTACAAATCGGCCGACCTGGTGCGGCGCCTGCGCGACGCCGGCGCCGAGGTCCAGGTCGTGCTCACCGAGAACGCGGCGCGCTTCGTCACCGCGCAGACCTTTCAGGCCGTGTCGGGGCGCGCCGTGCGGCACTCCTTGTGGGATGAAGCGGCCGAGGCGGCCATGGGCCATATCGAGCTGGCGCGCTGGGCTGATCTCATCCTGGTGGCACCGGCCTCGGCCGACCTGATCGCGCGTTTGGCCCAGGGCCAGGCCGACGACTTGCTCAGCACGCTGTGCCTGGCCAGCGAGGCGCCGCTGGCGATCGCCCCGGCGATGAACCGGGTGATGTGGGCCAAGGCCGCGACCCAGGCCAACATCGCGCAGCTGCAGTCGCGCGGCGTCGCGGTCTTCGGACCGGACAGCGGCGATCAGGCCTGCGGTGAAGTGGGGGCCGGGCGCATGCTTGAACCGCTGCAACTGGTGGCGGCACTGGCGACGCTGCGATCAGCGACCCAGCGGCTCGCCGGACGCAAGCTGCTGGTCAATGCCGGCCCGACCTTCGAGGACATCGATCCGGTGCGCTTCATCGGCAATCGTTCCTCCGGACGCATGGGATTCGCGATCGCCGAAGCGGCCGCGATGGCCGGCGCCGACGTGACCCTGATCGCCGGCCCGGTCGATCTGGTGACGCCGCGCGGCGTGCGTCGGGTCGACGTGCGCAGTGCGCGCGACATGCATGTCGCGGTGCTGGACGCACTGCCGGCGGACGTGTTCATCGCCACTGCGGCAGTCGCCGACTACCGCATCGCCGCGCCGGCCACGCAAAAGATCAAACGCAGTGCCGAGGCGCTGACCCTGCAGCTGGTGCCGAACCCGGACATCGTCGCCGACATCGCCCAGCATGCGCAGCGGCCGACGCTGGTCGTCGCGTTCGCGGCGGAAACCGAGAACGTGGTCGAGAACGCGCGCGGCAAGTTGGTGCGCAAGCGCGTCGACCTGGTCTGCGCAAACCGCGTCGGTGCCGATTGCGGCTTCGAACGCACCGACAACGCGCTGGATGTGGTCGCTGCGGACGGCGAATGGCATTGGCCGCAGGCACCGAAGACCGAACTGGCGCGGCAGCTGATCGAACTGATCGCGCAACGTCTCGGAGCAGCGCCATGAGGCATCGCCTCGACGTGCGCATTCTCGACGCACGCATCGGCCGCGAGTTTCCGCTGCCGGAATACGCGACCCCGGCATCGGCCGGCATGGACCTGCGCGCCATGCTCGACGCGCCGATGACCTTGGAAGCGGGCGCGACCGCGCTGGTGTCCAGCGGCATCGCCATCCATATCGGTGATCCGGGCCTGGCGGCGGTGATCCTGCCGCGCTCGGGTCTCGGTCATAAGAATGGCATCGTGCTCGGCAATCTGGTCGGGCTGATCGATGCGGACTACCAGGGACCGCTGATGCTGTCGGTGTGGAACCGATCGCAGGCGGCCTTTACCATCCAGCCCGGCGATCGCCTGGCCCAGCTCGTGCTGGTGCCGATCGTGCGTGCCGAGCTGAATCTCGTGGATGAATTCGTCGCGAGCGATCGCGGCGCCGGCGGCTTCGGCCATACCGGCAGGCAATGACGGAGCAATGCAGGAATGAAGCTCGCACTGGGTTTGGGCAAGAGGACGGCGCTGCAGGCTGCGATGGAGCGCCAGCAGGCGCCGCTGGATGCGCAACGTCTCGGCATCACCGCGGGCGTCGGCCTGGCGCTGGTGCTGGCCGTGATCTCGCTGTTCGACGGTGTGCAGCGCGGCCGCGAAGAATCGACGGCGGCCGCCCTGACGGAAGCCCGCGCGACCCTGGTCCAGTCGATTGGCGCGGAAGTGCGCAAGCAGGCGGATCGTGTGGCTGCGGCGGCCAAGGACACCGAACTGACCCTGGCCGTGACCGGCTTCGACAGCGCCGCGCAGATGCGTGCCGAGCAACGCTTGCGCAGCCTGATCCCGGAACTGGTCGACGCCGAATTCCATGATGCCTCGCTGCCCGATCTGATCGAGGCCGACCTCGCCAAGTTCGGCTATGCGAAGGCCGACATCCTCGCCGAGTCGCGCGAGTCGGAGCAGGGTGCCCGCGTCCAGGTGCATGCCTGCGGCGCCGATGCGCAATGCCTGGCGCTGGCGCAACCGATCCGCAACGGCGAGACGATCATCGGCTACATCTACGCACTTTTGCCGCTCGACGTGGTGCAGCAGCAAATGGACGCGGCGGCCGTGCAGGGTGGGCGGCTTGAACTGAGGCAAGGCAAGTCCGAGAAGTCGGCAGGTGCGGTGCTCAGCTTCGATCGTGGCGATGGCGCGGCCGACATGCCTGACCTGATCGAGCCGGTGCCCGGATCATTGCTGATGATCGCAACTCGGGTGCCGAGCCTGTTCCGCATCGGCACCGTGCTCGGCCTGTTCGAGGAACGCGGTTCAACCTCGCTGTTGCTGCAAGGTCTGCTTGCTCTGGCGGGCGTCGGTGGGCTGATCTTCCTGCGTCAGCGTTTGCCGAAGCTCGACGCATTGCCCGATGGCGAGGTGATGGCTGCACCCAAGCAGCGCGCGACGATGGAGCAGGTGCAGGAAAAACTGGCCGCCAATGCCGCAGCCAAGGATGCCGCGGTGACTGCCGAGCAGGCCGCCGTGGAGGCCGCGCGGGTGGAGCAGTCGACCAAGCCGGCGCCGGCCGGTGCACTCGATCGCAGCATGTTCCGCGCCTACGACATCCGCGGCATCGTCGACCAGAACCTGACGGCCGGCACCGCGCAATTGATCGGCCAGTCGATCGGATCGATCGTGCGCGAGCGCGGCATGACCGAAGTCTGCGTCGCCCGCGACGGCCGCCTGTCCGGACCGGACCTCTCGCAAGCCCTGATCCGAGGCCTGCGCATGGCCGGTTGCGATGTCATCGACATCGGAGCCGCGCCGACGCCGGTGCTGTACTTCGCGACCCATCATCTCAACACCGGCAACGGCGTGATGGTGACCGGCAGCCACAACCCGCCTGATTACAACGGCTTCAAGATCGTCGTCGGTGGCCAGACCCTTGCCGAAGAAGCGATCCAGGACATCTTCGCGCGCATCGTCGAAGGACGTCTCGCGCACGGCAATGGCGGCGTCAGTTCGGTCGACGTGAAGGCCGACTACAACGACCGCATCATTTCGGATGTACAGGCGACACGGCGCATGAAGATCGTCGTCGACGCCGGCAACGGCATCGCCGGCGCGTTTGCGCCCGCGGTGCTGGAAGGTATCGGTTGCGAAGTGATGCCGCTGTACTGCGACGTCGACGGGCGTTTCCCGAACCATCATCCGGACCCGTCCGACCTGCACAACCTCGACGACCTGAAGATCGCCATCAAGCAATACGGTGCCGACCTCGGTCTCGCCTTCGATGGCGATGGCGACCGCCTCGGCGTGGTCACGAAGACCGGCGAAGTGATCTACCCCGACCGCCTGCTGATGCTGTTCGCCGAAGACGTGCTGACCCGAAACCCCGGCGCCGCCATCATCTACGACGTGAAATGCACCGGGCAGTTGTCCGAGCACATCCTGCGCAACGGCGGCAGTCCGGTGATGTGGAAGACCGGGCATTCGCTGATCAAGGCCAAGATGCGCGAGGAGGATTCCGCACTGGCCGGCGAGATGAGCGGCCACTTCTTCTTCGGCGAACGCTGGTACGGTTTCGACGACGGCATCTATGCGGCGGCGCGCCTGATGGAAATCCTGGCGCAGCGCGACGAGACCCCGGAAGCGGTGTTCGCGACCTTGCCCAAGGGCGTCAGCACGCCCGAACTCAAGATTCCGATGGCCGAGGGCGACCACTACGCTTTCATCGAAAGGTTCCGCGAGCGCGCCAAATTCCCGGGCGCCAAGGTCACGACCATCGATGGCGTGCGCGCCGACTACAAGGACGGCTTCGGTCTGGTGCGTTGTTCGAACACGACGCCCTGTCTGGTGCTGCGCTTTGACGCCCTGAACAAGATTGGGCTCGACCGCATTCAGGACAGTTTCCGCAGCCAGTTGCTGGCGGTCGACCCGAATCTCAACCTGCCGTTCTGAGGCGCTGTGATGCGCTCCGAATCGATGCCGTTCGTCGACATCGTTCAGTCTCGTATCGGCGGCGATTGGCGGGCAGTATGCACGAGGGCAAGCACCCACACCGTGTTCCCGTCGATTTCATAGACGAGGCGATAGTGCTCGTGAGGCGTCAGTTCGCGCGTTCCCGCGATGTTTCCCGCCTTGCCCATGTGCGGATGCCCCGCCAACCGGCTGGCTGCATCGCTGAAACGCTCATCCATGCGGACGGCGGCACGAGAATCGTTGCTTGCGATGAAGTCCCAGATCTCGACGCGATCTTGCTCGGCTTCGCGCGTCCAAATGACGATCACGCCGAGTCCACCGCCTGATTGCGACGGGCAGCGAACGCAGCTTCAACATCCTCGTTCGACCGGCCACGTCCTGCTCGCATCGATGCGCGCCCGGCGTCCACCTTGAGTCGCAAGTAGACGTCATATTCACGCGCTTGACGGCGTTGGTCGAGGTAACCGCGCATCAACTCGCGCATGATCTGGGAAGCGGGCCGGTCTTCATTGGCCGCTTCGGCCATGAAGTCGGCGCGAAGCTCAGGTTCCAGCTTCATCGTGAACACGGCTTCTTTGGACATGATGAGATCCACACTCGAAAGGTACTGAAATAGTATATACGTCTTCAGTATCGTCAGTGCTTCTATTGCATTGGCCGGAGTTTGCGGACGCCGTGCATGCCAAGGACGATCGTTCCGTTTCGTCGCAAGATGACAATTCCCCACAATCCCGGCACGATGCCGAGCCCGCCGCGGCCGTGCCGCGCGACTCCGATCTCCAAGGACTATCCATGACCCTGAACCGACTCGCCTTCGGGCTTGCCGCCGTGCTTGCCGCTGCCCCGGTCGCTGCCGATTACAAGGCGCCGATCGACATTCCGTTTACGCAGTTCAAGCTCGACAACGGCTTGACCGTGATCGTGCACGAGGACCACAAGGCGCCGATCGTCGCCGTGAATCTCTGGTACCACGTCGGGTCCAAGAACGAACAGCCCGGGCGCACCGGATTCGCGCACCTGTTCGAGCACCTGATGTTCCAGGGCTCGGAGAACTACAAGGACGAATTCTTCAAGCCCTTCGAAAAGGTCGGTGCCACCGACCAGAACGGCACCACCGATTTCGACCGCACCAACTATTTCCAGAATGTACCCACCACGGCGCTCGATACAGCCCTGTGGATGGAGTCCGACCGCATGGGCCATCTGCTCGGCGCGATCGACCAGAAGGTCTTGGACGAACAGCGTGGCGTGGTCCAGAACGAGAAGCGCCAGGGTGACAACGCGCCTTACGGCAAGACGTTCTACTCGGTGCTCGAGGGCGTGTTCCCGGAAGGCCACCCGTATCGCTGGGAGCCGATCGGCTCGATGGCCGACCTCAACGCGGCCAGCCTCGACGACGTCAAGGAATGGTTCAAGACCTGGTATGGCCCGTCGAACACGGTGCTGGTGCTCGCGGGCGACATCGACGCGACGACCGCGCGGAAGAAAGTCGAGCAGTACTTCGGCGACATCCCGCCGGGAGGCCCGCTGACCAAGCGCGATGTCTGGGCCCCGAAGTTGACGGCGCCGGCGCGGGACGAAATGCAGGACCGTGTCGCACAGACGCGCATCATCCGCGCCTGGGTGGCGCCGCCGGCCGTCGCGCGTTCGTCGGACGAACTCGGACTGTTCGCGCGCGTGCTCGGCCAGGGGAAGACCTCGCGCCTGGTCCAGCGTCTGGTGCTGAAGGACCAGTTGGTGAGCAGCGTGGCATCGTTCCAGTACGGGCTGGAGATCGCCGGCCTGTTCATGATCCAGGCCGACCTGAAGCCGGGCGTGGATGCCGCCCGGGTCGAAGCGATCATCGACGAGGAGCTCGCGAAACTGGTGGCCGAAGGCCCGACCGTCGAGGAGATCAAGCGTGCGCGCGTCGCCATCGAGGCGGGCGTGATCCGCGGCGCCGAACGCATCGGCGGCTTTGGGGGCAAGGCCGACCTGCTGGCCGAATGCGCGACCTATGCGCACGATCCGGATTGCTACAAGACCTCGCTCGCGAACATGGCGGCAGCCACGCCGGCCAGCATTCGTGCGGTCGCGCAAGAATGGCTGACGCCGAATCACTACACCTTGACGATCTCGCCGTTCGCCGAGGTCAAGGCCGGCACCGCCCAGGTCGATCGCGCCAAGGGCGTGCCCGAGACGTCGAGTTTCCCCGACCTCGCCTTCCCGAACCTCCAGCGCGGCAGGCTGAAGAACGGCATCGAAGTGGTGCTCGCCGAGCGCCATGAAGTGCCGGTGGTTCAGATGCGCATGATCTTCGACGCCGGCTATGCCGCCGACCAGGGCCGCAAGCTCGGCACGGCCAGCTTCGCGATGAACATGCTCGACGAAGGCACCCGGACCCGCGATGCCGTGGCGATTGCTGCACGCAGCGAAGAACTCGGCGCGCAGATCGGCGCCTACAACTCGCTGGACGTGTCCGGTGCAACGCTGTCGGCACTGAAGAGCGAACTCGCTGGTTCGCTGGATCTGTTCGCCGATGTCGTGCGCAATCCCAAGTTCGACGGCAAGGAAATGGATCGGGTGAAAGGCCAGTGGATGGCCCAGATTGCTCAGGAGAAGACCAGCCCGAATGCACTCGGCATGCGCGTGCTGCCGCCGCTGCTGTACGGCGAAGGTCATGCCTACGCGATCCCGCTGACCGGTTCCGGCACCGAGGCCTCGATCGCGGCACTCACGCCCGACGACCTGGCCGCCTTCCATCGCGACTTCGTGCGCGCCAACAATGCCCGCATCATCGTCGTCGGCGACACCACGATGGCCGAGATCAGCAGCCAGCTCGATCGCGTCTTCGGCGACTGGCTGTACGACAAGATGAAGCGCCCGGACAAGAACATCGCGGAAGTGGCGGTGCAGACGAAGCCGCGGGTGTTCCTGATCGACAAGCCGAATGCCGAGCAGTCGGTGATCCTGGCCGGCCAGCTGATTCCATCGAGCAAGGCCGCGGACCGTCAGGTGATGCAGACCGCGAATTCGGTGTTCGGTGGCGAGTTCACCGCGCGCATCAACATGAACCTGCGCGAGGACAAGCACTGGGCCTACGGTGCGTATTCGTACACCAGTGGTGCGCTCGGACAGCGTCCGTTGATGACGTCGGCCGGCGTGCAGTCGGACAAGACCATCGAGTCGATCCAGGAACTGCAGCGCGAGTTCGTCGAGTTCGCGGGCGCGCGTCCGCCGACCGCCGAGGAGATCCAGAAGATCAAGACCAGCGACGTGCGCAGCCTGCCGGGTTCGTTCGAAACCGCGGCCGCCGTGCTCGGCGCGATCACCGATATCGTCGTCTACGGCCGTCCGGATGACTACGTGCAGACGCTGAAGGCGAGCATCGAAGCGCAGAACGACAAGGACATCGCCGCGGCAGCGCAGAAGTACTTCCAGCCCGATGCGCTGACCTGGGTCGTGGTCGGCGACCTGTCCAAGATCGAGGCCGGCATCCGTGCCCTGAATCTCGGCGAGGTCAAGGTGCTCGACGCCGACGGCAAGGCGATTCGCTGATCCGACCGCGCGACCGTTCCGGATATCCCCGGAACGGTCGCGCAGGCAGCCCATGCGAACAATCGCCGCAGCCGCCGCGCGCGACGGCGACAACTTCATCGGGCTGCGCCATGTCGCCGCGCTCATGGTGCTGTGGGCGCACAGCTGGTCCTATCTCGATCGTGCGACGGAGCCGTTGGCGCGCGCGCTGGCGGGATTCGACAGCGGTCGTTTCGGCGTCTACCTGTTCTTCGCGATCAGCGGTTTCCTGATCACGCTTGCCTTGTGTCGCAACGATGCCCTGCCGCGCTACGCCTGGCATCGTGCATTGCGCGTGTATCCGGCGTATGCCGCGTGTCTGTTGGTGTCGGTGTTCGCGATCGGCGCGACGTTCACGACCTTGCCGCTGTCCGACTACCTCGCGCATCCGCGCACGTGGTCCTACTTCACGTCCAACGGGATGCTGATCTCGCTGCAGTGGGACTTGCCCGGTGTCTTCGTCGACCAACCGCTGTCTGGATTGGTCAACGGTTCGTTGTGGTCGCTCGGTGCCGAAATCCGCTGGTATTCCCTCTTCGGCGTGCTGGCCTTGTTTGGACTGTTCCGGCATCGCCGGCTGTTCACTGTCGTGGCCGCATTGCTGATCGCCGACAGTCTGCGTCGGCACGGATGGCCGCTGGCGCACCTGACCACATCGCCAGCCATCACCCAACTCTTCCTGCTGGGTGCGCTCGCCGCACTTTGGCGCGACGTAGTGCCCTTGTCGGCGCGTGTCCTCGTGCCGCTCTGGCTGGTCGCCATCGGCTGCGTGCAGACGCGCTTCGGTGCCAGCCTGCTGATCGTGGCCTGCGTCTATCTGGCGCTTTATGTCGCTTATGCGCTGCCGGTACTGAAGCTGCCGAAGTTCGACTATTCCTACGGCCTGTTCCTGTACGGCGCGCCGATCCAGCAATCGTTGATCACGCTGTTTCCCGACATCACGCCGTTGCCGCTGTTCGCCACCGCGTTCGTGTTCACGTTGCCGCTGGCGATGCTGTCCTGGCACCTCATCGAAGCGCCTGCGCTGCGGCACAAGCATCACTTCGACGATCTCGACCCGCTGCGGCGCTGGCGTCGATCGACGCCGCGTCGCAATCACTGAGCCTGAGCGTCGATCTCTTTGCGACGTTGTTCGGCATCCGCGGCCATCTGATCTTCGAGACCGCGGGCCTTCTTCAGAGCTTCGCCTTGCGCGTCCAGCACCGTGCCTTCGAGCGGATTGCCCTTGGGGTCGGCGCGTTCGGCCTGTACCGACGGATCGGCCGGCGGGGCTTCGGTGCTGCAGGCGGTCAGGCCGCAGGCGGCAGCGAGGGTGAGGGTGAGGGCGATGATGCGCATGGCAGTGCCTCGGCAGCGATAATGTGCCGATCCTAGCGGGAGAACCGATGCCATGAATGCGCGCTGGCGGCTGGACGGAAAGATCGCATTGATCACCGGCGCGAGTCGGGGCATCGGGCTCGCGACTGCGCGCGAACTGGCGTCGCTGGGCGCCGATGTGTTGATGGTCGCGCGCGACGGCGATGTGCTGGAAGCGCGGCGCGCCGAACTCGAAGCCTTGTATCCGAAGCAGCGCGTGCTCGCGTTCGCGGCGGATCTGGCCGAGGCCGAGCAACGTCTCGACTTGTTCGACTGGATCAACGACCTCGGGCGCGGCCTTGACGTCCTGATCAACAACGTCGGCGGCAACACCACGCGCGCCACGCTCGACTATGCGCTCGACGAAGTCCGGCACATCTTCGAACTGAACGTGATGACGGCGTTCGAAATCTGCCGCATGGCGCAGCCCCTGCTGGTGCGCCACGGCGAGAGCGCGATCGTCAACGTCGGCTCGGTCTCGGGCATGACCGCGGTGCGCACCGGTTCGCCCTACGGCATGAGCAAGGCCGCGATCACCCAGCTGACGAGAAATCTCGCGATCGAATGGGCTGCCGACGGGATTCGCGTCAACGCCGTCGCGCCCTGGTACATCCGCACCCAGCGCACGGAGGCCAAGCTCGCGCATCCGGACTATCTCGACGAGGTGCTTGCGCATACGCCGATGGGCCGCATCGGCGAGCCGGAGGAAGTCGCGTCGGTCATTGCGTTCCTGTGCCTGCCGGCGTCGTCCTACGTCACCGGCGAAACCGTCGCGGTCGACGGCGGTTTCCTGCGCGACGGCTTCTGAGCGCGAATCGGCGCTAGCAACCGACGGAGCGGAGCACGGCCGCGGCGCCAACCAGTTCGCCATCCTTCGCTTGCGACGAGAGAAACAGCGTCGGTGCCGAGACGTTGTAGTGATCGGTCATGTCGATCAGGAGATCCAGTTGGCCGTCCCGATCGACATCGCCGGCCCAGCGCAGGTGCGGCCACGCATCCGAGCCCAGCATCAGTTGCGATTCGCCGGCCGCAGTGCTGGCCGACCAGGTACCGAGCACCTGGTCGCGGCTGCCCCGGGAGAGCTGCAACGCGCATTCGCGGACGTCATTGCCTACGCTGCAGGACATCCACAAGCGGCCCGCGCCTTGTCCGAACAAGTGGAAGGCATGATCAAGTCCGGCCAGTGACAAGGGATCACCGTTCGCCGAATAGGCCGTTGCCACCGTGCCCGACGCCGCGCCGGGCAGATCGCGCAGGTAGAACAGCACGTCGTCATGCGCGGCACCGACGCGCTTGCCGCTGGCACCGGTCTCATCATCGAGCACCGGATCATTGACCGCTTCGATCGCGACACTGCGCGGTTGAAGCCGCGTGCTGCCATGTTCGTCCTGCACCAGCGCGAACCAGGTATCGCCGTCGCGCGCGCTGATTTCGTCGCCATGGTAATCGCCCGGCAACATCAATTCGGTCGCGGACACGTGGCCCACACAGATGCCGGAAATGGCCAAGAACAACAGGCGAAGCGGGGACATGCGGACTCCATGGACAGGGCCACAGTGTCGCGATTCGCGACATCTCCGCGATGTCGTGGTGCCGATGAATTCGGGCTTTGCGCGGGCGCGCCTATTCGAAGCCGTCGCGGAACAGAAACACGTTCACCGGGACCGATGCGTCCACGTGCAGGCCGGCGCTGGGCGCGGTCGTCGGCAGCGGTGATGCAGCGCCGGATACGAGATCGAATCGATACAGGGTCGGCATGACCGAACCGATCGGGTAGGCGTAGACCTGAAAGCGATTGCTGTCGACCACCGCCGTGCCCGCGAGCACGAAGCAGCAGCCCGACTCGCCGGCACCGATCGCGGTGAAGGCGGCATTGGAACCACCCAGAATGACCTGGTGCAGCGTCGATGTCGCGCTTGCCTGATCATGTCGCAGTGCATAGACCAGTCCGTTTGCCGTGTTGACGGACAAGGCCTGCACGGTTTCCGCGGCCGGTGCCGTGAAGGCTTGCACGACGCCGTCGAAGCCGATCCCGAACACGCCTGCGCCGGCATCGCCACTGCGTTGTCCGATCACCAGAAAGCCGCGGCGTTGCGGCGACCACGTCGACAATCCGGCACGCAGGCTGCAGCAGTCGGAGGCCACCGGCGTCAGGGCCAGGCTTGCGCCGGTGCTGGCGGCATGGCGCTGCACGGACAATCCGCCCGCGACGCGGTCGCGCAGCAGGGCCACTACTTCGTTGCGTGGCGCATCGAAGGCCAGTGCGTCGACGCGGAAGCCCGCCGGCAAGGTCAGCGCGGTGCGCGTACCCACGGCGTCGAAGCGATACAGGACATCGACGCCGCCATCCACGGCACCGATCCATTGCCAGTTGTTCACGGCGTCGCGCGCAGTGGCGCCGGTCGCAATGAAGCAGCAGGGTGCCGGAACGCCGTTTGCGTAGATCGTGCCGGTCTCGGCGCCGTAGATCTCCAGCGCACCCGCGCTGCCGCGGACGCCGACGATCTCGGCCGCAACCGGTGCCGCCAGTAGCGCCAACAGCACAGCGGCATGCACGCGCATGATGTTCAGCGCTCCGTGCGTTGCTGTTCGAGGGTCGTCAAGCGCCGCTCCAGCGCCTCGATGCGGGCATCACGATCGGCGATCTGTGCGTTGAGTGCCTGGATCGCGGCCAGCGCGACGCCCGCCAGGTCGGTCGGTGCAACGTGCTCGTCATCGCGACCGAGCCCGAACGCGGCATGGAAATCCTGCGCCACCGGGCCGAGATGACGGTCGCCGCGGTCGGCGTCCTTGTAGCGCCAAGTCGTGATCGGCAGCCTTGCGACCCGGGCCAGCACTGCATCGGCGTCGGTCTCGGCGAAATCGGTCTTGGCGTCGCGGCTAGACAACTGGGTGATGCTGCCGCGGGCGCTGACATTGCCGTTCGAATCGACCGTGAAGCGGTCCGGCGCGGTGGTGAAGTCGCTGTGGGTATTGCTCACCCGCAGCTGGATCGTGGCCGGGTCGGCACTGGCAACGGCAGAAGCGACATCGAGCTTGGCATTGGGCGATCCCGTGCCGACACCGACGTCGCCATCGGAGGAAATGTCGAGGCTGGACGTGGGTGCGCCGGGACGGATCCGGAACGACAACCGCGAGCCGCCGGTCACGTCGCGCACGAAGAAATTCGCTTCGTTGCCGGCGACGTCCCAGGTCTGCGCCGTGAAGCCGCCGCTGTTGTTCTGCTCCAGGCGAATACCCGGCGTGTTGCTGGTGTTGACATGCAAATCGAGTGCCGGCGTCGAGGTGCGGAACCCGATACGCCCGGTCGAATCGACGTAGATCGAGTTCGTCGTTGCACCGCCTTCGACGGTCAGTGGCACGCGCGAGCCGGTGATGTCTTCGATGGAAAACTTGTTCAACCCGCCGTCTGATGAGTCGTTCGCGGTCAATTGCCAGTCGTTGGCCGGAAACGTCCCGACCGAGGTGTCGTCGAACTTGATGCGCGTGCTGTTTTCCTTGATCCGGATGCTGTCGAAGCCGAAGGACTCGTTGTTGACGCAGTCGAGGCCGATACAGGCCGAGCCTTGCACGATCAGGTCGTCGGGAATGACCTGGTCCTTGGGCCGCAGCGACGGCGCGACGGTCTTGCCATCGTCGCCACGCGAGGCCTGCTGCGTTCCGGGACTGAGCACAACCTGTCCGCCACTGATCCTGAAGCTGCCATCGACCGGATCAGGCGCGCGTGCGCCGGCGGCGGTGCCGAGGCGGCGCCCGTCGCTGTCGGCACCGCCGGCGCCGGCGCCGGCACCGTTGCCGAGCGAGGGTGCGCTGAACTGGATGCTGTAGCGATACTCGCCGTCGGCCAGGCCGGCGGTATTCAGCAGGAAGCCGTTTCCGGTCACCACACCTTGTTCGAAGCGATAACCATTCGGACCCTGCACGCGAATCTCGGCACGACTGTAGGCCTGCGATGTGGCGTGGTGCGCACTCTGGCCGGCGGTCGAGACATCGATGGCCAACGCCGGCGCCGCGGCGACGAGGGTGAACAGCGAGGCCGCGAGCAGCGTGCAGTGTCGGTGTGGGATCATGGTCGTTCCTCGGTGTCGGCCCTCTTATAGCCGCATGCCGCAGCAAGGACAAATGCGACGTTGCGCAATACATCCGATGCGGGCAGCATGCCCGAATGCGACTGCTCGTGATGCTTGCCTGCTGTTCGATGTTGCTGCCAGACGCGGCCGCCTTTCAATTCACCGAGGCCTCGGTCGCGCGCGGTGCCGCACGTACGCACGGGTTCCCGACCGGTTTTCGCTACGGTCCCGAAATGATGGCGGGCGGTGCGGCGGGCGGCGATATCGATCGCGACGGCGACATCGATCTCGTCCTGTTGCGTGGTGCCTTGATCGGCAATGACCAGCAACTGCTGCCACCGTCGGTGCTGTTGAACGATGGCCACGCACAGTTCAGCGATGCCACCGCGGCGTCGGGTTTGTCCGCGATCCACCTGAATCCGGAGACGCAGATTCACAATGGCGCCTACCTGATCGATCTCGATGGTGATGGCGATCTCGACCTGCTGCTCGGCGCGCTGCTCGCGCCGCCCGAGATCTGGCGCAACGACGGGGCCGGTCATTTCACCCGTGATCTCGACAGCGGGCTCGAGACCATCGGACGCGATACCTGGGGTGCGAGCGCGGCCTCGTTCTGGCCGCTGGCCGAGGACGAGCTCGCGCTCGTGCTGTCGCACTGGACCATGGACATGAGTCAGGTGAGCAGCGTACGTGGACATTTTCTCGCCCTCGGCACGGATGGGCGTTACGTCGACTTCAGCGACATGGTCTGTTGCGCCGAGATGGCGACGACGCGCGATCATTCGTTCACTGCCAGCCTCGTCGACTTCAGCGGCAATGGCAGCGCCGACGCGTTCTGGGCGCGCGACTTCGGCACCAGCACGATGCTGTTCGGGATCGGCGACGGCGGGTTCAACCAGATGCCGGAAAGCGCCGACGTGCCGGACGACGAAAACGGCATGGGCACCGCTGCCGGCGATTTCGACAACGACGGCCAACTCGAATGGTTCGTGACCAGCGTGTTCGATCCGACCCCGACGACGCCGGAAGATCCGGATGGCAACTGGGGTCACAGCGGCAATCGCCTGTACCGCTACGACGGCGGGGCCGCCGCATGGACCGATGTCAGCGCAGCGGCTGGCGTCCGCGAGGGTGGCTGGGGCTGGGGCGCCTGTGCGCGCGATTTCGACCTCGATGGTGATCTCGATCTGTTCCACGTCAACGGCTTCTTCGGCGCACAGGCCGCCGAATTTCATGCCGATGCGGCGCGTCTGTTCATCAACGACGGGGCGATGCATTTCAGCGAACAGGCTGCGGCACGCGGCATCGCCGACACCGGGCAGGGCCGCGCCGTGGTCTGCGCCGATCTCGACCGCGACGGCGACATCGACGTGCTGGTGCAGAACTCGGGGTCAGAACAGTTCGCGAGCAGTCGCCTCTATCTCAACGACGCCGCCGACAGCGCGCACGGCATCAACCTGGTGCTGCGCCAGCCCGGCATGAATCGCGATGCGGTGAATGCGCGCGTCCAGGTGCGCGGCAGCGATGGCGTCATGCAGCTGCGTGAACTTGAAGCCGGCGGCAGCTTTCTCGGCACCCATCCGATCGAAGCCCATGTCGGCCTGGGTATTGGCCAAGTGACCGGTATCCGGGTGCGCTGGCCGGACGGCAGCGACGAGCAGTTTCGCCCTTCCGTCGCAACGACGCAGCTGCTGGAACGCGGCAATGGCTACGACCTGTTCATCGACGAATTCGAGTGACCCCGCAAACGCGGGGTACCGCCGTGCCCCGGGTGCGCCTAGCATCGGTGTCGTGAGCAGTGACGATCAGGTGCCGAAGAGCATCGCGCCCAATTCCATGGCCGGCATACAGGGACGAGGCCGGCCCTGGTCTTGCGTCAATGCGCCGCGCGGTCGACGAGACCGCGCCGGGTTGCTTCCAGCGTCGCTTCGGCGCGCGAGTTGATCTGCAGCTTGCGGTAGATGTCCTTCACATAGCTGGCGACCGTGTGGCGGGTCAGTTGCAGTGCGTTCGCCGTGTCGATCACCGTCAGGCCTTTCGCGATCAGTTTCAGGACATCGCGTTCGCGTGCGGTGAGCGGATCGTCCAATGCCTTCGCCGCAGGTTCCTGCGCCTGGAAATGTCGCAGCACGCGCCGCGCGATCGAGGGCGACAGCGGCGGTTGGCCGTCGACGATGCCGCGCAGCAATTCCGCGATCGATTCGACCGTCGCGTCCTTCAGCAGATAGCCGTGCGCACCGGCGCGCAGCGCCGGGAACAGGTGCGCGTCGTCGTCGAAGACCGTGGTGACGACGACTTGGCTCGTCGGCGATTCCCGGACCAGCAGCTCGATCAACTGCATGCCGGAACCATCGGGCAGACCGAGGTCGCAGAGCACCAGCGGCGGTGGCGATTGCAGCGCCGCGCGACCGCTGGCGACATCGACCGCGAAGCGCACGTCGATGCCCGGAAACGCAAGTTCGAGTGCGCGCGCCAGCCAGTCGCGGCAATGGTCGAGGTCGTCGACGACGAGGGCCTGCGCGAAACCGCTCATGCCGCGCGCTCCGGCGCTTCGTTCAGCGCCACGCTGAGAATGACCTTGGTGCCATGCCCGGTGGCATCGCGCCAGGTGACGTTGCCGTCGAGTTCCTTCGCACGCTCGCGCATGTTGTGGGTGCCGCGCCCGCGCCCGGCGCTGCCGCGGCCGATGCCGTCGTCGCTGAGTTCGAGCGTCAGGCGCTCGTTCGTGGCGTCGACCCGCACGCGCAGTCGCGTTGCGCCGGCATGGCGGATGGTGTTGCTGATCGCTTCGCGCACGATGCGGAACAGGTGCAGGGCCTGATGTTGCGACAGCGGCGGATCGGCGATCCCGTCGTCCTGCTGCCAGTCCAGCACGATGGTCACGGCGGCCAATCGCTGCGTCGCTTCCGAGCGGATGTCGGCGAGCACGTCGCCGAGCGTGCCCGGCTCGCCGCGCGAGCGCGTGACCACGTCGCGCAGGTCCTGCAAGACCGCCCGCGCCAAGTCGGCCTGGCGCGGATCGCTCGCGGTGTGGATCAGTTGCAGCAGCTTGGCGCCGAGATCGTCGTGCAGGTCGGCATAGATACGTTCGCGTTCCTCGGCCAGCGCCTGGGCGGTATCGACGTGTGGCATCGCGACGACCGGCATGGATCGCTGCCGCGACCACCATGCGACCAGGTAACCGGCGACAAAGGCGAGCAGGGTGATCAGCGCAGTCATCGCCCTATCTTGCCGCAGCGGCGCGATCGCGGCCAGTCTCAGCCGGCTGCCTTGCGCATCGAGGCCATGGGCAGTGCATCGATGCGCACGTATTCGTCGCGTTCGAACAGTCCCGGATCATCGCGATAGGCCAGCGCCATCGCGGTGGCGTCGTCGCCCCAGAACAGCGCCTCGTCGATGACGAGCGTGGGCACGCCGAACACGCCGCGCGCAATGGCCGCCTCGGTGTTCGTGCGCAGTCGCGCCTTCACCTCGTCGCGCGCGATTGCTGCGGCGACATCGTCAATGTCGAAGCCGCGCGCGAGCGCTGTGAAGTCGTCGGTCGAGCCGCCGTGACCCCAGATCTGGGCGAAGATCGCGTCGACGACGTCGGGCTTTGCGTCCAGGGCAATCGCGAGACGCAATGCGCTCAGTGGATTGAAGGGATGTGCATCCGGGAAGCGGAACCGCAGGCCGCGACGTTCCGCTTCGAACTGCACGTGGCGATAGGTGAAGCGGCGCTTCTCCGTCATTTCGGCCGGGCCCTTGTGACCAAGATGGTCGAGCACGCCGGCGAACAGGATCGGCACCGGTTGCACGGTCACGCCGAGCGACTTCAGCCGCTGCCACTGCAGGTAGGCGAATGGCGAGATGAAGTCGAAGTACCAGGTCGGCGTCATCCGTTCGTTCCGGTGATGAAACGCACGGCGCGGCCGACGACCATCGGATCAGCGAGCACGAGGCGGTGGCCGAGCCCCGCAGTCGGGAGGAACTCTGCGCGCAGCCAGCTTTGCGAGAGGGCCACGCCTTCGCTGAAGGGCACCATGTCATCGTCGCGGTCGTGCACGATCAGGCCGCTCACGGGCAGGCGCGGACCGACCTTGGCCATGTCGAGATCCTTCGCGGCGACGCCGACGTGGCGATCGACGACATCGAAAAACGTGTCGCGCGCCGATTCCGGCAGGCCGACGAAATCGGCGAAGCGACCGAGCACGCGATCCATCGCCGCCGGCGCGCCGATGATCACGGCCTTGTCGGTGAAGCGCTGCCGGTCCAATGCGATCAGGGAAGCGGCGCCGCCCATCGAATGGCCGATCACCGCCTCGATGCCGCGTAGCTCTCCGGCGGCCTCGATCAAGGCTTCGGCGAACAGCAGCGGATGTGCTTCGCGTCCCGGCGAACGCCCGTGCGCGGGTGCCTCGAGCGCGATGACCTGACGCCCGGCCGCGACCAGTGGCTTCACGAAATGCTTGAACTGCGACGGTCGCCCCTGCCAGCCATGCAGCGCGAGCACGATCGGACCGGGCGCACCCCAGCGCCAGCCGGCGAGGCCGAAGCGGAAGGTGATGCGTTCGGCGCCGGCGTAGGCGTCGGATTCGAAGCTGCGCGGCGGGTTCATGCGCGGACGCATGAGCAGGCGGCGCGCCATGCCGGCCGCCACGCCCGGGGCGATGCGGCCGACGATCTGGTTCGTGGTGCGAATCGCGGACAAGGTATTCATGCGACCTCCTGGAGGTTCAGCGGATGGCGGCTTTCGCCGCGGCAAGCAATTCGTCGGAAAACGGCGTGGCCCCCAGGGCGCGCGACAGGGTCAGTGCACCGATCATGGTGGCGAGGTCGGCCAGCGCGATGGTGCGTGCAGCCGCTCGGTCGGATTCGCCTGCCACCATCGCCCTGATCAGTTGTTCCAGATGCTGTTCGAGCAGGTTGCGGAAACCTTCCGGCTGTTTCGGCAGCTCCGACAGGATGGCGGGCAACGGGCAGCACTGGGCGTCCATGTCGCGGTGTTTGCGCGACAGATAGGCGCGTGCGGCCTGTTTGCGCTGCTCGACCGGCGTGCCCGGCTGGATCAGGCCGAACAGAAGTTCGCGGCGTTGCACGAAGACGCGGTCCAGCGCCTCCAGCATCAGCGCGTCCTTGTTGTCGAAATGGGCGTAGAAGCCGCCAACGGTGAGGCCGGCGCCGGCCATGACGTCACCCACCGAGGACGCCGCGAGGCCGCGCTGGCGCAGCGCTTCGGCCGCCGAAGCCAGTATGCGACTGCGGGTTTCCTGCTTCTGTTCGCTGCGCGGCAGCATCGGTTCGACTCCGTATGATGGCCGTCATATTACGACCATCATGGCGGAATGTCCGTGCACCGGGCGCCACCGACGTGGCGAAAACGGACAGGCCGCCTGGCGACGGCCTGCGCTTCCTGCAGTCAGTGCTTCGGCATGTAGCGGTCCCGCAGCAAGGTCTGGCGAGACACCATGGATTGCGCTTCGCCGCCGATCCAGACCTGTTCCGCGAGCGAGGTCACGTCGAGCGGGTCGGCACTCCACAACACGAGGTCGGCACGCTGCCCGACGGCGATTCGGCCGCGGTCGTTGGCGCCGAAGATGGCGGCCGGGTTTGCCGTGAGTGCGGCCAGTCCGGCCTCCCAAGGCAGGCCGTTGGCGACCGCGATACCGGCTGCCTGGCGCAGTTTGCGCGCCATGTGCGAGGCATCGCCGGACATCGAGAACGCGACCGTCACGCCGGCCTTGTGCAGGCGTGCGGCGTTTTCGAGGGTCGCGCCGAACTGGTCGAAATTGCCCGGCAGGTTGACGAAGGGATCGACCAGCACCGGCACCTTGGCTGCAGCCAGTTCGCCTGCGACTTGCCAGGCTTCGACGCCGCCCGAGATCACCGGCCGCATGCCGTTCTTCTTCGCGAAGGCGAGGGCGCGACGGATGTCGATGGCGCGATCGACCGCCAGCACGACGCGTCCGCCCGCGAGGTATTTCGCCATGGTCTCGCGTCCGGCGACGGTGAGCAGGCGGTCGCCCTCGAACAGGGCGCCGCGGGTCTCGCGGATGGCCTGGTCGAGCAGCATGTATTGCGCGGCCCGCGAATTGCCGGTGAGCGGCGATGCACCGCTGCCGAGTGCGATGAACAGGGAGCGCGAACCCGGCAGCAGATCGATGCTTCGGCCGTCCAGTGTCGCCAACCCACCCTGCCCGCCGACGAGGGTGCCACCCGGCATCGCGTTGGGGGCAAGCATGCTGAAGGTGATGCCTTCGACGACCTGGACCGGAATCACCATCGAGCCGGGATTGTAGGCATAGGCGACGTCGAATTCGGGCCGCATCGACAGCGGCTGCGCCGGCATCAAGGCGCCGGGCGTGTAGGCGCTGTCGACGGTGGCGATTTCGGCCGACACGTCCTCCAGCCCCAGTGCGGTCAGTCCGCCGAACAGGCCCGGCGTGAGCGCCTTGCCCTTGGCTTCGACGACGCGGGCGTCGGTCGCGACGATGGCCCGGCCGACCTGCGCGATCACGCCGTCGCGGATCAGCACATCGCTGTTTTCCAGCACCCCGGCGGCGTCGACCGTGTGCACCCGTGCGCCGCGGATCAGCAGCGCTTCGGCCGCCACCTGCGCGCTCGCGGCGAGCGCGAACGCCACTGCGATCAGTCGACGGATCATGGCGTCACCTCCTTCTGCAGTCCGAGCATCACGTCGGCCTGATGCCAGGTCGATCGATCATTGCGGTCATAGCGCAATGCGCCGTCGATGAAGACTTGTTCGGCCTTGGCGTAGACACTGAACGGCGTGCCGTTCCAGATCACCACGTCGGCCTGCTTGCCGGCTTCGAGCGTGCCGACCTGGTCGGCGATGCCAAGCGCCTTCGCGGCGTTCGACGTGAGCCAGCGGATCGCATGCTCGGGCGTGATGGCGAGTCCCGCGCGGTTGCCATAGGCCATGGCTTTCGCGGCCTCCTGATTCAGACGCTGGATGCCCTCGCCGGAATCGGAATGCACGATGGCGCAACCGTTCTTCGCCGCATCGACGAAGGCGATGTTTTCCTGGATGCCGTCGAGCGCCTCCATCTTGAAGCCCCACCAGTCGGCCCAGAGCGCGCCGCACACGCCCTTCGCCGCGAGCAGGTCGGCGATCTTGTAGGCCTCGACGGCGTGATGGAAGGCGGTGATCCTGAACCCGAACTCGTCGGCGAGATCGAGCATCGTCGCCATTTCGTCGGCGCGATAGCAGTGGTTGTGCACCAGGATCTCGCCGCGCATCGCAGCGGCCAGCGTTTCCAGCGCGAGGTCGGTCTTCGGCGGCGTCGGGCGTTCGCCACGCTCGTCCTTGTCGCCAGACTTCCGGCCGGCGCCTTCCCAGGCCATCAGCTTCTTCGTGAAATCTTCCTGCGCACGCATGTACTCCTGCGCTTCGAGGAAGGCCTTGCGATAGCCGGCGACATTGCCCATGTTGGTCATCGGCGCGACGCCCTTGCTGCCATAGACCCGCTTCGGATTCTCGCCGCAGGCGATCTTCAGGCCGTAGGGCGCGCCCGGGAATTTCATGGCCTGGAAGGTCGTGGCCGGCACGTTCTTGATGGTCACGCCACGGCCTCCGATCAGGTTCGCCGAGCCGGGCAGAATCTGCATCGAGGTGACGCCACCGGCACGCGCGGCGTCGAAGCCGGGATCGTTCGGATTCAGCGAGTGTTCGGCCCAGACGTTTGGCGTCGTCGGTGCGGTCATCTCGTTGCCGTCGTTGTGTGCGCTCATCCCCGGCGCCGCGTACACGCCGAGATGCGAATGCACGTCGATGAGACCCGGCGTGACGACCTTGCCCTTGCCATCGATCACGCGCGCGCCCTCGGGAGCGTCGAGGTCGGCGCCGACCGCCGCGATCAGGCCATCGGCCAGCAGCACGTCGGTGCCGTCGAGTTTGTCGCCGTTGCCGATCAGCACCGTCGCGTCGCGGATCAACACCGGAGTACTGGCCGGGACCTGGTAAGTGCTCGGATAGGGCGCTTCCGCGGCCATGACCGGCAACGACAGCGCGAACGCGGTCGCCGTGCGCAACAGTTTCACGTGGGACTCTCCGTGACGGGAAAGTCCGAACTATGCCAGACGTGGTCAGGCTGGCCCGGCCCGATGGTCACGGATGGCGGCCGCGCGGGGTCGACTCGTCACGTGCGCCAGAAATGATCCAGCACCGCGACGTTGCCGCGACCCGGTCGATAGGCGTGGACCAGGGCCCCATGCACGTAGTCGGTGGCGCGAGCGCAGGCCTCGGGCAGCGCATGCCCGAGCAGCAGTTCGGCGGCGATTGCGGCGGCGAGCGTGCAGCCGGTGCCGTGGCCCTCGACGTCGAGGCGTGCGTGCGTGAAGCGGGCGCGCGTACCGCCGGCAGCGAGCCGGTCGATCATGCGTGCACCGGGCAGATGCCCGCCCTTGAGCAGGACCGCCGAGGCACCCAGCGCGGTCAACGCGTCCAATGCCGCTTCGGCCGCGTCATCGCCGGCGATGCGGTGGCCAAGCAGCAGTTCGGCTTCCGGAAGGTTCGGCGTGATCAGGGTCGCCATCGGGATCAGGCGCGTGCGCAGGGCGTCGAGCGCCGCGTCCTCCAGCAGTTTCGCGCCCGAGGTCGCGACCATGACCGGATCGAGCACGAGCTGGGGCGGACGCCAGTACGCGAGCGCATCGGCGACCGCATGGATGATCTCGGCGGTCGCGAGCATGCCGAGCTTGACCGCGCCGATGCGGAAGTCGTCGAAGCAGGCATCGATCTGCGCACGCAGGAACTCCGCCGGCGGCACATGCACCGCGGTGACCCCTCGGGTGTGCTGCGCGGTCAAGGCCGCGATGGCCGAGAGGCCGTGAACGCCATGGGCCGCAAAGGTCTTCAAGTCGGCCTGGATTCCGGCGCCGCCGCCGGAATCGGCGCCGGCGATGGTCAGCGCGCACAGCGGTCGGTCGTCGCTCATCGGTTACTCCGCGAATGAAGGCGCTGATGATACGCAGGCAGGGCGGGCACGTATCCGCCCGAAATGGCCACTGCCCTTCTGCCTGCGTCCAACCTCTACAATGGCGCGGATACGCAAAGGGAGATCATGATGAAAGACAAGCACGAGATCGTCGCGAACTGGCTGCCGCGCTACACCGGCGTGCCCTTGAACGAGTTCGGCGAGCATATCCTGCTGACCAATTTCGGCGGCTACCTGGAAGTATTCAAGCGCGTGATCGGCGGCGGCGAAGTCCGTGGCCACGATCGTCCGATGCCCAGCGTCACCTTCGACGGCATCACCATGATCAATTTCGGCATGGGCAGTGCCAACGCCGCGACGGTGATGGACCTGCTCTCGGCGATCGCGCCGAAAGCATTGCTGTTCCTCGGCAAGTGCGGCGGCTTGAAGCGGAAGAACGAGATCGGCGACCTGGTGCTGCCGATCGCGGCGATTCGCGGCGAGGGCACGTCCAACGACTATCAGCTGCCCGAAGTGCCGGCATTGCCCGCGTTCTCGCTTCAGCGCGCGGTCTCGACGATGATCCGCGACCTGGATCACGACTACTGGACTGGCACCGTCTACACCACCAATCGCCGCGTCTGGGAACACGACGAGGCGTTCAAGGAATATCTGCGCAAGACGCGTGCGATGGCGATCGACATGGAGACGGCCACCGTGTTCGCGGCCGGATTCCACAACGAGATTCCGTCCGGCGCCTTGCTGCTGGTTTCGGACCAGCCGATGATCCCGGAGGGCGTGAAGACCGAGGCGTCGGACAAGAAGGTCACCGAGGGCTTCGTCGATGCACACGTGAAGATCGGCATCGAGGCATTGCGACTGATCCGTCGCCACGGCAAATCGGTCAAGCACCTGCGCTTCGACGAATGACGCAGCCCGTACACGTTGACGGGGCCGAAGCCCCGTCATCGATCAGAAGTTGAATTGCAGCAGGATCACCGTGGGATCGGCATCCGGCTTGGCCGGATCGAATTGCACGCGACAGGTGAATTGCTGCTTCGATTCGTTCGCCTGAGCCGCATCCAGCGTGATTTCCGACTCGATATCGATGATGTCGCTGCCGTCGGCCTTGGCGGCGGCCGCGATCTTGGCGATATCGGCGGCGTAGGGGCGGTCCTTCTCGATCTTGGCCTCGAATTCCTTGACGCAGGACTTGGCGGCACGCGTTTCACGCGTCTCGCTGCATCCGCTCAGGAGCAATGATGCGCCGATCAGCAAGCCGAGACCGGACGCCTTCACAACCGCTATCGCACCACGCATGACCACTCCCCTTCGTTGTGGTGGCCAGCCTAGCGTATGGTGACCTGCGTCTCAAACCGTCCAGGCTGCAAACGATTGCGGCGACGGTGCCAGCAATTGATACGCGTCAATAACGCGGCACGCCGGGATCGACACGTTGCGACCAGGCGTCGATCCCGCCTTCGACGTTGAACAAGTGACCGAATCCGGCGGCACGAAAGCGCTCGGCCGCGACCCGGCTGGATTGTCCGTGATGGCAGAGGAAGGCCAGCGGCGTGTCCTTCCGCAAGGCCAGCAGGGCGGGCTCCTCGGCCTCGAGGATCCGCGCGCCGGCGAAGGGCGCGAACGCGCGTGCAGCCGCCGGACGTACGTCGACGACCTGCAGCGCCCCCTGGTCCAGCGCCTGTGCCAGTGTTTCCACGTCCATCGCCTTCACGGCGGCCGGCGCATTCGGATTGCGCAGCGACAGTCCCGCGCCCTGCGCCGTCTCCACCCAGTCGATCTCCAGTCCCTGCGCGCGCTGCGCGGTCGGCAGGTCCATGCGGATGGCGATGCCGTTGGCGTGCGCAACGATGTCGTGATCGGCCGCCGGCTTCAGGAAGAACTGTGCGCGGAAATGTTCGTCGATGCCGAGGTGCAGGGCGTCGCCCTCCGCGTCGCGCGTGGCCGATCGCAGGGCGTCGGCCGCGGCGGCGGCGATGTGAATGGTCGGCGGTGTGCGGTCCGGGACCGGAAGTCCCAGCAGCTCGTGCAGGGCACCGCTATTGGCCATGTCATCGAGAATGTCGGCGCCGCCCACCAGTTCGCCGCGCACGTAGAGTTGCGGAATGGTCGGCCATTGGCCGTAGACCTTGATCGCCTCGCGCAGTTCGGGATCGACGATCACGTCGACCTCGTGGAAGTCCGGCGTGACTGCCGTCAACGTGCGCACTGCACCCGCCGAAAAGCCGCAGCGCGGTGCAGCGCGCGTGCCCTTCATGAACAGCACGACCGTGTGCCGGGCAAGCAGCGCGTCGATGCGGCTGCGAAGTTCGGGGCTGAGGCTCATCGGCGCGTCTCCGGTGTCGGGGCGCGCATGCTAGCGGAATGACCGGGACCGGCCGCGTGCGCGGATCGCGCCCCGGCGGCAATCCCGTTACGCTTCGCCACAATTCTTGATACGGAGTACACACGCATGATGCGTCGAACCCTGCTGGCCACCGCGATCGCGGGTGCGCTGATGATGAATGTCCACGCCCAACAGGCCCCAGCCGATGTCGCCACGAGCATTCCGCTGAGCTATGTCGGTACCAATGTGAGTGCCGGCGTCAGCGTTTCCGATGAGGGTGACTTCGGCGGCGAAGTGCGCGCGTTCTGGGGGATCAAGCCGAAGTCGTTGTGGTTCGGCGAAGCCTGGGGCCAGAACTACGGCGCCGCCGGCTTGAAGCTCGGCCGCCACTGGATTTTCGGCTCGGGTTCGCGCGAGCAGGAAGCCGAACATCCGGGTTCGGTCACGGTGGCCAAGGTCTTCGTCGCGGTGGATCGAAATCGTTTCGACGACGAGAAAGCCACGCTCGGCGTCGGCATGGAGCGCGAGCGCTGGTTCGGCAGTGCGTCGGTCAGCACGGCCCTCAGCGATGAACGTCTGGTCGGCAGCGACCTCGGCGTGCAGAACACGGTCCTGACCGGAACCGACAATGGCCGTCCGTATCAGCAGACTCGGACCATCGAGACCCTGGTCGAGACGTTCGAGCACCCCTATCAGACCGGCGTCGGCCTGCGCTTCGGTCGCTTCTTCGACGCGCAGTCGTTCCGTCTGCAAGGCGGGCTCGACTACGAACGCGGCGACTTCGACAGCCGCCAGTACACCGCATCACTCGGCGCGCAGAAATACTTCAGCGGCACCGGCCACAGCCTCGGCCTCGACATCGAGGCGCTGGACAAGGACGGCCTGTTCGAGGTCGACCGCAGCGATACGCGTGCCTGGCTGACCTGGCGCTATGAATTCGGCGGTGACTCCTTCCGTCCGCGCCAGCGCATCGACAGCGTCGAGCACAAGCGCGAAGTGACGCGCGAGGTACCGTCCGAGCCGGTGGTGGTGCGCAATGAGATCCAGATGAATGCCGATGCCTTCTTCGGCCTCGATTCCGCCGTGCTGACCGAGACCGGCATCCAGGCGTTGCAGACCGTGGTCGACGCCATTCGCGGGGGCAAGCGTGTCAGTCGCGTGAGCGTCGTCGGGCACACCTGCGACCTCGGGCCGGACGCTTACAACCAGGCGTTGTCGGAACGCCGCGCCAGCGCGGTACGCGACTGGTTCGGGGCGCAGGGCATCGATGCCGCCGAGTTCGATGTCAGCGGCAAGGGTGAAGCCGATCCGAAGTATCCGAACACCCGCGATGAGCGATCGAAGAATCGCCGCGTCGATGTCAGCTTCCTGACCGTCGAGGAAAAGACCGAAACGCCGGCGCCGACCACGAAGACCCAAACCGTCATCGAATGGGTGAAGACGCCGGTGGATCTGCCGAGCGCCTGGATCGACCGCGCCTTGCGCAATCCGGCCCAGCACAAGCGTACGGTCGATGTGTACCGCTACGACGAGACCACGGTCACCGAAACGCTGGGGGCACGCGTGTATCTGAACCGCCAGCCGATTGCGGTCAACGATGCTGCGACAGTGCTGCGCGGCAATGCCGTGAACATCAGCGTCCTCGCGAACGACAACGACCCGGACGGCAATCCGCTGGCGGTGACGGCCGTCACCCAGGCGACGCATGGCACGGTCAGCTTCACCGCGAGTGGCGTGACCTACACGCCCGCGGCGGGTTATGTCGGTGTCGATGGCTTCACCTACACGATCAGTGATGGTGCCGGCGGCAATGCAACTGCCTCGGTGAGCATCGCGGTCACCGATCGCGCGCCGGTCGCGAATGCGGACACGGCGACGACGCGCATCGATACGCCGGTCACGATCAACGTGCTGGCCAACGACAGCGATCCCGATGGCGACGCCCTCGCGGTCTCCGCCGTCGGCACGCCTTCGCACGGCACTGCGTCGATCAGCGGTGGTGCCGTGGCCTACACGCCCGCCGCGGGTTTCGTCGGCAGCGACAGCTTCAGCTATACGCTGACCGATGCCAACGGATCGACCGCGACCGGTACGGTGACGGTCACGGTGGAAGCCGGCAATCGTGCCCCGGTCGCCGTGGACGACTACGCCGAAACGATCAATCTCGCCTGGGTGCTGGTCAATGCACTCGCCAACGACAGCGATCCGGATGGCGATGCGATCAACGTCGTCGCGTTCACTCAGCCGGCGAATGGCACGGCGGTCCAGGTTGCGCCCGGCCAGTTCCACTACAAGGCCAACGCCGCGTTCTGCGGTCTCGATATCTTCACCTACACGATTCGCGACAGCGCCGGCCTGGAAGCCACCGCCACGGTGACGGTGAACGTGCTCGACTGAAATCGGCGGCACATTCCAGCGACGAGGCAACAAAAAAAGGGCGGTCCGCGAGGACCGCCCTTCTGCATTACCGTTGACCGGTCGACTTATTCGAAGCTGTTCTCGAACACGCCGTCGGGCAGGGCCGCAGCGGTCGAACCGGAGATGCACCAGCGCGTGAGCGTGCCGAGATCGGCACCCGCGTTGTCGCTGACGGTGAGCCGCCAGGTGCCTGCTCGCAGCTGGCCATCGAAGGCCGACAGCGGGTTGCTCGGCGTGAAGGTGCCGCTGATCGTCGGTGCCGAACCGGCACACTGCGTTTCCACCGCACCACCCGCCGCTTCGTCATCCAGGGTGGTGTTGATGTCGTTGCCGCTGCAGCCATTGGTCGACGCGGGCACGCCCGGACGATCGACGATGGTCACCGTGGTGCCGCTGGTCACGTTGGTCAACTTGTAGATCAGGTCGCCGACCCAGGTGTGGGTCGACTCGATCTTGACGTTGAGGTCGGTGATCGTGGTGCCGCTGGCGATCACCAGATCCGAGGTCACGCCCGCCGGGATGTTGTCCGGAATCGCCAGGTTCGGAGTCGCGCAGAAGAACGCCTCGGTCGTGAACGAGAACGTCGGCGAATTGCTGCCGGCGCCACAGGGATTGGTCGAGCGGACGCGCCAGAAGTACTGGGTCGCGCCGGTCAGCGGCGTCGCGACGGCGTGGCTGGTGCCGGAGACGGACTGGGTGTAGACGATGCCGGTGAAGGCGTTGTCGGTCGCGATTTCCAGCACGTAACTGCCGGCCTGGGTGGACGCGCTCCAGGTCAGGGTCGGCGATACCGAGACGTCGAGTGCGGCATTGGCCGGTGCAGTCAGTGCCGGGGTCGACGGTGCCGAGCTGTACACGCTGAGGGACAAGGGCAAGTCGATATTCTGCGTGCCATTGTTGCCGTTGACATTCATCGCGTAGGTGCCGGCCGTGACCGTCGTGGTGTTGCCGATCGTCAGCGACGCCGCCCCTGCTGCGGGCGCGGGATTCGGTGTGAATGTCGCGGTCGATGGCGCCGGATTTCCGGTCAGGCTCAGCGTCGCCGTCGCGGGCGCTGTCCAGGCTTCGCCGATGGTGAGCGGAAACACCGCATTGGTTCCGGCGCAGATTTCCTGGCTCGGCGACGACGCGCCGAGGAAGCTGCAACTGGTCGGGATGTTGAATCCGTTGGTCGGCGACGTGCTGTTCGCTCCTCCCGACACGGCATTCGAACCCAGACCGAATTCGGCGAAGGCGCGCCAGATCGTGCAGGTGTCGGCGCCGTTGTAGGGCGCAGCATTGGCGGCAGCGATGATGCCGTCGCGGATGTCGGTGAAGGCCGGGTTGCAGATCGCGTTCTTCAGGCCCTGGATCGAGTAGTACATCGCGCGGATGTTGCCCTTGTCTGCGGCAGTGGCGGTGTAGTTGTCGAGGTCGGCGTCATAGCCATGCTTGTCGATCAGTGCCCAGGTGACTTGCCAGTAGGCCTGCGCCCATTTCTCGCCGACACCGTGGGGGACCGCCGAGCCGCTGACATTGGCGTAGGTCCAGAGGTTTTCCTGCGGCTGCGGATTCACCGCCGGATCGCCGTCGTAATAGTCGGTGCGGATGCCGGTGCCGTTGGTCGCCTGATTCAGGGCGTAGGTGCCGATGCTGCGCGTGCGCGTGGTCGCATCGGGCTGTGTGTAATACAGCGACCAGAAGTCGGACAGACCTTCGCCCGCCTGTTGGCTGCCGGTGAGGCAGCTGACATTGCTGGGGCCGCCGACCAGGCGATTCGAGATGCCATGGCCGTATTCGTGGGCGATGATGCCGTTGTCGACATCGCCGTCGCGATCCGGGGTCGGTGCGGTCCACACGAACATCTGCATGGTCGGGCGTTGACCATCCGGCGGCGTGCCGAAGTTCGCATTGTTGGTGCCTTCGCCGTCCTGCGCTTCGGCCTGCACCGAGTCGTTGCCGGTACCGCCGCGACCGTAGTTGTTGACCTGGAAATTGCCGCCGGCTTCGTTGAAGCCGAACGGGTAGGCGATGTCGTGGATCATGTTGTTCATGTAGAACAGGTTCGCGACCGCGCCTGGGCGATAGGCGAGGGTGCCAGGGTCAGGTCCAGCGGGAAGGTGCAATCAAGCGCGACCCCGCAGTCGGGCGAGCTGCCCGGATCCGGCGCGTCGTTGGCATCGGTATCGGTGTAGGCCTGGGCGTTGTTGCCGATGGTCAGCGTCGATTCGGCACCGGCGGCACCATTGGTGTCATGCCAGCCGAACGGCGAGGCCAACGCGGATTCCGGACTGACCTGGGTAGTGCGACCATCTGCAGGCGGCAGCGGCGTCGTGTGGTTCGGACTCTCGCGCGGGACCTCGTAGACCTTGTACTGCGCGTCGGCAATCCAGCTGAACTTGGTCCAGACATTGCCGGTTTCGGCATCGACGGTGAAGTCGGCGATGTCGCGGCCACCGCCACGCTCCCAGATCTGGAAGTTCCAGACCAGGCGCGCTTCACCGGCGCCAATCGGCAACAGCATCAGCTTCGCTTCGATCGGGCGCTTCGACAGGCTCTCGGCATTCATCACCGTCGTGCGCTGCACGCCTTCGTCGCGGCTGGTCAGCGTGATCGGGCCGACGGCACGTTCGATGTGCGCCGCCGCCGCCGTCAGTGCCTGCTCGGCCGTCACCACCGGCTGCGTGCGGTTCACCGACTGCGCCAGGTTCGGCAGGAACAGGTTGTTGACCATCAGGATCCGGCCTTCATTGTCCACCGGCAATTGCAACTGGCCGTTGTAGACGGGCAAGCCCTGGTACATCTGGCGGAGATAGAGGTTGCGGATCGGTGCCGCATTGCTCTGCACGTCGTCGGTGATTTCATAATCCGCGACATCGGCGGCGCTGAGGCCCAGCAGGTCGGCGTGACTCTGCAGGAACGACAGCGCCCGCAGCTTGTTGTCGCCGCCACTCGGGCCGGTCAGGGTGCCGACCGGGTTCGACAGGGTGCGCGTCGCGCCGGTCGCGGCATCGATTTCGTAGCGCAGTTCCGGCACCAAAGCGCGCAGTTGCTGCAGGGCGCTGGCCTGCTCGGCCATCGGCGCACGCGACGCCGGCAGCGTCAGCGTGGTGCGGGCATCGAAGTGGCGACCGGAGTTGCCATCGTCCTTGCCGCTGGCGGCGAGCACGGGCAGGGTCAAGGCCGTGGTGATCAGGCAGGACAGCAGCGAGCGCTTCAACGAAGCGTGAACGATCGACGACATGGATTTCCCCCAAGGATGGATGCGGCGCGGTTAAACCCCGACTATCGCCAAACCGTGCCTGAAAGAAAAGAATAACTTTTGCAAATTGATGGGGGCCGACAGTTTCGCCTGCGTCGTCAGCGATCCTGGCCGAGTCGGCCGACGCGCTGCCACCAGTCCTGCAGGCGCACCATGCCCTCGGTCAGGCTGACCTTGGGCTGGTAGCCGAGGTCGCGCTTGGCTGCCGCGATATTGAACCAGTGCGCGGTCGACAGCTGCTCGGCAAGGAAGGTCGTCATGGGCGGCTCATCCTGCCGCCCGGCAACCCGGTAAACAGTCTCGAACACCTTGCCGGCCAGCTTCGCGATCGTGGGCGAGATGCGTTTGGTCACCGCCGGCTGGCCACAGCTGCGCAGCAGGCGGTTCACCATCTCGTCGAGCGCGATCGGCTGGTCCTGCGAAATGAAATACGGCTTGCCGGCGCAGGCGGCGCCGGGCGCGACGCGATCCAGCGCATCGAGGTGCGCCTGCGCAGCGTTGTCGATGTAGATCGTGTCGATCTTTTTCGGCGGACCGATGAAGCGCAGTTGCCCGGATTTGGCCCGTGCGAGAAGGCGCGGCAGCAAGTGGTTGTCGCCGGGACCCCAGATCAGATGGGGACGCAACGCGACGGTCGCGAGCTTGGCCGAGTTCGCGGCCAGCACGCGCTGTTCCGCCACCGCCTTGGTCGCCGGATAGTGCGACTTGAAATGCGACGGATACGGCAAGCGCTCGTCGCCGCCCTCGATGTCGTGACCGGCGTGCACGACGCTGGGTGTCGAGGTGTGGACCAACTTGCCGATGCCATTCAGTTCGCAGGCACCGAGCACGGCCACGGTGCCGCCGATGTTGGTGCGGCTGTAGTCGTCGAGATTGCCCCAGATGCCGGCCAGGGCGGCCGTATGGATGATGGCGTCGCAGCCCTGGCTGGCGGCCAGCACGCTTTCGAACATCGATACGTCGCCCTGCACCTGCTGCACACCGAGCGCGTCGAGGGCGGCGTAGTGCGAACGGGTCAGGCTCACGACGTCGTCGCCGCGCGCCTTGAGCAGCCGGCAGATCGCTCCGCCGAGGAATCCACCGCCGCCGGTGACAAGTACTTTCATGTGCGACTCCGATGGGTCAGGTCAGGCCGAGATCGGCCTTGTCGGCGCGTTTGCTGGCCCATCGCGCGAGCGCGATGCGGTCGATCTTGGCGTTGTGGCGGATATCCACCGGAAAGCCGGGATGACGCCAGAAGTGGCGGATGACATTGGTCACGTCATTGCGCAGCGCGAAGTCGCGCAATTCGAAACGGACGCGCTTCCAGTCGGCTTTGCTGAGTTCGCCGGTGAGTTCGACGCAGATGCCCGGTACCGCCTTGCCGTTGACGTGCACCCCGACCAGGGCAGTGCGCCGCACCTTGGGATGCGCGTTGAACACGCCTTCGACGATTTCCGGATAAAACACGCCGTTCCCGGTCTCGACGCGGTGGGCCTTGCGGCCGCCGTACCACAGTCGACCTTGCGCATCGAAATAACCGACATCGCCCATGCGATGCCAGGTCCGGCCGTCGTGTTCGATCTTGGCCAGTCGGGTGGCCGAGGCGCGCGCGAAATAGGCCTCGGTGGTGCTCGGGCCGCAGACGACGATTTCGCCGATCGCGCCGGGCAAGACATCGGTGGCGCTGCTGAAATGCTCGATGGCCTCGTCGGTGACCTTGACCAGTCTGACCTGGTTGGCCGGCAGGGGCTTGCCGACGCAAATGCCCTCGCCGCGATGGGTGCGCTCGGCCAGGGCCAGGATTTCGCGACCCTCGATCGCGCAGACCGGCAGGCTCTCGGTGGCGCCGTACGGCGTGAAGATCTCGGCATCGTCCGGCAGCATCGAACGCAACCGTTGCACGGTCTTGGGCGTGACCGGTGCGCCGGCGGAGATCACCCGCTTCACCGTGGTCAGACGCTTGCCGGTCGTGGCGCCGTAATTCGCGAGCACATCGACCAAGGCGGGCGAGCCGAACAAGGTGGTCACGCCGTATTTTTCGATGGTGTGAATCAACTTCACCGGATCGACGCTGCCCGGCTTGGTCGGGTCCATGTCCGGAATGACGCTGGTCATGCCGAGCGCCGGATCGAACAGGGCGAACGGCGGGAAGGTCGGCAGGTCGATCTCGCCGGGCTGAATGCGGAACGCGGCCCGGATCGCGATGATCTGTGCGAGGAAATGCCGGTGCTGGTACTCGACGCCCTTGGGTACGCCGGTGGCGCCACTGGTGAACAGGATGGCGGCCAGCCGGTCGGGCGCCATGGCGGCCGGTGGCACCGGGCCGTGCTTGTCGCCGAGTGCGCGGATCTGCGCATACAGCGCGCCGCCCCAGAACAGCCGCGAACCGCCCACCGTCACCCGATGGGTGATGCTGCCGCGACCCCAGCCGAGCAGTACGCGTCCGACATGTGCCATCGGCACCCCGATGAACGCCTGCGGGCGGGCTTCGTCCAGGCACTGCTTCAATGCCCGGCGGTCGATGCCGGGATCGATCAGGACCGGCACGGCACCGGCACGGAACAGCGCGAACATCAGCACGAACAGTTCGATGCTCGGGCGCACCATCAGCGCCGTTCGCACGCCGGGCCCGATGCCGTAGGCAATCAGGCCCGATGCGAGCAGGCCGACTTCGCGTTCGAGTTCGGCATAGGTCAGCGTCTTGTAGATCGCCACACCGACGGCATCGCGTCCGGCCGGACAATGGATCGCCGCCCGCTCCGGTTGGCGCGAGGCCATGAAGCTGAGGCTGGCAGCGATATTGCCGGTGGAGGCGGAAGCGTTGCCGGTCATGTCAGGCGGCCCGCTCCAGCGCCGTGCGATCGAGGAACTGCCGAACGCTCGGCACGATGCGCTCGTGGGCATCTTCCAGCACGTAGTGGCCGGCGTCTTCGTACACGTTCACCTCGGCCTCCGGCAGTTGCCGCTGCCACTCCGCGAGGAAGGCATCGTCGAACACGAAATCGTGGCGACCCCAGTGGATCTGCGCGGGCAAGCCCGAAAACTGCGACAAGGCCGCGCCGGTTCGAGCCACCAGGGCGAAGCCTGGATCATCCGGCGTCAACGGAATGTCCTGCACGAAGCGCAAGGTGCTGATGCGATGCGCGGGCGTGTCGTAGGGCGAGAGCAGGGCGGCGCGCGTGGCGGGATCAAGGCGTCGCTTCACACCCCAGGTCGCGGCACCGGCGGCAAAGGCATTGCAGCGCGTGATCAGCCAGGCGCCGAGCGCCGAGTCGCGGCCGAGCCTGAGCGTCCACGGCAGCGACATCTTCTTCGGATTCGGAAATGCACCGGTATTCAGGATCACCAGGCGCGCAATCCGTTCCGGATGCCGGCAGGCGTAAGCGAAACCGATCATGCCGCCCCAGTCGTGCACGACCAGGGTATGCCCGGTGGTCGGCAGGCCGCGTTCGTCGATCAGGAACTGCATCAATCGGTCGAGGTCGTCGACGCGGCGTTCCAGTCGATACGGGTAACGATCGTCGCCGGGCTTGTCGGAGTAGCCCATGCCGATGTGATCGGGCACGATGCAGCGATAACCGTCGCGCAGGCCGGAGACGAGGCGACGGTAGTAATAGCTCCACGACGGATTGCCATGCAGCATCAGCACCGGGGCGCCGCGGCCCTCGTCGAGGTAGTGCTGGCGCAGTTGGTCCGGATGCGAAAAAAACTGCGAGGCAAACGGGTAGTCGGGCAGGGCCAAGGGGCGGGCATCCGTCGGATCGGAAGCCGATTCTACGCAAACCAGCGCGACACCAAAGCCTTGACGTCTCGGTCGATCTCGTAGTCCGTTCACGGGATCACGCTGCCGCCATGTTCAGGGGGCGCGTTTCCCGCTATGTTGCACCTTGTTTCACCGCCTGCAGACCCCGTGCGCGCCCGCAAATCCACGACGCCCGCAGCGAGTTCCGACGTCGCCGCTGCTCCCGAAGACTTGTTCGAATCCAACGCTCCCGCCGCCCCGGCGTCGCAGCGCGTGGCCGAATTGCGCTTTGGCCAGGTCGGACTGGCGCAGCTGAAACTGCATTCGAGCGATCCCGCCCGGGTCTTCGGCGAAGTCGAGGCGCGGGTTCTGGCAGCGCCGCAGCTGTTCGCGCTGGCGCCGGTGGTCTTCGACTTGTCGGCGCTCGATGTCGTGCCTTCGGCGCTGGCGATGCGTGCGCTGGTCGATGCCGTGCATGGGGCAGGTCTGCGGCCGGTCGGTTTTGCCGCCGGCGACGCGATGCTCGCGACACTGGCCAATGAACTCGATCTGCCCGTGTTCGCGAAGTTTCGTGCCGAGCGCGAACCGGCGGCGATGGTGGCGCCGGTGATCACGACGGTCATCGACCCCATCGTGACCGAATCCGCACCCGTTCCGGAGCCGGTGATCATCGAAGTGCCGGTGCCGGCCGACGTGCGTCCGGTCGGGCAGCACCATGCCGAACCGGTGCGGTCGGGCCAGCGCTTGTATGCGCGCGGTACCGACCTGACCGTCGCGGCGATGGTCGGTCATGGCGCCGAAGTGATCGCCGATGGCTCGATCCACCTGTATGGCGTGTTGCGCGGCCGTGCGCTCGCCGGTGCCCGTGGCGACACCGCGGCGCGCATCTATTGCCAGAATTTCCAGGCCGAACTGATCGCCATCGCCGGTCAGTACCGCGTTTTCGAAGAACCCGCCCCGGAACTGCATGGCAAGGCCGTGCAGGCGTGGCTGGAAGGCGACAAGCTCAAGCTTGCGCCGCTGTCGTGATCCTTTTGTTGCGTTGACGGAGTAGCTGTCTTGACTGAAATCATCGTTGTGACCTCGGGCAAGGGCGGCGTGGGCAAGACCACGAGCAGCGCCAGCATTGCGATGGGCCTGGCACGTCGCGGCAAGCGCATCGCCGTGATCGACTTCGACGTCGGCCTGCGCAATCTCGACTTGATCATGGGCTGCGAACGCCGTGTCGTGTACGACTTCGTCAACGTCATTCAGGGCGAGGCGACGCTGAAGCAGGCGCTGATCAAGGACAAGCGTTTCGACAACCTGCATCTGCTCGCGGCGTCGCAGACACGCGACAAGGACGCCTTGACCAAGGAAGGTGTCGAGCGCGTGCTGAACGAGCTCAAGGAGATGGGCTTCGACTTCATCCTCTGCGATTCGCCAGCCGGCATCGAGAAAGGCGCGTTCCTGGCCATGTATTTCGCCGATCGCGCCGTCGTCGTCGTGAATCCGGAAGTCAGCTCGGTGCGCGACTCCGACCGCATCCTCGGCCTGCTCGCGAGCAAGACGCGCCATGCCGAAACCGGCGAGAAGCGCGTGACCCAGCACCTGTTGCTGACGCGCTACAACCCGGAGCGCGTCGAGCGCGGCGACATGATGAGCATCGCCGACGTGCAGGAAATCCTCGGTCTCGAAGTGCTCGGCGTGGTGCCGGAGTCGGAGACCGTGCTGGCGGGATCGAATGCCGGCAATCCGGTGATCCTCGATGCCGCGTCACCGGCTGGACAGGCCTATGACGACGCCGTCGCGCGCTTGCTTGGCGAGACCGTGCCTATGCGGTTCACCGAAGCGCCGAAGAAGGGTTTCCTCACGCGTCTGTTCGGAGGCTGACATGGGCATCTTCGATTTCCTGAAACCGCGTGCACCGAACACGGCTTCCGTCGCGAAGGAACGCCTGCGCATCATCGTCGCTCAGGAACGCGCGCAGCGCGATGCGCCCGACTATCTGCCGATGCTGCGCCGCGAACTGCTGGAAGTGCTGAAGAAATACGTCAACGTCGACCCCGATGCGATCCAGGTCAAGGTCAGCCAGGAAGGCGGCCACGAACTGCTGGAACTCTCGGTTGCACTGCCGGACAAGCCGGGCGGTTGATCCCGCGGGATTCGGGGCGTAGCACGCGACGCCCCTACATCAACCCGCAACGCTACGACATCAGCAGCACCCGCAGCAGTTGCGTCCCGAGCGCGAGAAACGCGAGCGGCAGCACGATGGCCTGCAGCAGGAACACGACGGCGAGCGTGACCAGCGGCTCGGCGGCGTTCTCGACGATGTCCTTGATGCGCCCGACGCGTTCACGTACGTCGACCTCGGCCTTGGCCGATTCCCACCAGCGCGCGATCTGCTCGCCGATGCCCGAAGGCTCGGTTCGAGGCACGGGTTCGGCCGCTTGCTGGGCGGCGTCGGTCGTCAACTGCAACTGCGCCTTCGCGGCTTCGAATTCCGGCGTCAGCAAGGTGCGATCAACCAGCGCGGTAGCGAGCGCGAAGCCCGGCACCAGGAAGCGCAAGGCGAGCGCGAACACCAATGCACGTGCTGCCAGCGGTTGCCACGTCATCGCGCGTGACCAGAACCGCGCGACAAGCCACAGGCTGGCCGCGACGCTCAGCGTAAGGTTCAACAACAGGCTGTCCGACAACTGCAGTGCGAACTTCTGGATGCCGAGCGCCGTCAGTGCCGTGAAGGCGAGTGTCGAGAATTGTTCGAGCAAGTCGTTCAGCGGATCGAGCAACTCGCCCGGACTCACGGTCACGCCCACGCCGGCCGGCGACACCGACACGTCCGCGTCCTGGACCAGCGAGATCACGCCGTTCAACGATCGGGCGATCGCGAACGTCGCGAAGCTGCGCTTGAACGCGCCGTCGAGTTCGCTGGATGCGACGCGATCCAGCACGCCGAGCCACGCCAGCGCGACCGCGATGATCAGTGCAACGGTGGCGAGGCGCACCCGCATCAGCGACGCCGCTTCACGGCGGCCTTCTTCGCAGGCGCCTTCTTCTTCGCGGGTGCGGCCACTGCGCGCTTGGGCTTCGCGGCCTTCGCCACACGCGCAGCAACCACGGCCTTCTTCGCCCATTCGACGAAGCGATCGCTGCGCGCGATCACCATCGTCGGCACGCTGAAATAGGCCATCGCCGGCTTGTCCGGGATGGGCTGGAACGGCGTCGATCCGGCGCGCTTGAAGTCCTCGCGATTGCCGTCGCCGATCCGGAAGTAGACGCGATCATCATCGATCACGCCGAAGAACACGCCGCTGCTGTACAGGCCGGCGCCGCCGAACATGCGTCGGATCGCGAGTTCCGGCAAGGCCGCGAGTTGCGCGGCGATCTGGTCCAGCAGTCCCGGCGAAATCGGCATGGCGTGCACCCGTGGCTCGGATATCGTGATCGTTCCCGGTTCGCGCCATGCATGCAAGCGGCGCCGGCTACAATCGCCGCCCAAGTCAGCGGAGCGGCATCTCGATGGACAAACTCACGGGCGCAGGCGGCACGCCGGGCGGCATTCCGATGTTCCTCATCGGATTCGCGATGGCGGTGGCCGGCGGCTACCTGCTGACCAGCCAGGTCACGGTCACGACCGGCTTCTGGACGTTCTTCGGCCAGCATACGTTCGGCTTGTCGTTGCTGCCCTTCATCATCGGCGTGTTGATGCTGTTCATGGATGGTCGCTCGAAGCCCGGCTGGCTGCTGTTGCTGGCGGGCGTGGTAATCATCCTGGTCGGCATCCTGATGAACCTGCGCATCTATTTCGAACCGACCAGCCTGTTCAATACCCTGTTGATGCTGGTGCTGCTGTTCGGCGGCATCGGCCTGATCGCGCGTTCGCTCAAATCCCTCTGATATCGCACCAAACCGTTTCGGCGTAGCATTCCGGCCCAAGACTTGCATCGGTATTGGCGATGGCCAACGCACGGACCCGCTACGACACGATCCTCGATTACATGGTGCGTCGGCACGATGCAGTGGCTGGACAGTTGTACGGCAAACCCGCTGCGCTGCTGCATGGCGAGGCCTTCATGGTCTACCACTTCGATGGCCTCGCGTTCCGCCTGCAGGGCCGCGCGCGCCTGAAGGCGACGACCCTGCCCGGCGCGAAATACTGGGACCCGAAGGGCGGCGACGTGCCGAGCATGGCCTGGGTCAGCATCCCGACCGCGCATTTCCTGCGCTGGGACGGCTTCGCGATCGACGCCCTGCACCAGTTGAAGGATGGCGTCGGCAAGCGTCCGGTGGCCGCACCCGTCGTCGGCCCGCCGCAAGCCCCGCCCGCGTCCATGCGCTGGGCCGAGAACATCCAGAACCTGTTGGCCAAGATCCAGTCGCTGCAACTGGCGCCGCAAGAGGCTCGCCCGGAAAAGCCGAAGAGCCGGTTCGGATGATCGTGCGGATGTTCGGCTGCGTTTGCCGACACGCCGTGTTGGTCCTGGCGCTTGTTGGTGCGGGCTGCAACGACACTGCTCTGCCTTCAGACGAGCACACGCCGACGCAGCCTGACGTCGGCCAGATCGGCCGATTTCTCAATTGCACCGCGCCGCCCAGACGCTCGCTTGTCGAGGCGGAGCAATGCCAGTTGGCGTTGTTGCGGCAGGCCTGCACGCCGTTCAAGGATTGCCTCGTCAGTTGCATCTCCGCACCCGATGGTCACCGCGTTGGCGGTGGTTGTGCGCATGTATGTGCTCGCGTGCCCAGTGTTCCTGGGGATCGGCTGCCGGATGGCTTCTTCGAATGTTTCGAGCCACAGGCGTCGGTTCAATGAATGACGTGCTCCGGGTGTTCTTCGACGAGCTGCTGGCCCTGGGTGCCAGTTTTGACGATCGAATACGGCTCGGACCGATGGAAAGGGATGCGTCGGGCGACATGCCTCTTCATTACGCGGCCTATCAAGGCCGCGTTGATATCGTGCTTGCGTTGATTGCAGCCGGTGCACCGATCAACGCTGCGGGAGAGACGGGATACACACCCTTGCACTACGCCATCGAACGAGGTCGTTCGGAGGTGGTGTTGGCGCTGATGGCATCAGGCGCCGATCCGTCATTGTGCGACGCGACCGGGCGCAGCGCTCGCGTGTATGCCGAGGACCTGGGGAATCTTGCTGTGATCGTTGCTGTGGGGCGCTAGAAGGTATTTGGCATGACCGATGCTTTGTCCTCAATCGCCCATTGGAGTCGGGACATGATGCAATTCGATCCTCGTGCCGCCGATCGCATCCTGATCGCCTTCGCGGTCGGATTTCTGCTGGCCGGGGGCTACGCCCTGATGCGGTCTCTGAATCAGGGTTATTCCGGCGAACTCGCGGGTGCAAACCTGTTCTTCGTCGGGATGTTCTGCGGCGTGCTGGCGGCCGTCGCGTCGACTTTGGCGTCCACGATGCAGTCATGGTTCGGGACTGGCAAGCGTGCCACGTCGTTGCGGATGTTGTTGTCGGGTATCGGTGCTGCGGGGCTGGTGTTGGCGCTGATCGCGCTCAATGTCGGCCGGCCCCATTTGATCAGTGCGCTCGGATTTGTGTGCATCATCGGCACGATATCCGCTGCCTGTGCTTGGATCGCAGAGCGATTGCGGCCCGCCCACGCCGCAGTCTGCTGAGGGTGCTCAACTGCCCAGCGCCGCCAGTTCCTTCTTCGCCGCATCGAAGAATTCGCGTTCCTTCTTGCGGTAGTACGCGGGCGCGGCCTTTTCGCGTTTGAGGACGCCTTCGTAGATGCCGCGGGCTTCCCGGACGCGGCCGGTCTTTGCGAGTAGTCGGGCGTAACGAAGGCGCGCTTCCTCGCCCGGGAACGAGAGTTCGAGTACGCGGTATTCGTCGAGCGCCTTCTCGGAATCGCCGAGCGCTTCGAGCGTGGTCGCGTACAACAGATGACCGTCGTTCGAGCGGTAGTCCGGGTGCTTCGCGATCAGGTGCTCGAGCGTGGCGCGGGTTTCCGCGAACAGGCCGAGGCCGGACTCGGCGCGCGCGCGACCAAGCAGGAAGGTCGGGTCGTCCGCGTACGGGCCGCTGAGACAGCGTTCGTACAACACGCGCGCGTTCTGGTAATCACCGAGTTGCAGGCACTCTTCGGCGAGACGGACACGGTTCTGCACGGTGTCGGCGATATCGAGTTGTGCAGCGATCTCGCGCTTGCGCTTTTCCGGATCGATGCTGCGCGCCACGTTCGCGACGACGCGCTTCGTGGTCCGGCTGTTGCGGATCTCGGGCAGGATCTCGACCAGGAAGTACGCAAGACAGCCGACGAAGGATCCGATCAGGATGATGATCGGCCAGTACTGCACGCGGCCGCTGCGGACCGCGTGCACGATGCACGCGATCTGCAGGGCGATCGACAGGATGGCGAGGATCGGCACGCGTCTACTTCGTGCGTTCGGCTGCGGATGCGTCGCGCGCCGCGCGGAACTCGCTGGCCTCGCTCCAGGACGGCCACACGCCCGGCTCGGACAGCTTCTTGCCGGCGTCGAAGTAGATGTTCAAGTCGTCGATGATGCCGGTGTAGTCCCAGTTCGGATCGAACTCGTCCGCGGGCTTGTGATAGCGGTTCGCCGTGTAGTCGTCCGACCATTGCTGGCCGTAGGCCGCGCCCTTGTCGGCATGCGTCACGCCAGCCCGCGCATACAGGGCCGGCACGCCCTGCTTGGCGAAGTTGAAGTGATCGGACCGGAAGAAGAAGCCCTTTTCCGGCGACGCTTCCGGTTCCATCGTGCGGCCCTGCGCCGTCAACAGTTGCAGCAGCATCAGTTCAAGATCGCTCGATTGACCCTGGCCGATGACGCCCATGTCGAGGTTGCGGCCGCGAATCGGCAACGCGTCCATGTTGATCACCGCCGCCATCTTCGCGAGATTGACCGGCGGATGGGCGGCGAAGTATTTCGAACCCAGCAGGCCGGATTCCTCCAGCGTCGGCAGCAGGATCACGATCGAACGTGCCGGCTTCGTTTCCAATGCCGCGAAGGCATGGGCGATTTCGAGCGCTGCGGAGACGCCGCTGGCGTTGTCGATGGCGCCATTGAAGATGTGGTCCTCGCCTTCGGGGCCATCCTTCTTGCCGAGATGGTCCCAGTGACCCATGTACAGCACTGACTCGTCCGGCCGCGTGCTGCCCGGCAGGATCGCCACGGCATTGTGCGAGAACTTGTTTTCGATGGTGCTGCGGATCGTCGTGTTCAACTTGGCATTCAGCGGCACGGCCTTGAAGCCCGGACTGTCGGCGTCGATCTGCAACTTCGAAAAATCCCGGCCGTCGGCCGCGAACAGGGCCTTGGCCGCATCCATCGAGATCCAGCCTTGCGCCGGCAGTCGCGGCTCCGGATCACCCGAACGCGGCAAGTCGTGCTGTTCGCCGCTCCACGAATTCACGACCACGTCCCAGCCGTAACCCGCGGGCTTTTCGTCGTGCACGATCAGCGCGGCGGCGGCACCCTGGCGCGCGGCTTCCTCGAACTTGTAGGTCCAGCGGCCGTAATAGGTCATCGCGCGACCCTTGAACAAGGTCTCGTCACCACGCAGGAAACCGGGATCGTTGACGAGAATGACCACGGTCTTGCCCTTGACGTCGAGGCCGGCATAGTCGTTCCAGTTTTGTTCCGGTGCGATCACGCCATAACCGACGAAGACGATCTCGCTGTCGTTGATCTGCACTTCGGGTAGTTCCGAGCGCGACCCGATGGCCATCTCCTTGCCCATCGCCAACACTTGTTCGCTACCCGCGACCTGGATGTGCAGCGCAGTCGACGGATCGGCCGTCGTCGAGACCATCGGCACGCGCTGGAAATAGGTCGCGCCATCGCAGGGAAAGGCCTTGCACGGTTGGCCGTCGGCGATCGCCGGCAGAAACCCGATCCGGCTGAATTCGTTTTCGAAATAGTTCAGGGTCAAACGCTCGCCCAACGAGCCCGGGCCGCGGCCTTCGAACTCGTCGGAGGCCAGCGTCTGGATGTGTTTGGCGAGATCGTTCGCATCGATCGCCGCGCTCATCTTCGCCTTGGCCGGATCGCCGTGCATCTCGACATAGGCCGGCTTCAGCGGCGCGGGTGGTGGCACATCCGGGGGCGGGGCATCGCTGCCGCAGGCGGCGAGCAACAGGGAAGCGGGAATCAGGATCCGACGCATCGGCGTACTCCAGTCAAACGGACACCGATTCTAGCCGGGCGAGGCCCCGGCGCTGGTTAAGCCGCTGTTGTTCAGTTCGCTGCGTACACGCTTCGCCACAGGGCGGCGAGGGCGTCGGCGGTGTCGCGCGGACGTTCCATGATCGGCATGTGGCCGCAGTCGTCGAACACGACGACACGTTCGTTCGGCAGTCCGGCTTCGAAGACCTTCACCGAACTGACGTCGAGGACGCGGTCGTCGCGACACCAGAGCACCAGGCTCGGCATGTCCAGGGACGGCAGCGCGTCGACCAGGCCGTAGCGCTGGTCCGGTGCCTTCAGCGCTTCCATCGCCACGTTCCAGTCGTCGGCGCGGGCGATGACGCGGTCGGCGTAGACGTTAAGGACCGGTCTCGGCAGGAAGGGGCGGTGCTTGAACACCTTGTCGAGGAAGGCATCGAACTCGTCGCGGGTGGTGACCTTGTAGGGGTTCTCGCCGCGTTCCAGTGCGCGCATGAAGTCGTTCGCCTCGAAAGGCACGCCGGCGGCGTCGACGAAGGCGAGGCTGCGCACCTGTTGCGGGTACGCCGCTGCGAATCGGCCGGCGATGTACCCGCCCATCGAATGGCCGACGAGATCGACGCGATCGATCTGCAACGCCGTCAGCAACGCGTGCACGCGTTCGGCCTGGACCGCGGCCCGAAAGTCGCGATCGACCGGCGTCGGGCTGGCGCCGAAGCCGGGCAGGTCGGGCACGATGTAGCGGCGCGTGTCCGGCGAGTGCCGCAACACGTCGAGCCAGGTCCCGGCATCCGCCTGCAAGCCGTGCAGCAACACCACGACGTCGCCATCGCGCGGCCCGCGTTCGAGATAGCGCCAGTGCTGGCCCCCGACCTCGATCGTCGATGCACGGACGCCGGCCATCCATTCGCGCCGCGCGATCTCGGCGTCAAGCAAACGGCCGGGCACGACGAACATCGCCGCTACCAACAGCAGCGCAGCAACGCCACCGATCAACAGCAGCCCGGTGAATGCCCGACGCAGCATGCGCTTCATCGTCGATCAGCGCTTCAGTCCGAGCAATGCATCGACCGTGTTTTGCGCGATCGGATGCAGTCCCGGACGTGCGGACGTGTAGACGTCGATGGCCCAGGCCTTGTTCTCCGGCGACTTCGCGAGTTCCGTCCAGAGCGGCACCATCAGCTTGCGGCGCCCGATCTCGATCAGGTGCGCACGCAGCGCATCGCGCATCGGCTGATAGTTCGCGCGGATGCCGGCGAGGAACCAGCGCATCGTGATCTCGCGGTTCTGGCGTTGCGTCAGGCCGTAATGGGCGTCGAGGTCGGCCATCTTCGCGGCGTCGGCTTTCTCGGCAAAGCCGTTGAGAAAGTGCACCCACTCGCCAGTCACCCAGGTCGTCGCATTCAACGCCGCGGCGTCCTTCCTGCCAGCGACGAAGTCGGCGAGCACGCCATCGATGGCTTCCAGCTTCGCCGAGTGCGCGAGCAGGGCATCTTTCGGTACACCGGGCTGATGCAGCCAGACATCGAGGTCGGCGCGATGGATCGGCGCATCCTTGGCATCGAGCAGATGCGTGCCGAAGAAGTCGAGGAACTGCTCGGTCGACACCGACTGGAAGGCGTGATCGTCGAACCAAGCGCGCACGACGGCGTCGAACTTGTCGCGCCCGAAGCGCTTCTCGAGCGTGCGCAACATCCACTCGCCCTTCTGGTAGGGCACGCCGCTGAACGCTTCGTCGGGGTCGCGACCCTTCAAGTTCAGCACCAGGTGCTGGTCGATGGCCGGCAGTTCCTTGAGTTCGGCGAGCAGTTCCTGCTGGCCGACGACCTGATCCATCAAGGCCTGATCGACACCGAACACGGCCTCGACGATCCGATTTTCGACATAGCTGGTGAAACTCTCGTTGAGCCAGAGGTCGCGCCAGGTGCCATTGGTCGCGAGGTTGCCCGACCAGGAATGGGCGAGTTCATGCGCCACGACGTTGACCAGCGACTTGTCGCCGGCGATCAGGGTGGGTGTCAAGAACGACAGGCGCGGATTCTCCATGCCACCGAACGGGAACGAGGGCGGCAGCACCAGCATGTCGTAGCGACCCCAGCGATACGGGCCATAGAGCTTCTCGGCTGCGGCGATCATCGCCTCGATGTCTTCGAACTCCTTCGCGACCGCGTCGAGGCGACCCGGCTCGGTCCACACGTACGAACGCGGCCCGACCTGCTTCGAAGCGATGTCGCCGGCGGCGATCGCGAGCAGGTAGGACGGAATCGGCTGCGGCATGTGGAAGCGGAAGCCGGACTGGCCGTCGCTGCCGGGTTCGTTGTCGGCACTCATCACGACGCGAATGCCCTCCGGCGCGGTGACGCGGGCGCGATAGGTGAAGCGCACCGAGGGCGTGTCCTGCAGCGGCGCGAAGCTGCGCGCATGAATCGCCTGGGCTTGAGAGAACATGAAGGGCTTCTGCTTGCCGAGCGTCTGCGCCGGTTCCAGCCATTGCAGACCGGAGGCTTCGGGCGCGGTGTGGTAGTAGACGCGCACCTTCGGCGCGGCATCCTTCAAGCGAATGGTCAGGTGCGAACCGAACTTGGCGTCGCGCTTCGCCAGCGCGAACGATGCGTTCGACCAGGAGCCGTCGATGCGCTGTGCCGTCACGCGCTCGATCGTCAGGTCGCGCGTGTCTAGATCGAGCCGCCGGGCCTCCGGCTTGCGCCAGTCGAGGTTCAGTTCGGCGAAACCGGCGAGCTGCCGCTTTTCGAACGACACATCGAGGTCGAGATAGACGTGCTTGATGCGCACTTCATCAAGGTGCGCATAGGAATGCTCGTCGCGCGCCGACTCCGCACGGGCCGCCGTGATCGGCCCCACCGCCATCAGCAGGGCCGTCAGGCCCACAAACAGGTTCCGCATGATCCGTCTCCAGCAAAGAGACGGCGAGTTTAGCGCGACAGGATCAGCGCGTTGTCACGCTGGGTCACGCCCGATACCCGCTGTGGATCGCGACGATGCCGGCGCTGAGGTTGCGGTAGTCGCAGCGGTCGAGGCCGGCGTCCTGCATCATCGCCTTCAGGGCTTCCTGGTTCGGGTGCTTGCGGATCGATTCGGCCAGGTACTGGTAGCTGTCGGCGTCGCCGGCGAACAGCTTGCCGAGGCGCGGCAGCACTTCGAACGAGTGCAGGTCGTAGAGCGGGCGCAGCAGCGGCTCGGCGACCTCGGAGAACTCGAGCACCATGACCTTGCCGCCCAGTTTCAGCACGCGCCGCATCTCGCGCAGCGCGGCGGCCTTGTCTGTGACGTTGCGCAAGCCGAAGGCGATGGTGACGGCATCGAAATGGCCGTCCGGAAACGGCAACGCCTCGGCATTCAAGCGCACGTAGCGGAGATTGCCAACGAGGCCGCGGTCGGTGAGTCGATCACGGCCGACGCCGAGCATTTCCGCGTTGATGTCCCCAAGCACGATCTCGCCTTCATGGCCGACGCGATCGGCGAGCAGGGCGGCAATGTCGCCGGTGCCGCCCGCGAGATCGAGCACGCGCGCGCCACGCTTGACGCCGCTGGTCGCAACGAAATGGCGCTTCCACAAGCGATGGATGCCGAACGACATCAGGTCGTTCATCAGGTCGTACTTGCCGGCGACCGACGTGAACACGCGGCCGACCAGCTTTTGCTTTTCGTTCCAGTCGACGTCGCGATAGCCGAAATCGATCTTCTTCTGTGCGTCAGTCACGGATTCACCTCGACCGGGATTCTAGCGGAGCGCGGCCGCTCGTCCGGCAGGAAACGGATCAACAACTCGTTGAGCAGGCGGCGCCCATCGGCCGTGGGCTGGAAGCGATCGGGATCATCCACGAGCAGTCCGTCAGCGACGGCGCGCGCAATGATCGGCGCGATCGAAGCTGGATTGAGCCCGGTTCGCTGCGCAAAGAGTGCGGCTTCGACGCCGTCGACCAGGCGCAGCGCGTTCATCATGAATTCGAAGGCGAGTTCGCGCTCCGGAATCGGCGCCATGGTCGCCAGCCGGTCGGACAGAGCGGCCTTGGCCAAGTAACTCTTCGGCGTCTTCAGCTTGGCGGTGCGGACGATGCGACCGCCGTCGCTGAGCTTGCCGTGCGCGCCGGCGCCGATGCCGAGATAGTCACCGAAGGTCCAATAATTGACGTTGTGTCGGCAGCGATGCACTGCCTGCGCGTAGGCCGACGTCTCGTATTGCGGGAAGCCGGCTTCGGCCAGTCGCGCCTGGCAGGCGTCCTGCATGTCCCAGCCCAGTTCGTCGTCCGGCAGCGGCGGCGGCTTTGCGGCGAACACGGTGTTCGGTTCCAGCGTGAGCTGGTAGTGCGACAGATGCGTAGGCTGCAACGCGAGGGCGCGCTCGACATCGTGCAAGGCGCCATCCAGCGTCTGCTCCGGCAGCGCGTACATCAGGTCGAGGTTGATCTCGCCGATGCCGGCGTCCTGCGCTTCCTTGACCGCGCGCTCCGCTTCCGCCGCGCCGTGGATGCGGCCGAGTCGCGCCAGTTTGTCGTCGTCGAAACTCTGCACACCAAAGCTGATGCGGTTGACGCCGGCGCGCAGGTAGCCGTCGAAGCGGCCGTGTTCGACCGTGCCCGGATTGGTCTCCATCGTGACTTCGGCGTCGTCGACGAATTGCAGGCGTTCGCGGCAGTCGTCGAGGATGCGCGCGATCAGGTCGGGCGCGAACAGGCTGGGCGTGCCGCCGCCGAAGAACACCGAGACGATCGGGCGATCGCGTACGAATGCGAACTGCGCGAGGTCAGCGTCGAGATCGGCGAACAGCGCGTCGACATAGGCGCGATGCTGTTCCGGGCCGCGTTGCTCGTGCGAGTTGAAGTCGCAGTATGGACATTTGCGCACGCACCACGGGATGTGGATGTACAGCGCGAGCGGCGGAGTGACGATCGCCATCTCAGCCGAACGGCCAGCGCTTGCGCAATGCGGCGAGTGCCTGCGCGCGATGGCTGATGCGGTGCCAGTGTTCGGACGGCAGTTCCGCTGAACTGCAGCCGAGTTCCGGCACGAAGAAGATCGGCTGGTAGCCGAAGCCGTTGCTGCCGCGCGGCGCGTCGAGGATGCGGCCTTCGATCATGCCTTCCGCGATGAGCGGCTGCGGATCGGCAGCGTGGCGCAGCAGCACGACCACGCTGTAGAAGCGAGCGGTGCGCCGTGACTCGGGCACATCGCGCATCTCGTCCAGCACGCGAGCGATGTTGCGCAAGGCATCGCCGTGGACACCGGCGTAATGCGCGGAGATCAATCCGGGCGCGCCGTCCAGCGCGTCGACGATCAGGCCGGAATCGTCGGCCATCGCCGGCAAGCCACTCAATGCGCTCGCCTGGCGCGCCTTGAGGATCGCGTTTTCGACGAAGGTGGTACCGGTCTCGTCCGCTTCCGGAATGCCGAGCTCGCCCTGCGCGACGAGGTCGACCGCCATGTCCGCCAGCACGTGGCGGATTTCTGCGAGCTTGCCCGGGTTGCCGGTGGCGACGACGATGCGCATGGCTCAGCGTGCCAGCGCCTCGCGCTGGTGAGCGTGCAGTTCACCGATCCCCTTGCCGGCCAGCACGAGCAGGGCGTCGAGTTCGTCGCGACGGAAGGCGTGGCCTTCGGCCGTGCCCTGCAGTTCGATGAAACCGAGTGCATCGTTCATCACCACGTTCATGTCGGTCTCGCAAGTCGAATCCTCGGCGTAGTCGAGGTCGAGTACCGGCGTGCCCTTGAAGATGCCGACCGAGATCGCGGCGATCTGGCCGTGGATCGGATCTGTCTTGATCAGGCCCTTCTTCATCGTCGCGCGCACCGCATCGACCAGCGCCACATAGGCGCCGGTGATGGCGGCCGTGCGCGTGCCGCCGTCCGCTTGCAACACGTCGCAGTCGAGCGTGATCGTGCGTTCGCCGAGTGCCTGACGGTTCACGACCGCACGCAGGCTGCGGCCGATCAGGCGCTGGATTTCCAGCGTGCGCCCGCCCTGCTTGCCGCTCGCCGCTTCGCGGTTGTTGCGCGAGTTGGTGGCGCGCGGCAGCATGCCGTATTCGGCGGTGACCCAGCCTTCGCCCTTGCCGCGCAGGAAGCCCGGCACCTTTTCTTCGACACTGGCCGTGCACAGCACCTTGGTATCGCCGAAGCTGACCAGCACCGAACCTTCGGCGTGGCGCGTGTAGTGGCGCTCGAGGGTGACCGGACGTAACGCGTCGGCGGCGCGACCACTGGGGCGAAGGACGGTGCTCATGGGCGCGAATCGCTTGGGAAAAAAGGGCGCGGAGCGTAACATGGCCGCCCTTACGCGAAGGACAGCCCGATGATCCGCAGCATGACCGCCTATGCCAGTGCTGAAGGCCCGAGTGCGCGCGGGCGCCTCGTGTTCGAGCTGCGCTCGGTCAACCATCGTTTCCTCGAAATCGGGTTTCGACTGCCGGAGGAATTCCGTGCCCTCGAACCGAAGCTGCGCGAACGCATCGAGAAGCGCGTGTCGCGCGGCAAGGTCGATGTCGCGATGCGCGCGCGCGCGGCCGTCGCGAATGATGCGTTGAGCCTGAACACGGTCCTGGTCGAGAACCTGCGCCAGATCGAGCAGCGACTGTTGCTGGCCTTTCCGGAATCGCGGCCACCATCGCGCATGGAAGTGCTCGCCTTTCCCGGCGTGATCAATGAGCCCGAGATCGACAACGCCGTGCTCACGGAGGAAGCGCTGAGCCTGTTCGATCACGCGCTGGACGACTTCGTCGCCACCCGTTCGCGCGAGGGTGAACGACTGAAGATTGCCCTGGTGGAGCGTCTGGACGGTATCGCGGCCATCGTCGTGCAGGTGCGGCAATGGCTGCCGGACATCCGGGCCGGCCTGCGCCTGAAGTTCGAGGCGCGGATCGCCGAGCTGAAGCAACCGCTCGATCCCGGACGGCTCGAACAGGAGCTCGTGCTGGCGTTTCACAAGCTCGATGTCGATGAAGAAATCGATCGCCTCGGCGCGCACATCGCCGAGGTGCGCAGCCGACTCGATTCACCCGAGCCGATCGGTCGCCGTCTCGACTTCCTGATGCAGGAGTTCAACCGCGAATCGAATACGCTCGGCTCCAAGTCGATCGACACCCGCACCACCCAGGCCTCGGTCGAGCTGAAGGTGCTGATCGAACAACTGCGCGAACAAGCGCAGAACATCGAATAACAGGAGCAGACGATGCCCGGTTCCCTGTTCATCGTCGCCGCGCCCTCGGGTTCCGGCAAATCGACGCTGGTGAATGCCTTGTTGGCGAAGGAACCCGGCATTTCGCTGTCGATTTCCTACACCTCGCGCGGGCCGCGTCCGGGGGAGGAAGATGGCAAGCACTACCACTTCGTGACGCGCGAGAAGTTCGAGGAAATGGCCGGCGAGGGCGAATTCTTCGAATACGCGATCGTGCATGGCGATCTGAAGGGCACGGCGCGGCAATCGGTGGAGCCGTTGCTGGCTTCGGGCCAGGACGTGTTGCTGGAAATCGACTATCAGGGCGCGCAGCGGGTGCGTGCCCAAGTGCCCTCGGCGGTCAGTATCTTCATCCTGCCGCCGTCGCGCCTGGAACTGGAGCGACGCCTGCGCACCCGCGCCAAGGACACCGAAGCCACCATCCTTCGTCGCCTGGCCGATTCGCGCAAGGAAATCGCCCATGCCTGGGAATTCGATTACATCGTCGTGAACGAAGTCTTCGACACCGCCCTGGCCGAGATCAGCACCATCGTGCGCGCCACGCGCCTGCATCGGCGCGTGCAGCAGCAGCGCCTGAAGGGCCTGGTCGACAGCTTGATAGCCTGAACGGCGGCCATATAAATCAATGGGTTGGCGTTCTGACGTGGTGCGTGACATTGCCCGGAGTGCGGCACACTGCTAGCCTGCGCGGCCGTTTTTCCCCGTTTACGCGATTTTTCAGGAGTGGCCCATGGCCCGCATCACCGTCGAAGACTGCCTTGAAGTGGTCGACAACCGTTTCGAACTCGTGCTGATGGCGACCAAGCGCGCCCGTCAGATCGCCAAGGGCGCGGAAGCGCTGATCCCGGCGGAGAACGACAAGCCGACGGTACTGGCGCTGCGCGAGATCGCCGGTCGCCACATCAACCTGGACATGCTCAATGAGATCGAGCGTCAGGAACGCGAGCGCGCCGAGCGCGAAGCGCTGGAGTGGGCGGCGCAGGAAGTGGCCGACGACGATCTGTCCAAGGGTGCCGACGATCTCTGATCGTCGACTCCACGAAGTTCTGCAACACTCGGCTCCCCTGTTCTTGAATTGAGGAGCCGCACCAGTGACCGAGGCGACCGTCCGCGAACGTGCAGACGTGGCCGCCGGCCTTGCGGCCCACTGGCAGGCGCTTGACCAGAAGCTGGCCGAATACCTGACGCCCGAAGCGCGCTCCAAGGTCGAGCGCGCTTTTCGTTTGGGGGCCGCCGCTCATCACGGCCAGACGCGCAAGTCGGGTGAGCCCTACATCACGCATCCGCTCGCGGTCGCCGGCATCCTGGCCGAAATGCGCCTCGATACCGACGGGCTCTGCGCGGCGATCCTGCATGACACGCTCGAAGACACCCTGGTGTCGCATGCCGAGCTGGCCGCGCAATTCGGCGAGGACGTGGCCGAGTTGGTGGACGGCGTCACCAAGCTCGACAAGGTCAAGTTCCGCAGTCGCCAGGAGGCGAATGCCGAGAGCTTCCGCAAGATGATGCTGGCGATGGCGCGCGACCTGCGCGTCATCCTGATCAAGCTCGCCGACCGGTTGCACAACATGCGCACGCTGGACGCCATGAGCGACGAGTCGCGGCGCCGCATCGCCCTGGAAACCCTCGAGATCTACGCGCCGATCGCGCAGCGCCTGGGCATGAACGCGATCAAGGCCGAGCTGCAGAATCACGGCTTTGCCGCCTACCATCCCTTGCGCCACCGCGTGCTCGAAGATCACCTGCGCCAGCTCAACGGCAATCGTCGCGATGGCGTCGCGAAGATCCAGCAGACCATTGCCGCCAAGCTCGACCACGAGAGCATTCCGGCGCGATTGGTATCGCGGGTGAAATCGCCGTATTCGATCTATACGAAGATGAAGACCGAGCACAAGACGCTGGCCCAGGTGCTGGATGTCTATGGTGTGCGCGTCGTGGTGCGCGAGACCATGCAGTGCTACATGGCGCTCGGCGCGGTGCATGGGCTGTTCAAGCCGGTCGATGGCCGGTTCCGTGACTTCATCGCGATGCCGAAGGCGAACGGTTACCAGAGCCTGCACACGGTCTTGTTCGGGCCGGGCGGCACGCCGATCGAAGTGCAGATCCGCACCGAGGACATGGACCTGCTGGCCGAACGTGGCATCGCCGCACACTGGGCCTACAAGAGCGAAGGGTCGGCGGGCAACAATGCCCAGTCGCGCGCGCGCGAGTGGGTCGCCGGGCTGGTCGATGCGCAATCGCGTTCCGATACGTCGATCGAGTTCGTCGAACACGTCAAGGTCGACCTGTTTCCGGACGAGGTCTACCTGTTCACGCCGAAGGGCGACATCCTCGCCCTGCCGCGCAATGCCACTGCGCTCGATTTCGCCTATGCCGTGCATACCCACGTCGGCGACCACGCGGTGGCGGCGCGCGTCGACAAGAAGCTGGTGCCGCTGCGTACGCGCCTGAGCAGCGGCCAGTCGATCGAGATCATCACCGCGGCGAGCGCGCAGCCGCAGATCGGCTGGCTCGAATTCGTCGTCAGTTCGAAGGCGCGCAGCGCGATCCGCCATGCGCTGAAGCACATGCAGCATGAGGAGTCGATCGAGATCGGGCACCGCCTGCTGGATCGCGCGCTGGAAGTCCTCGGTGCCTCGATCGAACAGATCCCGGCACCGATGCTCGATGCCTATCTGCAGGAACACCGGCTGCGCCGACTGGAAGACCTGCTCGCCGAAATCGCGCTCGGCAACCGCATGCCACAACAAGTCGCGCATGCGCTGGTGCGCGATGCCGTGACCCTGGATCTCGGCACGATGGCGCGTGGCCAGGACAAGATCCTGATTTCGGGAGCAGAACGCGGTGTCGTCTCGTTCGGCAACTGTTGCCATCCCTTGCCCGGCGACGACATCGTCGGTTACCTGTCGGCCGGCAAGGGCATCGTCGTGCACCAGGCCGAATGCCCGAACATCCCGGAGTTCCGCAAGAATCCTGACCGTTTCGTGGCCATCGCCTGGGACCGCGAGATCAGCGGCGACTTCAAGGTCGCGCTGAAAGTCGTGGTCGACAACAAGCCGGGCGTGCTGGCGACGGTGGCCGCGGCGATTGCCGAATGCCAGTCGAACATCGATACGGTCGAATATCAGGAACGTGACCTGCGCACTGCCGCGATGCTGTTCGTGATCGAAGTGAAGCACCGCAAGCACCTGGCCGAAGTGTTGCGGCGATTGCGGCGCGCGCCGGTGGTGCACGCCGTCAGTCGTTACGTCGGCTGAGACCGGTTAGCATCGCCTTCTTGGATTCGACCGAAATCGATTCGGGAGTGAAACATGCGGGACATCATCAGCACCGACGGCGCACCCGCCGCGATCGGCACCTATTCGCAGGCCGTGAAGTGCGGCCCGACCGTGTATCTGTCCGGCCAGATCCCGCTTGATCCGGCCACCGGCCAGATGGTCGAAGGTGCCATCGAGCTGCACATCCGCCGCGTGTTCGACAATCTGCGCGCGCTCTGCCTGGCCGCTGGCGGTGATCTCGAACACATCGTCAAGCTCAACGTGTTCCTGACCGACCTGTCGAACTTCGGCGAGGTGAACCGCATCATGGCGGAATACTTCTCGGCGCCGTATCCGGCCCGTGCGGCGATCGGGGTTGCGGCGCTGCCGCGTGGTGCGCAGGTCGAAATGGATGCGATCGTTGTCCTGGATTGATCGGGCATGAGCGATGCCGCGTCGCGACCGCTGGCTGATGTGCGCGGTGTCGGTCCGGCCATTGCCGAGGCTCTGGCGCGACTGTCGTTGCATGCGCTGTCGGATTTCTGGTTCCACTTGCCGTTGCGCTACGAGGATCGCACGCGCATCGCCGCCATCCGTGACCTGCGTCCGGGCGAGAGTGCGCAGGTCGAGGCCGTCGTCGACGCGGTCGAGCGCGGATTTCGCTTCCGGCCGATGTTGCGCGTGGTGGTGTCCGATGACAGCCGCGCGACGCTGACCCTGCGCTTCTTCCATTTCTCGAAATCGCAGGCGGAAGGCTTTCTGCCGGGCTTGCGTCTGCGCATCTACGGTGAGGTGCGCGAGGGTGCCAACGGTCTCGAGATCGTGCACCCGCGTTACCAGCGGGTGCAGCTGGACACGCCACTGGATTCCACGCTGACGCCGGTCTATCCGGCGACGGAAGGCGTCGGCCAGACGACCCTGGTCCGGCTCGCGAGGCTGGCGCTCGCGGCCCTGCCCGACGACACCGTTCTCGATGTGTTGCCGGAGTCGCTGCGGCGCACCGCACATCTGCCCAGTCTCGGCGCCGCGTTGCGCCTTGTGCATGCACCGGCCGGCGATGCCGACATCGCGCGGCTGATGGCGCGCACGCATCCCGCGCAGCAGCGGCTCGCCTTCGATGAACTGCTCGCGCACCAGATCGGCATGCGCAAGTTGCGTCGCCATCTGCGCGCGATGCCGGCGCCGAAGATCCGACATGACAAGGCCAGACGTCGCGCGTTTCTCGAGGCCTTGCCGTTCGCCCTGACGAAGGCGCAAGTCCGCGTGCTTGGCGAAATCGACCGGGACCTCGCCGCCGGCAAGCCGATGTTGCGCCTGGTTCAGGGCGATGTCGGATCGGGCAAGACCGTGGTCGCGGCCCTGTCGGCGCTCGCGGCTGCCGGTGCAGGGGTGCAGACCGCGGTGATGGCGCCGACCGAACTGCTGGCGGAGCAGCACCTGCGCAATTTCGAGCGTTGGTGCGAGCCGTTCGGACTGCGTGTGGTCTGGCTGGCCGGCAAGGTCACCGGCAAGGCACGAGCGAGGGCATTGGCGGACATCGCTGCAGGCGCCGAGATCGTCATCGGCACCCATGCGTTGATGCAGGAAGGTGTCGTGTTCGCGAACCTCGGGCTCGCGATCATCGACGAGCAGCACCGCTTTGGCGTGCACCAGCGCCTGGCGCTGCGCAACAAGGGGCGCGACGGTGCGCGTACCCCGCACCAACTGGTGATGACGGCGACGCCGATTCCCCGCACCCTGGCGATGGCCGCCTATGCCGATCTCGACGTCTCGGTGATCGACGAACTGCCGCCCGGACGCACACCCGTGACGACGGTGGCGGTGTCGGATGCGCGCCGCGACGAGATCGTCGAGCGCATCCGGATCGCCTGCGCCGAAGGTCGCCAGGCGTATTGGGTGTGTCCGCTGATCGAGGAGTCCGAGCAGCTGGAAGCCAAGGCCGCGCAGGCCACCCACGAGGATCTGCAGCGTGCCTTGCCCGATGTGCGCATCGGTCTGTTGCACGGACGCATGAAACCGCGCGACAAACAGGCCGTGATGGATGCCTTCAAGTCGGGCGAGATTCGTCTGCTGGTCGCGACGACCGTGATCGAAGTCGGCGTCGATGTGCCGAATGCGAGTCTGATGGTGATCGACAACGCCGAACGTCTTGGCCTGGCACAACTGCACCAATTGCGCGGGCGCGTCGGGCGCGGCGCGGCGGCATCGAGTTGCGTGCTCGTGTGGCAGCCGCCACTGTCGGTCCTGGCGCGCGAACGCCTCGCGGTGATGCGCGAGACCAATGATGGGTTCCGCATCGCCGAGAAAGACCTCGCCTTGCGCGGGCCCGGCGAAGTGGTCGGTACGCGCCAGACCGGCGAGATGAATTTCCGTGTCGCCGACTTGGTCCGCGATGCGGAGGTGATGCCGAAGGTGGCGCAGGCGGCCGACTGGTTGCTCGAACACGACCTGCGCGCGGCCGACGCGCTGGTCGCGCGCTGGATCGGCCAAGCCGTGGAATTTGCACAAGCATGAGGATTGAACGATGCAACGATTGCTGATCGATACCGACCCGGGCGTGGACGATGCGCTGGCCTTGTTGATGGCTTATGCGCATCCGGGCACGAAGGTCGAGGCGCTGACCATTACCGCCGGCAATGTCGGCATCCGGCATACCTTGCGCAATGCCTTGAACCTGGTCGAATTGGTGGGTGCCGACACGCCGGTATTCGCTGGCGCCAGCGATCCACTGGTGCGGCCTGCCGAGGATGCCGCATTCGTGCATGGTCAGGATGGTTTTGGCGATGTCGGCCTGCCGCCGCCGAGTCGTGCGGCCGACGTCGAGCACGCCGCCACGGCAATGGTGCGGTTGGCGCGGCAACATCCGGGCGAATTGACCTTCGTCATGCTCGGTCCGCTGACCAATCTGGCGCTCGCGCTGAAACTCGATCCCGATCTGCCGACGCGGGTGCCGCGCCTGGTGATCATGGGCGGTGCGGTGAGTGGGCGCGGCAACGTGTCGCGCACCACCAGCGAGTTCAACATCCATTTCGATCCCGAGGCCGCGGCCGTGGTGTTCGATGCGTGGCCGCAATTCGAGCTGGTGGACTGGGAAGCCACCCTGGCGCACGGCATTCCGTTCGCCGATCTGGCGCGCTGGCTGGCGGCGGACAGTCCGCGTGCGCGCTTCTACGATGCGATCTCGCGCAAGACCCGCGACTGGATGCAGGCCTGCCGCAACAACACCTACTGGCATGCGGCCGATGGCTTGGCGATGGCGGCGGTGCTGGATCCGGCGGCTGTCGAGTGCTGGGAGACGCGCTCGATCAAGATCGAGCTCGACGGCGCGCTGACCCGTGGCATGACCGTGGTCGACTGGGCCGGGCGGATGAGCTGGCGGGTGCAAAGTCGCATCCTGATGCGCTACCGACTCGACCGCTTCGCAGGACTGATCCAGTCGGCCTTGGCTTGATCCTTGAATTGCAAGGGAAAAACACATTCCCTGAATGCTTGGGGACGAATAATCTTGCCAAGACCCCCCGGCGTGGCTACGATGCGCCTCTTTTTTGCGGCCGGTTCCTCGCCATGAAAGCTGACATCCATCCGAAATACAACGAAGTCGTGTTCCACGACGTCACGGCCGATTTCAAGTTCCTGACTCGCTCGACCATCACGAGCAAGGAAAAGACGACTTGGGAAGACGGCAAGGAATATCCGCTCGTGAAGCTGGAGCTCTCCTCGGCGTCGCACCCGTTCTACACGGGCAAGCACAAGATCGTCGATACCGGCGGTCGTCTCGAGAAGTTCCGCAAGCGTTACGCGGGCAAGTAATTCGTCCAGCGCAGGATCGCGCTGCACGGGGCTGACCGACGCCGTGGCCGAAAGGCCGCGGCGTTTGTCTTTTCGGCCTTTGCAAAACCACGTGCCGCGATGCGGAAATTTCAAACGCGCGTGCGATAATCGGCCGCGAAACGAACGAAGGAGTGTCCCGTGTCCGACCACAGCGTGCAGATCACCGACAGCACCACCAGCAAGTCCGCCACCCTGCCGGTCGTGTCCGGCCAGCTTGGTCCTGCGGCGATCGACATCGGCAAGCTGCACAAGGAAACCGGGTTGTTCACCTACGACCCCGGATTCATGTCCACGGCGAGCTGCCGCAGTGCGATCACCTACATCGATGGCGATGCCGGCGTGCTGATGTACCGCGGCTATCCGATCGAGCAGCTCGCGAAACATTCGAACTTCCTCGAGGTCGCCTACCTGCTGATGAACGGCGAGTTGCCGAACGCGCAGCAGTTCTCCACGTTCGAACACGAAGTCACGCATCACACGATGATGCACGAGGCGGTAAAGAGCTTCCTCGGCGGCTTCCGCCACGACGCACATCCGATGGCAATGCTGTGCGGCATGATCGGCTCGCTGGCGGCGTTCTACCACGACTCGCTCGATATCGACGACGCGGAGCAGCGTCGCCTGGCTGCAGTACGCCTGATCGCCAAGGTGCCGACGATCGCGGCGGCCTGCTACCGCTATTCGATCGGCTGGCCGAACCGCTATCCGCGCAACAATCTCGACTACTGCACGCGCTTCCTGCACATGATGTTCGAAGTTCCGTCGGAGCCGCTGGTGCTGCCGCCGGTGGCAGCGAAAGCGCTGGATTTGCTGTTTATCCTGCACGCCGACCACGAGCAGAATGCGTCCACGTCGACGGTGCGTCTGGTCGGTTCGACCGGTGCCAACCCCTATGCCTGCGTCGCTGCCGGTATTGCGGCACTGTGGGGGCCGGCGCACGGTGGAGCGAACGAGGCGGTGCTGACCATGCTCAACGAGATCGGCAGCGCTGATCAGGTGGGCAAGGCCGTCGAGAAGGCCAAGGACAAGAACTCCGGTTTCCGGCTGATGGGCTTTGGTCACCGCGTCTACAAGAACTTCGATCCGCGCGCGACCATCATTCGCGAAATGTGCCATCAGGTGCTGAACGAACTCGGCGTGCACGATCCTCTGCTCGATGTCGCGATGAAGCTGGAAGAGGCGGCGCTGAAGGATCCGTATTTCATCGAGCGCAAGCTGTATCCGAACGTCGATTTCTACTCGGGCCTGATCTACAAGGCGCTGAAGATTCCGACCGAGATGTTCACCGTCATGTTCGCGATCGCACGCACGGCCGGCTGGGTCGCACACTGGCTCGAACAGAACGTCACGCCGGATGCGAAGATCGGTCGTCCGCGCCAGGTCTATGTCGGTTCGCCGGCGCGCGACTACGTCGATCTCGCCAAGCGCTGATTGCGGTCCGCGGGTTGTCCAGAGAGGCGGCGTCAGCCGCCTTTTTGTTTGGCGATCAAGTCGCGGACGGCATTGATCGACGCCCGCTGCATCGGCGTATCTGCAGTACGCGACAACGGCGCCTGGCGCAGATGCATTCGCGGCAACAGGGTCAGGTCGATGGTGGTCTCGTCGGCATCGAAGCGCAGCGCCGGGAACTCGGCGCTGTGCTCGCGCGACAGGCGCAGTACGCGATCGTCCTCGTCGTAGGGAATTTGCCGGTCGTCGAGAAAACGCAATACTTCGGATGGATCGTCTTCGAACAAATGCAGGCAGACGGCTGAATGCGCGTCGGCCGTGCCTTCGAGCACGGCGCCCACCAGTCGCGGTTCGAATTGCGCGAGGAAGGTCATGGCTTCGACAGCAACCTTGCGCAACTCCAGCAACCGTTGCGGTTGCGATTGCGACTGGAACAGGCGCTGGTAATCGCGCAGCGCGGCCTCGATCTCGCGATTGGTCGGCAGATCGCGTTCGTCGCGCGCGCCGACGCGTTCCGCCGCCTTGCGTTTCGCGGCGCCGTAGTCGCGAACGCCGTGCTCGGCCATGAGGCGCGCCGCCTCCTGGGCGAGGCGAACACGCAGGTCGCTGTCGTGGCGGCTCATCGGCGGCTCAGAACAGGTCGATGCCCTGTTGTTCCGCGTCCTGTTGCTCGGGGCTGTTTTCATCGACCACGGACAGTCGCATCAGGTCCTCGGTCTTGAAGAATTCGACGATGCCGCCTTCGCTGCCTTCCGCAAGCAGGTTGCCCGCACCATTGATGTGCGCCGTGGTGATGCCGTTCGGAACCACCAATTCCATTTCGGGAACGCCGTCCAGCGCCACGCGCATGAAATCGATCCAGATCGGCAGTGCGGTCTGTGCCGCGAATTCGCGGTCGCCGAGTGAGGAGAAGTCGTCGTGGCCCATCCAGACGGTGGCGACCAGCGCCGGATTGAAGCCGGAAAACCAGGCATCCCGATAACTGTTGGTGGTGCCGGTCTTTCCGGCCAGATCGTTGCGCTCGAGCACCATGGCGCCGCGGCCGGTGCCGCGCTTGACGACATCGCGCATCACGCTGGTGATCAGGAAGGCGTTGCGCTCGTCGATGACGCGTGGTGCGAGCGGGCTTTCTGCGGTTTTTGCCGGGCCAGCGATTTCCGGAGTAGTCGGTGCGGGAGCGGTTTCGGGCAGCGCAGAGCTGCCATTGAGCATCGCCGAAAGATCATCGGCGCTCGCTGCGCCGCCGTCATCGCTGCCAGCAATGCGGGCGATGCATTCGCGGCAAGCCCGTTTGGGCGTGGCAGTGTAGATCGCGTTGCCGGAATCATCCTCGATGCGTTCGACGCTGTAGGTATCGACCAGATAGCCGCCGTTCGCGAACACCGAGTAGCCACGCGCCATGGCCAACGGCGGCAGGGACGATGTGCCCAGCGCCAAGGACAGATTCTGCGGCAACGATTCCGGCGGGAAGCCGAAACGCTGGATGTATTCGCGCGCAAAACCGATGCCGACGGCATCCAGCAAGCGCACCGAGACCAGATTGCGCGACAGAACCATCGCTTCGCGCAGGCGCATCGGACCGAGAAACTTCTCGTTGTCGTTCTGCGGCTTCCACACGCCGCCCTCGGACGATGGATCAGCGAACGCGAGCGGCGCATCGTTCACGATCGAGGCCGGATTGAAGCCGCGTTCGAAGGCCGCCGCGTAGACGAAGGGCTTGAAGCTCGATCCGGGTTGGCGGTTGCTCTGGGTCGCGCGATTGAACTTCGACAAGGTGAAGCTGAATCCGCCGGTGATGGCGCGAATGCTGCCGTCCTCGGGATCGACTGCGGTCAACGCGGCCTGCACGCGCGGCAGTTGCGAGAGATGCCAGACGCCCTCGCCATCGCGCGCGATGCGAACGACATCGCCCGCGGCCAGTGCTTGCGACACTTCCTTGGGCTTGGGACCCAGTGCGCCGGTCTCGCTGCGTGGTCGCGCCCATTCCACCGCCGGCAGGTCGAGCAATACGACCTGGCCATCGGCAAGGATGACGGACGCCGATTCGGCGTCGCTGGCGGTCACCAGTCCGGGCATCAGCCCCGAGACCGAGCGGTAAGCACCGACTGCCGCACGACGGTCCTCGACAGTGGTCAGCGTCGCCAGGTCGAGGCGCGCTTCCGGGCCGCGGAATCCTTTGCGCTGGTCGAATGCGAGCAGGCGGTCGCGAACGGCGGCATTGGCTGCCTCCTGCAGTCTGGAGTCGACGGTCGTGAACGCCTTGTAGCCGTTGTTCAGCGCGTCGGCGCCAGCGCGCTCAATCACCTCCAGGCGCACCATCTCGGCGAGGTAAGGCGCGTCCAGCTCGATCGCCGGCTCATGCGGAAATGCATGGTTCGGCTCCGCTTGCGCAGCGCGCATCTGTTCCGGCGTGATCACCCCGATCTCGGACATCCGTTCAAGAACATAGTCGCGGCGAATCAGCGCACGCTCCGGATTGGTCAAGGGGTTGCCGCTGGACGGGAACTTCGGAATCGAGGCCAACATCGCCGCCTCGGCCAAATCGAGATCCGCCAGCTTCTTTCCGTAGTAGAACTCGGCGGCCGCCGCGATGCCGTAGGAGCGGTAGCCGAAGAAGATCTTGTTCAAGTAGAGCTCAAGGATCTCGTCCTTGCTGAGTTCGCGTTCGAGACGCAGTGCCAGAAAAATCTCGGCCACCTTGCGTGTCATCGAATATTCGTTGCTGAGGAAGAAGTTGCGCGCGACCTGCTGGGTGATGGTGCTGCCACCCGGCACGCGGCGGTCGTCGGTGGTCGCCAGCAGCCAGACCGCCCGCACGATGCCGCGCCAGTCAATGCCGGGGTGTTGATAAAAACGGGCATCCTCGATGGCGAGGAACGCATTCCGGACCATGATCGGCACTTCGCTGATATCGACCGGCGTGCGTTTGGTCTCGCCGAACATTGCGATCAGCTTGCCGTCCCGGGAGTAGACCCGCAGCGGGACTTGCAGCCGGACGTCGCGGATCTCGGCCGCCGTGGGCAGGCGCGGCTCGACCATCCAGTAGGCCACGGCGATCGCCGCGACCCCCAGCAGAAACCCGGTCAGGCCGAGAATCAGGCCCCATTTCAGCATGCGTCGAATCAGGCGTTTCACCGCGACAGACCTACGTTTGACCAAAAAGAACGCGAGTATAGGAGGCATTGCCAAGGATTCAGCCCGGGAGTAGCGTCAAGTTCACGATTCAAGGGGCCAATTCGGGGGCTGTTGCCAGTTGGTTAAGTTTGGGATTTAATGTATCTACGCATGAACCGCTCGTAAGAGCCCGTGGGAAGGGGAAAAAGTGTGGGACTGTTCTCAGCAAGTACACCTCCTTTGATCGGCGTGGACATCAGCTCCACAGCGGTAAAGCTGCTGCAATTGTCACAGGCGGGCGGCCGCTATCGCGTCGAACACTATGCGGTCGAGCCCTTGCCGCCGAATGCGGTGGTCGAAAAGAACATCGTCGAAGTCGAGGCGGTGGGTGAGGCAATCAAACGCGCATTTGCGCGTAGCGGCGCCCGGACCAAGTTCGCGGCGGCATCGGTCGCCGGGTCGGCGGTGATCACCAAGATCATCCCGATGCAGGCCGACTTGTCCGAGGACGACCTCGAAGGCCAGATCCTTGCCGAAGCCCAGCAATACATCCCGTATCCGCTTGAGGAAGTCAGCCTCGATTTCGAAGTGCTGGGGCCGGTCAAGGACAACCCGGAACTGATGAATGTGCTGCTGGCCGCGTCGCGTACGGAAAACGTCGATGTCCGCGTTGCCGCGCTGGACGTCGGCGGTCTTGCCGCGAAAGTGGTCGATGTCGAGGCGTTTGCAATGGAGAACGCCTACAAGCTGCTTTCGGATCAGCTCAGTGTTCCGAAGGACGCGACCGTTGCTGTAGTCGACATCGGCGCAACCATGACCACGCTGTCGGTGCTGAAGAACCAGCGCACCATCTATACCCGCGAACAGGTGTTCGGCGGCAAGCAGCTCACCGATGAAGTGATGCGGCGCTACGGTCTTTCCTACGAGGAAGCCGGCATGGCCAAGCGCCAAGGTGGTTTGCCGGAGAGCTACGAGATCGAGGTGCTTGAGCCGTTCAAGGAGGCGATGGTTCAGCAGATCAGCCGATTGCTGCAGTTTTTCTTCGCCGGCACCGAGTTCAGCAAGGTCGACCAAGTCGTGCTCGCGGGTGGCTGTGCCTCGATTCCGGGCGTCGCGGAGATGGTGGAGGAGCAGATCGGCGTGCCGACCATCGTCGCCAACCCGCTGGCCGGCATGAGCTTGTCGAATCGCGTCCAGGCGCAGACGCTGGCTCAGGATGCGCCGGCGCTGATGATCGCCTGTGGCCTCGCACTCAGGAGCTTCGACTGATGGCCAAGATCAATCTATTGCCGTGGCGCGCAGAGCGACGCAAGCAGCGCGAACGCGAGTTCCAGACCATGCTCGGGGGCGCCCTGATCGTGGGCTTGATCGCTGTCTTCGTGGCCATCTTCCATTGGGATGGTCTTAAGGAGGACCAGACCCAGCGCAACCAATTGCTGGAACGAGAAATTACCGCACTCGATGCCAAGATCAAGGAGATCGAGGCGCTGCAGCAGACGCGTGAACAGTTGCTGCAGCGCAAGCAGATCATCGAGCAGCTTCAGTCCAGCCGAACCCAGATGGTGCACATGTTCGACGAGTTGGTGCGGACCTTGCCCGATGGGGTGCGTCTGACGTCGCTGAAGCAGAGTGCCGATTCGATCGAAATCGAGGGCATGACTCAGTCTTGGGCCCGAGCTGCGCAATACGTCCGGAACCTCGAGAAGAGCGAGTGGATCCGCAAGCCGGACGTCAAGATCATCGACTCGACGACGCCCGACAAGGCCGCCCGCTATCGCTTCTCGCTGACGGCCAATCTGCGCAAGTCCGAAGACGAGAAGGCCGATGCGCAAGAAGGTGAAGTCGACCTTGCCGCGCCGCTCAATGCACAGGCGGGAGGTGCGCAGTGAAACTTTCCGATATCAACAATCTGGACGCCAAGAACTACGGTTCCTGGCCGATGCCGGTCAAGTTTGTGGCTGCACTGCTCTTGTTCGTGGTCGTCCTGGTTGCCGGCTATTTCATGAAGATCAAGCCGGCCAATGACGAGCTCGACATCTTGCGTGCGAAAGAACAAGAGCTGATCAGCGTATTCACCGAGAAGCAGGGCAAGGTCGTCAATCTCGAGGAATACAAGAAGCAGCTTGAAGAAATGCGCGAGTTGTTGCGACAAATGATCCGCCAGTTGCCGAGCAAGACCGAGATGCCGGACTTGTTGATTGATATCTCGCAGACAGCGCTTTCGTCCGGCATCGACAACGAGTTGTTTGAGCCTGGACCGGAAGTGGCGAAAGAGTTCTATGCGGAAAAGCCGATCACGCTGCGCATGAAGGGCAGCTACCACCAGTTCGGTGCATTTGTGAGCGGTGTCGCTTCACTTCCGCGCGTGGTGATCCTGACCATGCATGACGTGTCCTTGACGCCGGGCGGAGTGCAGCCCGGACGGACTCCTGCTGCGCCGGTTTCCAGCGGAACGCTGGTGCTGGAGGGCACGGTGAAGACCTATCGCTACCTGGATGACGAGGAACTGTCTTCAATGGCCTCTGACGCCGCACCGGTCAATGGCGCGGCACCCGCGCCAGCCGCCCCAGCAACGCCGCCGGCGCAATGAGGAGGAGTTCATGGGGAATTTCATCATGAAATATCAATTCTCGGTCCGAATCGCCGCGGTCGTATCGGTGGCGTTGCTTGCCGGGTGCGCCAAGGGCACGCGTGATCTGGAAGAGAAGTTGGCGGAAATCAGATCGCGCCAAGGTGCGCCGGTCGATCCTTTGCCGGCGATGCGGGAGTTCCCGCCGTTTCCATACACGGCTTACGATCTTCGAGACCCCTTTGCGCCGTTTTCCGAAGATGAAAACGCGCCGTCGGGTGGTGGGGCCGGACCCAAGCCCGACCCGGATCGCCCCAAAGAGTATCTTGAGTCCTATCCGCTCGACAGCCTCGATATGGTCGGCACGCTTGGCGTGATCGACGATTTGACGGCGCTGTTGAAAGACCCGGATGGTGTGGTGCACAGGCTGCGGCCGGGCAACTACATCGGTCAGAACGATGGTCAGATCACCGCCATCTTCGAAGACCGGATCGAACTCGTCGAATTGGTTTCCAACGGCAATGGCGGCTGGATCGAACGTCCCGCGTCGATCGCGCTGGACGATGAATAATCAGGAGTGGCACGCATGAGCACACACACGATCACGCAACGGTACGCGCAGATCCCCGGCGCCGGCTTGCTCACGACACTCGGTCGAAGGGTCATTGTCGCGACACTGACGCTTGCTT
>JADKHK010000006.1 GCA_016721845.1 Lysobacterales bacterium
CCACGAGCACTCCGTACTGAGCAAGTTCTTCAGCGATACGCCCAGAGAGTTCTTTCCAAGACTGATTGTTGCGGAGTCTTTTGAGGACGCGCCGTACGCCGAAGAGAAGTCGGTAGTCCGGCTGCTGAATGAAAATGGCTTCGTCAAATCATTCAGCAAATCTAATAACCACGTCTTCGTTTCCGGTATAACGCCATCAAAATTCTCTCATTAATTTGGTACACGCGCGTTCAAACGTGTCGTGGCGGTCGAGAACGATCCGCAATGGGCTGCCGTCGTTCGATCGTTCCGGCCGGCAAACGCCATAGTTGTCGCGAAGGCGATTTCCCGGGATCTTGTCGCCGAAGACTTGTCTGGAGATTCGGCCTTCGAGGTGATCATCGTCGATGCCTTGGCAAGTTGGATAGACGGCGCGAAAGCCGGGTTACCGTTCCTCGTGGACAATGGCGTCGTCGTCTGGGACAACACCGATGGTCCCAACAAGCCGGAGGTCAAGACGCTGATGGCGTCGCATGGCTTCGAAATCTCGTTTTCAGGCTTGCTCCTCAGGAGTCGCCAAAGAATGCACGACGATTTCTTATTGGCGGAACAACGTCTTCGACATTTGAACGCGTTCATCGATCACCAGACATGACTGCATTCCCACCCAGCAAGCGTCTGGTCATCCTGCTCCCCTGCCTGCTGACAGGCGGCACGGAAGTGGCGACGCTTGAAACGGCCGTGGCGATGCAGTCGCTGGGGCTGCAAGTCGAGGTGATCGTGTATTTCGACGAGGTCGATGCGGACATGTTGCTGGCGTTCGAGTCATCGGGCGTGCTGGTGTCCCGACTTGGACTGCGACGTGGCCCCGGTGTGATTGCGCACCTGCGCTTGGCCTCGGCATTGGCGCGCGCCCTGTGGCATGGGTCACGCCCGGCACTGGTGTGGTTGCAGTACCTGACGCCGACGCTGTTGCCACTGCTCGTGGCCAAGCCATTTGCGCGGCGCCTGGTCGCCGCCGTGCATGTGTCCGCTGAACATTTCGACATCGGGGCGAGACGGCGCCTGCGCTGGCTCGCGCGGCGCTGGTGCAATCGTGTCGTGTGCGTTTCGGAGACGACGGCGGCAGGACTGTTCGGAGGCGATGTCGCGACTTCCGGGCGCGGGTGCGTGACGGTCATTGCCAACGCCGTCGATACCGATGCAGCACGGAACGCCGAACCCACGCGTTGGCGAGCGTTGGCCGGCTGGCCACAGGGCGCCCGGGTGGTCGGCTATGTCGGCCGTTTCGCCGAGATCAAGGGGCCCGATCTGTTGATCGACGCGTTCGCGCAGTTGGCGCAACGTCGTGCGAAATTGCGCCTGGTGCTCGTCGGCGCCGGCGCACAGGAGCAAGCGCTGCGCGACCAGGCGGCCCAACTTGGTATTGCCGACCTCGTGTATTTTGCCGGGCCGCGGCCACGTGCGCAGGTGTTCTCTGCCCTGGGCGGCTTCGATCTTGCGGTGGTGCCGAGCCGCGAGGAAGGCTTCGGACTCAGTGCGGCCGAGGCCATGGCGGCGGGCGTCGCCACGGTTGCCACTCGGGTGGGTGCGCTGCCGGAACTGATGGCTCTGGGCCAGGCTGGCGTGCTGGTGGCACCGGAATCGCCGGGGGCCCTCGCGGAGGGCATGGCGCTGTTGCTGGACGATCCTGCATTGTGCGCGCGAATCGCTGCCGCTGGCACTCGTCATGTCGAGCGACACTTCGGTCGGGCTGCGCTGTTGCATTCGCTCGGCCGCTTGTGCGCTTCGCTGGGCATGACCACCTTGCGACGTGGCAATCCATGAAGATTGTGTTGATTCAGCGCCTGGTGCCGACGTATCGCGAAGTCGTGTTCGACCGGATGCGCGCGCAGTGCGAGGCGGCAGGTGACACGTTCGAACTGTGGACGTCCGATCCGCCCGAGGGATTCACCCGGCGCGGTACGCATGGTGCGGTCGCCTGGGCCACGCGATTCCCGGTCTGGACGCTGCTTGGTGGCATTGAATGGCAGCGCCTGGCCTGGCGCGAGGTGCTCGAATGCGACGTACTGATCCTTCCCGATCAGCTGCGGACGCTCAGCAATATTGCCGCGATGTTGCTGCGTCGACTCGCCGGCAAGCCGGTGCTGACCTGGGGTCATGGCCGCAACTTTCAGCCGAACGTGCTGAGCCGGGCATTGCAATCCTGCGATTTCGACTGATGGCGTTCGCACACGGCCATCTTCTCTATACCGAACAGTGCCGCGCGGCGATGCTGGCCGAAGGCGTCGCTCTGGCCCGACTTCGTGTCGTCGAGAACGCGCCCGACACCCGCGGTTCGGAAGGGCTGTACCCGAGACACGACCTCGTGCGCGCGTTCCGCTCGCAATGGACACTGGGTGAAGCCCCATGCATCGCCTTTCTGGGCAGCTGGTACAGCGACAAACGGCCGGAGTGGATCATTCTCATCGGCGAGCAGATCCGTCGCGGCGTCCCGGACGCGCGAGTTGTCGTGATCGGTGGCGGCGATGGCCTCGCCACCCTGCGCGCAGCCGCGCCGTCCTGGCTGGTGTTGACTGGACCGCTACACGGCCGCGACAAATTCGTTGCCCTGTCCGCCTGCCACTGCCTGTGCATCACGGGCGTCGCCGGTCTCAATGTGCTGGATGCCATGACGATGGGGCTCCCGGTGGTGTTGCCGCGTCGCGCCGATCACAGCCCCGAGGCGATCTACGTCCGCCATGATGTCAACGGGCGCTGGGCCGAAGACGATCCCGCAGCTCTGGCGGCTGCCTGCCTCACCCTCATCGCAGATCGAACGCTGGCCGATCGCCTGGGTGAGCAGGCGAGGACTACCGCGGCAGCGCTGACCGCCGATGTGATGGCGCGAAATCTGCTGGCAGGCGCGATCTCCTTGTCCAAGCCTGCCATTCCCGTGTCGGTACGCCCTGTCGTCTTTGTCTATCAACGCATGCTGCCTTATCACCGCGCGCGTTTTCTGGCGCTTGCTGCAGCATTGGCAGCACGTGGCCGGCCATGCGTTGCTCTGGAAGTGACCAACGCCGACTCCAGCTACGGTGAATTTGCCGACACGCCGCTGCCTGCCGGTGCGCATGTGGTCACGCTATTTCCGAATATCGACTACTTGAAACTGTCCGCGCCCCATGTGGCGCGCAGCGTGCGCCAAGCCTTGCATGCGCTTGGCGCCGTATCGGTGTTCGCGCCAGCGCCGGCATTTGCGGAAGGAGCCGGTGCACTGCATCACAAGGTGGATCGCGGCGGAACGTTGTTCCAGATGGACGATGCGTGGTCGGCCACTGACCATCGAGGGCGCTTGACCCGAATCGTCAAGCGTTGGTTCAACGGCTACGTCGATGGCGGATTCCTGCCGGACAAGCTGCACGGCCGCTATTTCGAGACGCTGAACATTCCGGCCGACCGGCAAGCCTATGCAGTCGATGCGGTCGCTGATGCAGACGAGGCCGGACCTTCGAGCGACCACGAACGCACCGACTTGTTGTTCGTCGGTCGCTTGATCGCCCGCAAAGGCTTGGACAGCGTGCTTCGCGCCATGGCGCAGCTGTTGCCGGAATCGCCACGGCTCGTGGTGATCGGCGATGGCCCGGAACGAGCCGGGTTGCAGCAACTGGCGATCGATCTCGGTATCTCCGGATGCGTCGTCTGGCTCGGCCGACAAAGCAATGCCGAGGCACGGAATTGGATGCGCCATGCCCGAGTGTTGGTGGTGCCCAGCAGTTACGAACAGTGGGGTTTGGTCATCAACGAGGCATGGCAGAGTGGCCTGCCGGTGCTTGGTTCGACGACCGTGGGCGCCCTGCGTGCCGCATTGCCTGCATCCTTGACATGGACCATGTTGCCAGCAGTCGGCGATGCAGACGCTTGGGCGGCATTGTTGCGGCGTGTGGCGTCCATCGATGACGCCGAGCGTCAGCACTGGATCGAGATTGGTCACGACCTGGCACGGCGTTATTCGCTTGAACGTCATGTCGATAGCGCACTGCATCTGCTCGATCTGCCACCACGACCTCGACCGTGGTTCGTCGCCGGACTTCTCGCGCGTGCATGGACCGGTCGTGTGGTGATCTGGTGAACGCCACTGCAACGCCAGCCGTGAGCGTCGTGATGCCGCTCTACAACAAGGCCGATCTGGTGATCGAGGCCATCGCGTCAGTGCAGGCACAGGAGATGACCGACTGGGAACTCGTTGTCGTCGACGACGGTTCGGTTGATGCCGGTCCGGAGCAGGTGCTCGCTGCGGCCATGCAGGACGCCCGAATTCGAGTGGTGACGCAAGCCAACCAGGGTGTTTCAGTCGCGCGCAATGCCGGCCTGCACCACGCCGCCGCCGATGTCGTCGCTTTCCTTGATGCCGACGACGTGTGGCAACCCGGATTCCTGGCTGCAGTCATGGCACTGCGCGAGCGGTATCCGACTGCGCGTTGGTGGGCAACGGGATATGCATTGCAACGGGAGGGGGCCGTGGGGCGCGTCGCCCGAGTGGAAGCAGCCCGGTCGACCGAAGACCAGAGTCTCTGGTCGAACTATTTCACCATCGCAGCGCGATCCGACCCGCCGGTGTTCAGTTCAGCGGTCGCCATCGACCGATCAGCGATACTTGCTTTGGGCGGATTTCCCCAAGGTATTGCCAGTGGTGAAGACTTGTTGACCTGGGCGCGACTTGCACTCGCCTACCCGCTGGCCTACGACCGCCGCGCATTGGCGGTCTTCCGTGTCTCGGGGATCGAACGCCGACCTGATCCGGACGACGCCGTAGGTCGGGCGCTCGCCACCTTGCAACACGAGCATCCCGACACTCCGGGTCTCGCCGCCTATCGTGCGGCATGGCACCGCATGCGTGCAGCGATGTGGCTGCGCTTCGATCAGACGGGTCAAGCCCGAAGTGAGGCCGGAAAGGCACTCCGCTTGTCACCATGGAACCCCCGCTCCGGATACCTTTGGTTCTTGTGTCGATTGCCGGCGGCCTTACGCCGCAATCTCGACACTTGGATTCGCGGCGCGCGCGCGCGCATCATGCGCTCCCCGCCCTCGACCACTGCGTCCGAATGAAGTACAGCGTCAACGTCGATTCCCGAGCCGCCCGGATATCGTTGCGCCGCCAGGGCGTACCCATACCGATGCTCGCGCTTGCCGGCGGCCTGTTGGCAAGTTATCTGCCCATGATTCTGCCTGCCGCAATGGGTGCGTCCTTTCTCGGCTGGATGCTGCCGCTGGCCGTTGCCTTGGTGCACTTGCTCACGAACATCGGCCGAATGACATTTCCGATCATGCTCTGGGTTCCCTGGATCGCCTGGGTCATCGGCTACACGGTCATGGCGGAAGCGGCCAATGCATTGCAGCGCGGCATCATGCTGCTGACGCCCCTGGTGGTCGGTGCTGCATTTTCGACATTGCGCACGACGCCCGAGCTGCTCGACCGCATCGACCGCTGGATTACCTGGTTTCTTTGGGTTTTTTTGGCTGCAGCAGGCATCGCTACCGGTCTACTGTCCTCGGGCACGTTGTACGACACCACCAACTTTGCGGCGGGTAGCATCACCGCATCGCTTCTCGCGTGCTGGTTTGCCACGCGATATGTGCTGATGCGCCGAAATCGCGACTTGCTGCTGTGGCAGATCATGACCGCGGTGCCGGTGCTGGCGAATACGCGTACCGGGATGATTGCCGTGGCCATCACCTTGCCACTGGTCCTCGCGCCTTGGTCGGTGCTGCGCCGACTTCTGCTCCTTGCGGCATTGCCCGTGATCGGGTTGGCGCTGTTCCAGACCGAACGCATCCAGAAGAAGATGTTCTACTCCGGGCGCGGCACCGTCGATGAAGCAGTGACGGCGGTGTACAACATGTTCACGGGCGAGGAGCATGTCGAGGCGAATTTCGCGACGTCCGGACGCTCGGTGCTCAATGATGCCTTGCGTCGCGGACTCAAGGACGAATATTTCTTCGGACATGGTGCCAATACCACCGAGGCAATTTCGTTGCGCATCACGCACGTGGCGCACCCACACAACGACTGGCTGCGCCTGCGCTACGAGTACGGCCTGATCGGTACCTTGCTGTTCGCTGCAACCATGCTCCTGCAGGTCTGGCATGGGTGGCGTTCGGCACGACGCTTGCCCAATCCGCTCAACATCTACTTGTACGTCGCCGTCTCGGCCTTCCTGCCGATGGCGATCTTCATGCTCAGCGACAACGTGATTCTTTACGTGGCGTGGTTCGGGAATCTGCAGTTCGCACTGCTGGGGCTCGGATATTCGATCGCGCACCAATTGCGTGCGACGGAATTGCAAATGGCGGCGAGATCTTGAAAATCCTGCTGCTGCACAATCATTACGGTTCAGCCGCGCCATCCGGCGAAAACCAGGTGTTCGAGGCAGAACGAGTGCTGCTTGAAGGACGTGGTCACGACGTCCGAACCATTACCCGACACAGCGACTCCTTGCGCGAAACCGGCTCGTATGGCGCAATGCTCGGCGCGTTGTCGACTCCGTGGAATGTATTCGCTGCAAACGCCGTTCGTGAGGAGGTCCAACGCTTCAAGCCGGACGTTGTGCACGCACACAACACGTTTCCCTTGCTGTCTCCAGCCGTCTTTCCCGCCGCAAATGGTGCGGCACGGGTTCTCAGCCTGCACAACTACCGCTTGTTCTGTGCCGCAGCCATCCCGCTTCGCGACGGTCACACCTGCACGCTTTGCCTCGACCGGCACAGTGTCACGCCTGCGCTTCTCCACGGCTGTTATCGCGGCAGCCGAATTGCCACATTTCCGATCGCTGCGGGCATCGCATTGCATCGCGCCCGTGGTACCTGGCGTCGCGATGTCGAAGCCTTCATCGCACTGACAGAGGACCAGCGAAATCGGCTCGTTGCGGCCGGCCTTCCATCGGCGCGCACATACGTCAAGCCGAACTTCTATCCCGGCACGCCAACCTGCCGACCCTGGCATGAGCGATCCGGTAGCGTGGTCTATGCAGGGCGCTTGAGTGGCGAGAAGGGCGTCGATGTTCTGGTTCGCGCATGGTCGCGCTGGGGTGCGAAGGCACCTGAATTGCTGATCATCGGAGATGGCCCGTTGCGTGCGCGCCTGGAGGACGAAGTCCGGCAAAATTCGGCCCGCATCCGATTCCTCGGACAGTGCAGTGCCGAGGAAACGCAGTATCTCATCGGCGATGCCAAGCTGGTACTGGTGCCGTCGACATGTATCGAGGGGTTCCCGATGGTTTTGCGGGAATGTTTCGCACTTGGGACTCCGACCCTGGTCTCTGATCTCGGGCCGTTGCCTGCATTGGTTCGTGATGCTGGCGGCACCACCTTTCGCGCCAGTGACGATGAAGAGTTGCGTCGGCGAGCTTCGGATTTGTGGGAGCAGCCGGATCGGCTCGCGGCGATGTCGATGGAAGCGCACGCTGCTTTTCAGATGCACTACACCGAATCGGCGAATCACGACAGGTTGATGCACATCTACGAAGCGGCTCAGCGCGAATATCGTGACCGGGGCACCGCTCAATGAACGAGGACGTGTTGGGCTACCGCGTTTTTTCTGGCGGGAAAAGTGCGAGCGTCAGTCGCATGATGGATGCGATCAGGCACGATGGCCGTATCTGGGCAGCTTGCATGAATCCGCATTCCTATGTCGTGGCCTGCGATCGCAAGGAATTCTCGAGAGCCCTGAAAGCAGCCGACATCCTGGTGCCAGACGGCATCGGCATCGTGCTCGCGTCGCGCTTTTGTGGTGGTGACATTCGGGAAAGGGTCACGGGCTTCGACCTGTTCACCGGTCTACATGATGCGCTCGCGCTCCGCGGTGGCGGGAGGGTGTTCTTTCTTGGCTCGACACCGGAGGTGCTTGCGGAAATCGCGGTTCGCATGCAGCGCGACTGGCCGTCGCTGGAAGTAGTCGGTACTTACTCGCCACCCTTTGCAACGCAGTTCTCCGACGCCGAGAACATGGCGATGACTGCTGCCGTGAACGCCGCGCGCGCCGATGTGTTGTGGGTGGGCATGACCGCGCCGAAGCAGGAGCAGTGGCTGCACGCACAATGGCCGCAACTTGAGGTTCGCGTCGCTGGTGCGATTGGCGCCGTATTTGATTTCTATGCCGGGCGCATCAAGCGTTCGCACCCGCTGTTCCAGCGACTTGGTCTGGAGTGGCTGCCACGACTGCTGCAGGAACCACGACGGTTGTGGCGCCGAACCTTCGTCTCGACACCTCGCTTCCTCTGGGATGTTTGGCGATTTGGCATCCGCAAACGCCAACCGCCGCCATGATCTCTCGCGAACAACTTGCTCGCGAGCTGGTGGCCGGATCCACCTCTCGACCGGCGTCTCTGCAGCCTTGGCTCGATGCCGGTCGCGTCGAGGGTATTGACACGTTGCTCGCTGCAAGATGGCAGTCTTCCGTTGACCTCGGTGTCGCTGACAGGGCATCGTGCACTGCGACGTTGCAACGCGCCCACGCGCGCGAATTGTTCCTGCAGGCGCATGAGCGGGACGCACTCTCCGCGCTGCGTGCTGCAGATATCGACGTTCTGGTTCTGAAAGGTGCTGCCTTGGCGCGTTGGTTGTATCCCGAGCCATATCTGCGCACACGCAGCGACATCGATCTCTTGCTCCGCTCGGAAGCTGACGTGGTGCGATGTCGCGATGCGCTCTTGGCGTTGGGATACGAAGATCTCGACCTGCCTTTGCTCCCCCCTACTTATGAGCGCGCGTATCGCAAGCCCATCGGCAAGGGAGAACACAGCGTCGACGTGCATTGGCGACTCTCGAATCACCCTGCTTTTGCCCACTGTTTTTCGTTCAACGACCTGTGGGTGGAACGACAGTCGTTGACGGGACTTCCCGGCGGTTGGGCTCTGGGACCGGTTCACGCCTTGATTCACGCCTGCCTGCACCGTGCCTGCAACCTGACTGAGGTCGCCGGTGATCGGTTGATCTGGTTGTACGACATCGCGCTGTTGGTGCCGCGCCTGTCCGATTCAGACTGGACATTGCTGGCCAGATTGGCCATGACATCACGAACCGCCGAGCCTTGTCGGCATACGTTCGCAGCGGTGTATTCGCTATTCGACATAGCGATTCCTCATTCGACAATGCAATTGTTGACCGAAGTGGCTCTCCACGAGGCGTTCCGCATGGATCACGCGCGCCATCTTGGATATCGCAGCTATTGGGCATTCCGGGAGCTGCCTTGGTCGGAGCGCGTGCCGTGGCTGCTGCGCCGGGTGTTCCCGGACTGGCGCTACATGCAGGCTCACTTCAAGCTGAAGCATCGCGGCCAATTGCCTTGGGCCTGGATCCGGCGCCTCGTCGACTTGACTACAGGAATCGGGCGGCGGCACTGACGCGAATTCGCATCAACGCTGAAGCGTTGGGCCTTGACCAGACGAGTCAGGCCGACCCAATGCCGTACCGCCGACCTCCACCCACGCATGCGCCCCGAACGGTTCGCCGTCGCGTTGCACGCCGATGCGAAGCTGCGCGTCGAATCCGCGCCGGCGCAACAAGGTGGTGACGACCAGCGCCTGACGCAGGCAGGTGGCGCGCACGAGGCCGTGGCGGCCGGCGATGTCGGTGAGTTCGGCCAGGCGTCGCGCGTCCGCGATGTCCGGCGCGGTCGCGATACGACGCTGCGGCGCGTCGCCCAGTTGTTCGCACCAGCGCCGCGTCCGGGCATAACCTGCAACCTTCAGACAGGCCTGCACCAGCGCCAGCAGCAAGGCCAGATGCAGCAGTCGCACACGTTCTCGCCACGGCAGCGCACACCAGGATCGCCAACGACAGCGAGTGCTAGCCATGCGGTGCCCGATCGGGCTTGGCGTGAGCCTGTGTTAGCGTTGCGGCAGTCGCGGGTTGGGTCATGACGGTCAGGGAACGACGCCGTGGTCCGGCTTGCCGCGATCTTATCCCGCGTCTTCCGCATTGCCGCCGTTCGATGTCCTCACGCGCTTCCCTCTTCGCCGATTTGTTGCGTACCGAACGCTGGTGCTTGCTGCGTGGTGCGCTGCTGTCGGCGCTGGAGGCGCTGGCGTGGTTGTCTGCGCCGTGGTTTGCCGGCGAGGCGGTGGCGGCGCTGATGCGCCGGGAAATTCCGTCGGGACTGTTATGGGCTTGGGTCGCCGTGCTCACCGTTCAGACCGCATTGACGATGGCCAACGGCTGGCTCGGGGGCCGGCTCGGTGCGCGTCTGGTGGCCGAACTCGGCGTGCGCGTGCATGACCACCTGCAGTCCCTGCCGCTGGCCTGGCATCAGGCACGCAAGCGCGGCGAGATCCTGTCCTTGCTGGGCCAGGATGTCTGGCGGGTCGCCGGATTCGTCGCAAGCACACTGCCTGCCGTCACACCGATGCTGCTGACCGGCGCCGGCGCCCTGTTCATGCTGGCGCGCATTGCACCGACTCTCGGCGTGCTGATCGCCCTGCTGGTGCCGGTCTACCTGCTGGCATTGAAGCTTGCTGGGCGACGCATTCGTCCGACCGTCGACGCCCATATTCGCGAGGACAGCGCGAAATTCGCGCTCGCCGAACAGCACTTGTCGCTGCTGGCGCTGACCAAGGCCTACACCCGCGAGGCCGATCATGCTCGTCGCTTTGCGTTGCAGAGCGAACGCGTGCGCGCCCTCGGCGAACGCCAGCAAGGACAGGAATTGTTGCTGGCGCCAATCGTGCGCTGGCTCGCGGCCAGCGCGGTCGTCGCGCTGCTCGGGTTCGGCGCACGATCGGTGGCCGCAGGCGAACTCGCTGCGGACGACCTCGTCGGCTTGTTGCTGTACGGACTGCTGTTGACGCAACCGGTGTCGCAATTCGCCGGTCTGTACGGGCGAGTCCAAGCGGTGCGGGCCTCGACGCAGCGCCTGGACGCCTTGTTTGCGGAAGCCCCGGAGCCGGACGGCGGTCGGCGCGAATTGTCGAAAGTCCGGGGCGAACTCGCGTTCGAGGCGGTGGCGTTCGCCTATCCCGGCCGGACGCCGTTGTATTCGGCTCTGATGCTGCACATCGGCGCCGGAGAGACCGTCGCGATCACTGGCGCCAATGGCGCCGGCAAGAGCACGCTCGCCCATCTGCTGATGCGTTTCGCCGATCCGAGCGCGGGTCGCATCACCCTCGATGGCGTTGACCTGCGCGAATTGTCGCTGCGCAATCTGCGCCGCCATGTCGGACTCGTGAGCCAGCACGTGCTGATGCTCCACGACTCGGTGGCACACAACATCGGCTTCGGACTGGCCGGCGCAGACCGGACGGCGATCGAACGCGCGGCGCGCGCGGCGCACGCGCATGCCTTCATCGAGCAACTGCCGCAGGGTTACGACACCGTGATCGGCGACGAAGGTGTGCGCCTGTCCGGCGGTCAGAAGCAACGTATCGCGCTGGCACGCGCCTTGTTGAAAGATCCGGCTGTGTTGATTCTGGACGAGGCGACGGCGATGTTTGATCCCGACGGCGAACGCGACTTCATCGCCGAATGCCATGCGCTGCTGCGCGAACGTACGGTGTTGCTGATCACGCACCGCCCGGCAAGCCTTGCGCTTGCCGACCGGGTGCTGAAGCTCGAAGACGGTCGACTTCGCGAGACCTCGTAGGAGCGACCCCACGCGTCGCGATGCTTCTTCTTTTCGCGTTCGTCGGGCAAGAGCTTTTCGCAAACGTCGGTCAAAAGAATCGCGACCCGGGAATCGCTCCTACGGACGCGGCGGTCGATCAATCGTCGTCGTCGCGAACGATGCGTTCCAGCTGGCCATGTGCGGCACGGCCGCCACGGTCGCTGCCGGAGGATTCGCTGCGCGATTCGCTACGGGATTCGCTGCGTGACTCGAAACTCGGCTGCGGTCGTTCGTAGCGCGGTTGCTCGCGCGGCTCGCTGCGCTCGTAACTCGGGGCGGGTCGCGGTTCGCTGCGCTGGAACACCGGCTCGCGGCGCTCCATCGGTTCGCGCTGCGGTTCGAACTGGCGTTCCTGGATCTCGCGACCACGGTAGATCTCGCGCGGCTGCGAACGCGGCTGCGACGCTTGATCGACATGGCGCTCGAAGACGGGGTTGTACGGCTCGCGGGTCTGCCGCGGCATGAACTCGCCCGATGCGGCTTCCGCCGACCCCGGTTGGGTACGGCTGCGATAGACGCGGTTCGGGGCCGGCGCGACATAGCCGTCGTTGCGTTCCAGATCACGCCCATCGTTGCGATCACGGTCATAGCCGCGCGGCGAGCGCGTCACCGGCGCCGTGCCCTGATAACCGGGATCGGCGTTGCGGGGATTGCCGATGGCGCCGCCACGACCCAGCTGCTCGCGCGAGGAAGGGCCGGTCGGTGAACCATGGCCGGTGAAGCCGCCATAGCCGCGCCCGTCCGGGCCATAGGGGTCGATGTTCCAGTCGCGACCGCTGCGTTCGAACGGCAGCGAACCGCCGCGGGCACGGGTCTGGCGCGCCTGGACCGGATCGACGATGCCGCCCGGCTGCGTCGATGCGCCGTAGTAGGTCTGCTGCGCCGCGCCGCGGGCACCGGTGGTGCGCGCGAGATACTGGGCTTCGTTGCGGGCGCTGCCGTAGCGCGGCGTGTAGCCGTATTGCTCCATGCGTCCGGCACGACCACGGCTGCGCTCGTCGCGCCAGTCGTAATAGTGGTCGGCGTAGCTGTTGCGATACGGCGAATACGCCTGGTAGTACGGCCAGCTGTACCAGCTGAGATTCAGGCCGAAATACGTGCGCGGGAAATAGGTGACGCCGTAGTAGAAGCCGGGGCTCCAGTAGGGGTCGTAGTAATAGCGGTAGGTCGGCCACAGCGCCGAGTAGTAGTAGTTGTAACGGACGTAGTCGGGATAGCCCCACGACGCGTTGCCATAGTCGACGCCATAGCGGTTGGCGACATCGTAATCGTTGATGTAGACGCGATTGCCGTAGCGGTCGTAGTAGTAGCGCCGCGAGTCGTAACGATCGCCGTAGTAATCGTCTTCGTAATAACCGTCGCGGTCGTAGTACGAATAGTCGTCGTAGGTCGCGCAACCGGACAGCAGGCTGGCGGCGGCGGTCAGGGCAAGGGCGGCAAGGCGTTTCATGGCAATCCCCGTGGTCAACGTCCTGAGTGTGGCGCACCGGGGTGAATTCATCCTGAACTTTTCCGGCCCCGATCCGATGCATTCAGCCGGCGTGCGCCTGCCGGATTCTCTCGCCATACTGCCGCGATGGAATTGTCTCCCGTGATCGCCGCGCTGCGGCCGAAACTGATCGAGGCGCTGGCGACGATGGCGTTGCCGCACGACGACGTTCGCGTCGGCCGCTGGCTCGGTTACCTGGAACTGCTGGCGAAGTGGAACCAGGCCTACAACCTGACGGCCATCCGCGATCCGGCCGAGATGCTGACCCGGCATCTGCTCGACTCGCTGGCGATGGCGCCGCTGTGGACCGACACCGAACTTGCCGACATGGGCGCCGGCGCCGGCCTGCCCGGCTTGCCGCTGGCCATCCTGCATCCCGAACGACGCGTGGTGCTGATCGAATCGAACGGCAAGAAGACGCGCTTCATGCGCGAGGTGAAGCGTTCGCTGGGGCTGGACCACGTCGAGGTGGTCGAAGCGCGCGCCGAGGCGTACCGACCGCCGGCACCACTGGCTGCGGCGACCGCACGCGCGGTCGCACCGATTTCCGAACTCGCCGGCTGGTGCCGCGACTGGCTCGCCCCCGGCGGCCGCCTGCTCGCCATGAAAGGTCCCGGCCATGCCGAGGAACTGGCTGCGATCCCGACCGGCTACACCCTCGTCGCCATCCACCCGCTGACCGTGCCGGGCCTGGATGGGGAACGGGTGGTGGTGGAGCTGACCCGCAGCGCAGCCCTGTAGGAGCGAGCCCCGGCTCGCGACCGCCGACCGCTCAGGCGGTCGGCGGTCGCGAGCCGGGGCTCGCTCCTACAGAAGCGGGTATCATCCGCGGCCCGGCGCCTTTCGGCGCGTAGGCCCTGTCCGCCCATGACCCGCATCATCGCTGTCGCGAACCAGAAAGGTGGCGTCGGCAAGACCACGACGAGCGTGAACCTCGCGGCGGCCTTGTCGGAGGCGCGGCGCAAGGTGTTGCTGATCGACCTCGATCCGCAAGGCAATGCGACCATGGCCAGCGGCATCGACAAGGCCACCGCCAAGCCGAACGGTTGTGAAGTGCTGCTCGACGAAGTGCCGGCGGAGCGCGCGATCGTGGCCACGCCCGGCGGCTTCGACCTGCTGCCCGGCAATGCCGACCTGACCGCGGCCGAGATCCGGATGATGGACGAGATCGCGCGCGAGACGCGGCTGCGCAGCATCCTCGACACGGTCAAGGACAAGTACCACTTCATCCTGATCGACTGCCCGCCGTCGCTGAGCCTGCTGACCCTGAACGCGCTCACCGCCGCCGACAGCGTGCTGGTGCCGATGCAATGCGAATACTTCGCGCTCGAAGGCCTGACCGCACTACTGAACACGGTCAAGGCGGTGAAGACGCGCCTGAATCCGAAGCTCGAGCTCGAAGGCATACTGCGCACCATGTTCGACCTGCGCAACAACCTCGGCAACGACGTCTCGAACCAGCTGGTGAAGCATTTCGGAGACAAGGTCTTCCGCACCGTGGTGCCGCGCAACGTGCGCCTGGCCGAAGCACCCTCGCATGGTTTGCCGATCTCGATGTACGACCGCGAATCGCGCGGCGCGATCGCGTATCTCGGGCTGGCCGGCGAAATGCTGCGCCACGAACGCACTGCCAAGCCGGCCGCTGCCGGCCCGACGAACTGACGGAGCCCGTGATGGCGACCAAGAAACTGCGCGGCCTCGGCCGCGGCCTCGACGCCCTGCTCGGCATCGACACCAGCGGTGGCGACAGCAATGACGCCGCCAGCAGCGGCGAGCTGCGCACCCTGCCCGCGAACCAGTTGCAGCCCGGCCGCTACCAGCCGCGCACCGGCATGGATCCGGAACGCCTGGCCGAACTGGCCGAATCGATCAAGGCGCAGGGCGTGATCCAGCCGATCGTGGTGCGCGGCATCGGTCGCGACCGCTACGAGATCATCGCCGGCGAACGTCGCTGGCGCGCCGCGCAACAGGCTGGGTTGGCCGACGTGCCGGCGGTGGTCCGCGAGGTGCCGGACCAGGCCGCGATCGCGATGGCGCTGATCGAGAACATCCAGCGCGAAGACCTGAACCCGCTCGAAGAGGCGACCGCGCTCAGCCGCCTGATCCGCGAATTCGAACTCACCCACCAGCAGGCCGCCGAAGCGGTCGGCCGTTCACGCGCGGCGGTCAGCAACCTGCTGCGCCTGCTCGACCTGCCGGAAGCGGTACGCACCCTGCTCGAAAAGCATCGCCTGGAGATGGGCCATGCCCGTGCGCTGATCACCCTCGATCCGGCCCGTGCCACCGCCCTCGCCCTCGCGGCGGCCGATGGCGGCTGGAGCGTGCGCGAACTCGAAGAACGCGTGCGCAACGAACAGTCGGCGAAGACCAACGGCAAGTCCGACGGCAAGAAGAAACCCGGCACCGACCCGAACATCAGCCGCCTCGAACAGGACCTGTCCGAGAAACTCGCGACCCGCGTCGCCATCCAGCACGCCCGCAACGGTCGCGGCAAACTGGTGATCGCCTACCACTCGCTGGACGAACTCGACGGCATCCTCGAACGGATTCGTTGATTGCTGAACGCGGGACTTCTACACACTTTTGTGTATGATTTGGGCATGAATAGCGTCGAAGTCATCCGTCGCCTCGAATCCGATGGCTGGAAGCGGGTGCATGTCGTCGGCTCACATCAGAAATTCAAGCACCCCGCACGACCTGGGCACGTGACTGTGCCGCATCCGAAAAAGGACCTCCCGATCGGGACGTTGCGCGCCATTTTTCGCCAAGCTGGCTGGGATTTGGAGATAGGAGAGACCCATGCTGTATCCACTCTATGTCCATCAAGAAAACGGGTCTGCTTACGGCGGACAGTTTCCCGACATCCCGGGCTGCTTCACGGCGGCAGATATGCTGGACGATCTCCCGGCCATGGCTCAGGAGGCCGTCGAAGCGCATTTCGAGGGGGAGGACACGGAAGTTCCGGCACCGAGCGACATCATTCGCTGGAAGGGCGATCCGGAGTTCAGCGATGGCTTCTGGCTGCTGGTCGATATTGATCTCGCTCGGGTCAATGCAAAGCCCGTACGACTGAATATCTCGCTGCCCAATGCACTCGTCCAGCGTATCGATCGATATGCCGAAACCCATCACATGACCCGCAGCGGGTTTCTGGCGCGCGCAGCCATGCGCGCCATCGAAACCGACGATGCCGCCTGACGCGATTCGGTGAAAGAATCGATCCCCTGAGCAGGTCTTGGGGGCATGGTGAGCAAACAGTCCCAGTTCGATGCCTTGGTGCGCGCGACCAGCGGAGACCTGTATCGTTTCGCGTTCTGGCTGTGCGGCAACGAGGCGCTGGCGCATGACCTGACCCAGGAAACCTATCTGCGCGCCTGGCGGTCGCTCGACAATCTGCGCGAGACCGCGGCCGCGAAGGCCTGGCTGGTCACCATCCTGCGGCGTGAACATGCGCGCCTTTACGAACGCAAGACGCCGGCCTTCGAGCCGATTGATGCGGTCGAATTGCCGGAGTCCGACCTGCAGTCGCCGGATCAGCTTGGTGACGATGCCCTGGTCCGGCGCGCGATGGCCAGGCTCGACGCGAAGTATCGCGAACCCTTGCTGATGCAGGTGCTCGGCGGCTTCAGCTGCGAAGAGATTGCGGCGGAACTCGGCAGCACGCCGGGCGCGGTGATGACCCAGGTGTTCCGCGCCCGCCAGAAACTCAAGGCGGCGCTCGGCGGTTATGGCGAGGAGGGCAAGATCTATGAACTGCCTTGAGTTCCGCCGCGCCATCGGCACCGACCCGCGCGGCCTCGACGCCGCTGCGCTCGCGCATCGGGCGCAATGCCCGCGCTGCAGCGAAGCGCATGAGCGCGCACTCGTTTTCGAACGCTCGCTGGCCGCAGCGATCGCGATCCCGGTGCCGGACACGCTCGCCGAACGCATCCTGTTGCACCAGACCACCGCGGCGTTGCATGAGCCCCGTGTGCGCTCGCTGCGCATCTGGCAAATCGCTGCCGGGCTGGTCGTCGGCATCGGCCTTGCGACGGCGGTGGGTTGGCGCGTGTTCACGGCGAATGCCGCGACCACCGATCTCGCCGTGGCCCATCTCGCGCACGAGCCGTTCGCGTTGTCGGCGCGCGCCGAGGTGGCCAGCGCGGACGTGCGCGCGATGTTCGCGTCGCTCGGTGCACCGATCGCCCACAGCCCGGGCGCGGTGCATTATCTGAACGACTGTCCGCTCGGCAGCCGCATGTCGGTGCACATGGTGATGCAACGCGCCAGCGGTCCGGTCACTGCGATGTATGTGCCCAAGCTGCGCGAGGCACGGCGTGATTTCGATCGCGCCGGCGTGCGTGGCCGCGAGGCAACGATCGGTGATGGCACCCTGATCCTGCTCGCCGCCGATGCGCGCGAGTTCGATGCGATTGAATCGCAATTTCATCTGGCCTTCGCGCACGGCATCGGCAGCGCAGTGGGCGCGCCCTGAGGCGAATTGTCGGTGGCGGCCTCGCGCCGCATCGGTTAGCGTGCGCGCCATGTCGCCGCCCTCGCGGCGGATCGATCCAGGTTTCACGTGTCCGCACCCGAACTCTCCGTCGTCGTTCCGGTCTTCAACGAACGCGACAACGTCACCCCGCTGGTCGACGAAATCGTCGCTGCATTGCGTGGTCGCATTACCTTCGAAATCGTCTATGTCGACGACCACAGTCGCGACGATTCACTGGCCGTGTTGAAGTCGCTGCAGGCGCGTGTGCCGGAGCTGCGGGTGCTGCACCATGTCACCCAGAGCGGCCAGAGCACGGCGGTGCGCAATGGCGTGAAGGCTGCGCGCGGCGCGTGGATTGCGACGCTCGATGGCGACGGCCAGAACGATCCGGCCGATATTCCGAAAATGCTGGCCGCCCGCGCCGGTGCCTTGCCGGAGACCAAGCTCTTTGCCGGTTGGCGGGTGAATCGCCAGGACAGCGGCAGCAAGCGCTGGGCGTCGAAGGTCGCGAATGCGATCCGCAGCCGCCTGCTGCGCGATGACACCCCCGATACCGGCTGCGGCATCAAGCTGTTCGAGCGCGAAGCTTTCCTCGACCTGCCGTATTTCAATCACATGCATCGTTACCTGCCGGCACTGATGCAGCGGGCCGGCTGGAAGACGCTGAGCGTGCCGGTGAACCATCGTGCGCGCGGCGCCGGCGTCTCGAAGTACAACAACCTCAATCGCGCCCTGGTGGGCATCGCCGACTTGCGCGGCGTGGCCTGGTTGATCCGGCGTGCCAAGCGCACCGCAGTACAAGAAATTACTAACGACTGAGTCGCTAAGCTGGGCGACTTGCTTCGGAGCCTGGCTCCGGATTCCGCTTCGGGGAACACATGTCCGACTTCTTCGCGTCCTGGGCGCACAACTTCAATTTCTGGCTCGCGATCGGCTTTCTCGGCCAGGCGGTTTTTGCGTCGCGCTTCATCGTGCAATGGTGGTTCAGCGAACGCGCGAAGCGGGTCGTGGTGCCGACCGTGTTCTGGTGGCTGTCCCTGGGCGGGGGCTTGGTCCTGACGGTCTATGCGATCCACAAACGCGATCTGGTCTTCACGCTCGGCCAGTTCTCGGGACTGTTCATCTACAGTCGCAACCTGTGGCTGCTGCACACCGCGAAGCGGCGCGAAGTCGTCACCGACTGACGCGATTCAGATCGAACGGCCGCGTTCGACGCGATTGCGGCCGAGCTTCTTGGCGCGATAGAGCGCAGCGTCGGCCTCGTCGAGCAACTGTGCCGACTTCAGGCCACCGCGCGGCACGCAGGCCGCGACCCCGACGCTGACGGTCACTTCCCGGTCCTTGCCGAAGGCCTCGCAGCGCGCGCGCACCGCGTGCGCCCGCGTGGTCGCCTCGTCGATGTCGATGCCGGGGAGCACAATGACGAACTCTTCGCCACCGAATCGTGCCAGCAGCTCTTCGGGTTCATGCACGTCGAGCTCCAACTGGCGGGCAATGCCACGCAGCATTTCATCACCGAGCAAGTGGCCGTGCTGGTCGTTGTACTGCTTGAAGAAGTCGACATCGACCATCAGCACCGCCAGGGTCTGGCGATGTTCGGCGAGGCGGTTCCAGGTGCGCAGGTAGAACTGTTCGAAGCCGCGCCGGTTGGTGATGCCGGTCAGGCCGTCCTGCACCGCCAGCCGCGACAGCCGCTGGTTGGCGATTTCGAGGTCGCGGGTGTGGGCCGCGATCTCGCGTTCGAGTTCGACGTTGCGCTCGTGCAGCTTGCGCGAACGGTAGCGGCCCCAGGCCCAGGCCAGCAGGGAACCGAACAGCAGCACCAGGGCGGCCGCCGTCCAGGCTGCGGCACGCGTTTGGTACCAGCGGGGCTGCACCCGGAACCGGAAATCCAGCGTGTCGCTGGCCTGTCGTCCGGCGCGCGTGCGCGCCTGCACCCGCAGGTGGTAATCGCCCGGCGCCAGTCGGTTGAATTCGCGCATCTGCGCTGTCGACCAGTCGCTCCAGACGGCGCTGCCGTCATTGCCTTCGAGCTGACTGCGGTATTCGACCGCGCTGTCGTGGCCATCGATGCCGTATTCGAAGCGCAGACCTTCCAGCGGCGGCAGCGCCAGCACCGCGAGGCCACGACGATCGAGCAGGCGCGTCTGACGGCGCGCATCGGTCAGCAGGGCGCGGTGCATGCGCAGGTGAAATGCCGTATCGCCGGCATTGGCGAGGCGCGGGTCATAGGTCAGCAGCCCACCCCAGGCCACGACGGTCAGACGGCCATCATCGGCCAACGACAGTTCGCTCACCCCAAGCACCCGGCGCGACTCGATGCGCAACGGCTGCCACTGCCCCCCCTGTTCGACCCAGACATCGCGACTGGTGAAGGCGTACTGATGGCCGGGGCCGCCTCGGAATTCGATCTCGTTGAGTCGCTGTCCGGCCAGCGCGACCAGCGGATGCCCGGGCTGCGCGATGAAGCGCTCGTCCCGCCATTCGTAAAGGTCATCGCCCAGCGTCGCATAGGTCTTGCCGCCGATCTGCCACACGCTGCTGCCGGCGTCCGCAACATCGCCCAGGCCGGATTCGCGGCCGAGCGGCCGGATCGCGATGTGCGGACCAGTCGCGTCCACGCTGCGCGTCACGAGTTGCGGATATCCGCGCCAGTTGCCGATCAACCAGCGGTCGGCCGCAAGTTCGACCAGGGTCGAGATGGTGACCTCGCCAAGATCGTGGCGCGTTCCGGCGCGCCAGGTCGCGGCGTGGTCCAGTTCGAGGATCGAAGTGCTTTCCAGCGTCAATACGCGACCCGGCACGAAAGCGGATGGAATCAGTTCGAACACGCCGTTGCTGTCGATCAGGCGCGTTGCCTGGTCGGCATGAATGACCTGGATACTCTTGCGTTCGCCGACCAGCAGATCGTCACCGACCCGCTGCAGATCCCAGACCTCGTCCGGTGCCCATGGCAGCGACTGGAACCGCATGCGGCCCTGGTCATCGCGACCGGAACGGAACAGACCTAGCGAGGTCGCGACCCAACGTCGCCCTTCGAACCATTCGGCATCATTGAGTGCACCGAACAGGCCATCTTCTTCGCCGACGAAGGTCCATGGCGAGGGCCACTCCATCCGCACCAGATCGCCCTCGGTCGAAAACCACAACCCGCCATCGACATTCGCGACCACGTCGGTGATCGGATAATTGCTGATGCGATACTGCTTCTTCAGCGCCAATTGGGCATCGACGATGGCGACCTCACCGGACAGCGTGGCCAGCGCGAAGTCGCCGTCGGCGAGGGCCGCCACCGCATAGACCTGGGTGCGCTGCATCCAGGCGTCGTAGGCGGTGTCGACGTGGCGCAGCCCATGTTCGGCGTCGCCGAGATACAAGCCCTTCACACGCGAACTGAACAGGGTGCCGTCCGGGTGCGGCGCTGCGCTCTGGACGCCATAACGGGTGAATTCCTCACCCCCCGGCACCGGCACGAAGGCCTTGCCGTCGAAACGCATCAGGCCGTGGTCGACAACCCGCGCCCAGATCTCGTCGCCGACACGCAAGCCGGTCTGCACGTCGTTCGGGGTCGGCCAGCTTTCGGTCGCGCCGTCCCGGTCGACATGGAACAGGCGCCGCTCGCCGAGAAAATACTGGCCATCCGGGAGTTCGGCCACCAGCCACACTTGGCCGAGCGGATGCGCATCGGGCACGTCGCGGAATTGTTCGTCGATATCGGTGTAGGTCCAATGACCGTCCGGTTGTTCGCCGAAGGACCCGAACTGGTCGTAGCCACCGACGATGACGCGGCCGTCGCCACTCAAGGCCACCGAGCGCACCGACATTTCCTGTTCCGCATGCAGGTGCTCGAAGCGACCGGCCGAGTACAGCAACACGCCCTCGACATTGCCGACGAACACCCGGCCGCTGGCATCGGTGGCGATGGCGTTGTGCTGCGGCATCACGCTGTAATGCTCGGCGTTGAAGCGCGTCAGCATCGGTACGCCGCTGGCATCGGCCGCGGCGAGACTGTCGCCGGTCTCCGGCGCAGCCCATGCGCCTGTGCCCCAAGCCATCGCCAGGCCCACGAGGCATTTGAGCAGTTTGCGCGCTGCGGCTACCGGCATGACCGCATTTCACCACAGGGTTTGGCGGCCAGCACGGCCGATTCAGCATTGTTGACCAAGCATTGGGTCGACAGTGTGGGCTATGGCACACTGCCGCGATGACCCGGCTCAGCGTGAATCTGAACAAGATCGCCGTCCTGCGCAATTCGCGCGGGGGCGCCCTGCCCGACGTTCTGGCTGCGGCTCGCGTCGCCATCGCGGCGGGGGCCGACGGCATCACCGTGCACCCTCGCCCGGATCTGCGCCATATCCGCCCGCAGGATGTGCTCGCGCTCGCCGACATGCTGACGGTCGAATTCAACGTCGAAGGCAATCCGTTTGCAGGCCCTAATGCACAGGGCTATCCCGGCTTCATCGAACTGGTGGAAGCGGTACGCCCGGCCCAGGTCACTCTGGTGCCGGATGACGATGCCCAGATCACCTCCGACCACGGTTTCGACATCGCCCGGGACAGCGAACGTCTGCGACCGGTCATCGCCCGCCTGAAGCGCAGCGGCGCTCGGGTCAGCCTGTTCATGGACGCCGGTTCGACATCGGGACGCGCCCTCCGCGCCCTTGGCGCAGACCGCATCGAGATCTATACGGGGCCCTATGCGTCCGCATTCTCCGGCGGCCGCTACGAGGTGGAATTGGCGGCCTGTGCGCACACTGCAGCCGATGCGCGCGCCGCCGGGCTGGCGGTCAACGCCGGCCACGACCTCGATCAGGACAATCTGGCCTCGTTGCTCGCCGCAGCCGCACCGATTGCGGAAGTGTCGATCGGCCACGCCCTGATCAACGATGCGCTGTATGCCGGATTGGCGACCACCGTGCAGCGTTATCGCAGCCTCTGCGGCAGCGCCTGATTTCCGCGTCGGCACAAACAAAAAGGCCGGACTCGCGTCCGGCCTTCGGTCGTTCAGGATGGGCGTCGCTCAGCCTTCCGGCGATGCGAACCCGATCTTCTTGTAGCCCACATTCTTCGCGGTGCCCATCACGTCCGCCAGCACCTGGTATTGGGTCTGGTCGTCCGCCTGGATCTGCAGCACCGGCTGCGGATTCTTCTTGGACTCGAACTCGATCTGCAACTTGAGGATTTCCAGCGAGATCGGCTGACCGTTCCAGAACAGTTCGCCGTTGGCGCGAATGCCCAGATCGATCGGTGGCGGCGGATCCTTCGGCGGCGGCTGCGTCGATTTCTGCGGCACGTCGATCAGGATGCGATTGGTCGCGGCCGGCGCCGTGATCATGAAGATGATCAGCAGCACCAACATCACGTCGACCAGTGGCGTGACGTTGATTTCGGCCATCGGCCCGCCGGAGTTGTTGCTTGAGAAAGCCATTGCGCGCCCCTGCGGTTATTTGTTCGGCTCGGTGATGAAACCGAGCTTGCGGATGCCGGCATTCTTGACTGTCGCCATCGCCTCGGCGATCTGCTTGTACTGCGTGGTCTTGTCGGCGCGCAGCTCGATCATCGGCTGGGGCGTCCGCAAGGCCTCGCGGCGCAAACGATCTTCCAGTCCGCGCTGGTCGATCAACGCATCGTCGAGGTACATCTGACCGGCATCATCGATCGCCAAGGTCATGGGCGTGGCCTTCTCGTCTTCGGCGGCGGTGACCGTCTTGACGGGCAGGTCGACCTTGACCTTGTGGTTCATCATCGGCGTCGTGATCATGAAAATGATCAGCAGCACCAACATCACGTCCACGAGTGGCGTGACGTTGATTTCCGCCATCACGCCGCCGTCGTTACCACCTGCTGACATTCCCATTGCGGGCTCCCGATGCGGCTTCGATCACTTCTTCATCGGCTTCGGGCCGGCGCCTTCGACGCGCGAACCGGTGGCGAAGAAGTCGTGCAGGTCATGCGCGAACTCGTCGAAGCGGGCCATGATCTTGCGGTTGCTGCGCGAGAAGAAGTTGTACGCCAGCACCGCCGGGATCGCGACGAACAGACCGATCGCGGTCATGATCAGCGCTTCGCCGACCGGACCCGCGACGACGGTGATGTCGGCCGTACCCGCTGCACCGATGTTCAACAGTGCGTGGTAGATGCCCCACACGGTGCCGAGCAGGCCGACGAACGGCGCCGACGAACCGGTGGTGGCCAGCCAGGTCAGGCCGTTTTCCAGCTTCGAGCTCTCACGGGCCACGGCCTGGCGCAGGGCGCGGTCGATGAACTCGGAACGATTCAGGGCTTCGACCAGACGCGAACCTTCGTGGCGCTGGTGATGGGCAGCGGCCGAGGCGCAGTCGAGCGCGATCTTCGAGAACGGTTCGCCCTTCGGCTGCTCTTCCATGAAACGCACCGCATCGGCCGCCGACGGGGTTTCCCAGAACGTGCGGATGACCTTTTCCATCTTGCCGGTGATCGACGTGTTGCGCATCGCGTTCATCACCGTGTAGATCCAGCTGACGATCGACATGATCACCAGGGTCACGAACACCGTCCAGCCCACCCAGTCGAAGTTCTGGATCAGGTGATCGAAGCCCATCTGCTGGAGCGCAGCGGCATTGGAAGTGTCGCCGGCCACCACGGCATCGGCCGCGGCGTCGACTGCGGCGGGCGAAGTCGCTTCGGGCATGCTCGCAGCAGCTGTCGCGGCATCGGCAGGAACAGCCGCGGCATCGGCAGGCTGGGTCGTCTGGTCTTGTTGCATGGCAATACCCTTAGGAGTTGAGCGTGAACTTGATGGGAACGAGGACGCGGCCTTCGACCGGGCGACCGTCGCGTTTCTCTGGATTGAACTTCCACTGGCGAACCGCCTTCATCGCTTCCTGATCCAGTTCGCGATGACTGCTCGACTTGTGAATCTCGATCTTGAGCGGGCTGCCGTCGATACCGACCGTGACGACCAGCACGACCTCGCCTTGCAGGCGACGCCGCATCGCGATCGGGGGATAGCGCGGCGGACGCATCTTGCGGTAGCTCGGATCTTCCGACGCGCCCACGGTTTCCGGAATGACCGGGGCCGGCGGCGCAGGTGGCGCGGGCGGCTCGGCTTCTTCGGCCATTTCGTTGGGTTCGTCGAACACCGGACGTTCGTCGACCGGCGGCGGCGGCGGTGGTGCTGCCTGCGGCTTCTGCTCGACGACCTTCTTGATCTCTTTCGGCGGCTCCGGCGGCGGCGGCGGCGGCGGCGGGGGCGGCGGCGGCGGCTCGATGAAGGTGACGTCGATCACCTGGTCCTGTTCTTCCTCGATCGCATCCGGAGGCATGACCGGTGCAATCAGGAACATGAAAGCCCCTGCGTGCAGGGCCAACGCGAACGATTGCCCGGCGACGCGGCGCCAGCTGAATCCTGTTTCGGTGTCGTTATCAATACTCGACATGGGGGTCTCGGTTCTGCGGAGGCCGTGGTTTCGGCCCGATCGCCGGACGGGTCCGGGCAAGGGGGTCGTGATTATAACCACGGCCAGTTGTCTTCATTCCAGCCTCCGCACAGGATCTTCCCTGCACGTTACAGCTCCATAACGAACCGCTTCGCCCCATGGGGTTGGCAATTCGGGTACTGAATCACATCTTGGCCGCGCTCTTCAACCAGCTTTCGGCGCTCGCACGCGTCGCCTCGAAGCCGGTGGCCTTCTTGTAGGCGGCCACCGCGCCGGCCTTGTTGCCCAGGCCGAGTTCGCAATTGCCGAGCAGGATCCAGGCCTGACCCTCGCTCTTGAACGGCGTTTTCTTCAAGGCCTCTTTCACCGCGGCAAGCGCTTCCACGTTCTTGTCGCCTTCGTACAGGGTATAGGCCTGCAGGAATTTCATCTCGCCGTCACCGGCCAGTTGCGCGGCCTCGCCGAACGCCTTGGCCGCATCGAGCGGCTTGTCGGCCAGACGGTTGGAATCGCCGAGTGCGCGCAGATGCTCGAGCGAGCGCGGCAGGGTGCCCTTCGCGAATCCGTCCTCGATGATCCTGATCGCCTCCAGCGGACGATCGCCGAAGTTGAACAGCTGATACAGCTGCTTGACCTCGGATTCACTGTTCATCATCCCCTTCGCATAGGCCGCGGACAGCAGGGCCACCGCCTTGTCCTGCTGTTCGGCCTGGATGTAGACGTTGCCGAGCAGGCGCGTGATCGCCTTGTTGTCCGGCAAGGCTTTCAGTGCCGCCTCGCCTTCCGCCACCGCTTCCGGGAATTTCTCCTGCTCGTAGTAGCAGGCCATCAGCAACTGGTACCAGGCTTCTTTCGGCTGCGGGGCGAGCGCGATCGCCTTGCGCAGGGCAGCCGCGGCCTCATCAAGCTTTTCCATGCGGTACAGCGACTGGCCCTTGATGATGTAGGCCGTGTCGGTTTCGGAGCCCGTCAACTTCAGCCACTGATCGATCGTCGTGACCGCGTCCTCGTACTTTTCCTCGTTCATGCTCGAGTTTGCGTACTGCAGCAACGCACCGAAGTGCGAGGCATTGGGCAGCGCGTCGAGATCCAGCGACTTGCGGGTGTATTCGAGCACCTTGGCGACATCGTCGTCGCGCTCGCTGGCGATGTTCGCGAGACCTTGGTAAGCCGTCGCCTTTTCGTAGTTGTTGGCCTTGGCATCGGCCAGCACTTCGCCGAACACCTGTTCGGCCTCGTCGTACTTTTCGTCGTACAGGGCCTTCACTGCCTTGTCGATCTTCCGGCCGAGCTTGCTCGATACCTTGACCTCGGGTTCCGCGCGGGTCGCATTCGGATACGGATTCTCGGCGACTTGCTGCTTGCTCTTGTTCTTCTCGGCATTACGCGCCGCGCGGGTATTGGACGCGCGCTTGTCGACACCGCCGCTCTCGGACTGGGCCAATGCCGTCGAAAACGGAACTGCGACCAATGCAGCGGCACTAAGCAGCGCAACAGCCATCGGGAAGGCCAGACGTTTCATGGTTCACCCCTCGAGAAGGAGACTGGCCGGCGTCCTGCCAGCAAAAAGGTCGCAGAGCGTAGCCGTGGCAAGACGGTGTCACAAGCGGTGTTGTTTGAATGTTACGAAGCGCCGGGTGCGGTGAAGGTCGCTCGCCAGCATTCAGCACGGATGTGCCGGAAGCCATGACGCGGATCAGGTGGTCGGGAAATTCGCCTTTGCAAATGCGACCCGTTCGGCCGGATTCTTCGACAATTGACCGGCGCGCTCCAGCGCCTGGACCTTGCGCAATCGATGCAGGGCGCCATTGCCATTCGCGATCTGGATGGCGAGACCGGGGCGCGCATTCAATTCCAGCACCAACGGTCCGAGGTCCTTGTCGAGCACGACGTCGACGCCGACATAACCCAGTTCGCACAACTCGTAGGCCTTGGCGCCGATCATCAGCAACTCGTCCCAGCGCGGAATCTGCAGGCCGGCGATGGAGTGTTCCGTATCCGGATGCTCACGGATGATTTCCGAATTCCATACGCCACGCCGGGTGATGCCGGTGGGGATGTCGATGCCGACGCCGATCGCGCCCTGATGGAGGTTGGCCTTGCCATCCGACAGCCGCGTCGGCAGGCGGATCATCGCCATCACCGGGTAACCGAGGAAGCTGATGATGCGCACATCCGGCACGCCCTTGTAACTGACGTGCTCGAACACCGGGTCGAACTGCACGCAGTATTCGATCAGGATGTGGTCGGGCTGGCCACCCAGCGAGAACAGGCCCGACAGCATGTTCGAGAGATGATGGTTGAATTCGTCGCGCGTCATGAACGAACCGTTCGAGCGGCGATATTTGTCGCCACGCCGACCGGTGATCACGAGGATGCCGTCGCCGCCGGAACCGTGGGCCGGTTTCACGACGAAAGACTCGCGATCCTTGATCTTCTCGTGCACTTCCTCGATCTCGTGTTCCTCGCGCACCACCGCGTACAGGGCCGGCACCGGCAAGCCGGCCTTGAGCGCCATCTTCTTGGTGATGAGCTTGTCATCGACACGCGGATAGAAGCGGCGCTGGTTGTAGGCGAGCACGAATTCGGCATTGCGCTGGCCGATGCCCATCAACCCGATCTTGTGCAGGCGCCGCGCGGTCTCGAAAGGATTGAACAGGCCCATGTCAGGCTCCGGCCGGTGCGTCCGGCTTCTCGGGCGGCGGCGCAATCGGGTCCGGGTCGCGGGCCAGTGCGCGGAAGCGCAGCAACTCGCTCAGGCGGTAGCCCGAATAACGGCCGAGCAGCAAGGTGACCGCGAGCAGCACCAGCAGCAGTTCCGGGAACACGAAGATCAGATGCTGCAGCCGCGGCTGGCCCATCGCCATGTAGGCGAGCGCGGCGATCGCGAGCGACCCCAGCGCCTGCTTGATCGCGTAGCCGGCGCCGCGTTCTTCCCACGCCACCGACACGCGTTCGATGGTCATGGTCAGGATGATCATCGGGAACAGCGCCACGTTCAGACCGACGTTGAAGCCGAGCTTGTTCGATACCACCGACACCAGCGCCATCAGCAGCACGACGATGATCAGCACGGCCGTCAATCGCGGCACCAGCAGCAATTTCAGGCGCTCCATGTAGAAGCGCACGAGCAGACCGAGGCTGATGATCACGGCGAACAGGATCAGCCCGGCGACCAGCCCGGTCCAGTTGAATGCGAGTGCGACCAGCACCGGCATGAAGGTGCCGAAGGTCTTGATGCCGACCAGGTTGCGCAGGATCAGCATGATGAAGGCGCCGACCGGCACCAGCAGCAGGATCTTGAAGGTCTGCTGGGTTTCGATCGGCAGGTTCAGCAGCGAATAGGCGATGAAGTTCTCGTCGCGACTGCGCAGGTTTTCCTTGGCCGTGTCGAGCGCATCGGCGAGGCTGCGTTGCAGCGTGAACGCGACATGCGCGCGCGGATTGTCGTCGACCGTGAGCACCGGCTTCTGCGCCGTGCTCCAGACAAACAGGTTGTCGGGCAGCCCTTCGGCGCCGGAGAGCGCATCGATCGGGCGCCATTGCTTCAGCTCGGTGTCCCAGATGCGCAGGAACGGCTTCAATTCGGTTTCGACACTGCCGTCGTTGAGCTCGAACCCGTACATCAGTCGCGCCGAAATCTGGCGGTCGGCCAGCAGGTCGATCGCGAGCAGCGCGCGTTCTTCAGGCTTGTCGCGCTTGCCAAGCAGCAATGCGACTTCCTCGCTGGGTTGGCGGGCGTTGATCTGGCGCACCAGCTCGGAAGCGAAGGTCGTGGAATCGACGGACTTCTCGCGCACCTGGTCGAGCAGGCTAGCGCGCGCGGTCGCGAACGGTTCCTCGTGCACCCTGGTTTCCGGTGCCGACGGTGCGATCGGCTCGGCCGCCGGATGGTCGTCGCGGTAGATGGTCGCTCGGTAGTACAGGGCCTGGGTGCCGCTGGCGCGACGGATTTGCCATTGCACCTCGCGCGCGCCGCGGCTGCGCTCGATGTTCATGCCGTAATTGCGCGCGACGAAATTCTCGTCGATCACCGAATAGCCGGGCGGGTTGTGCGGAATCTGCAGGGTGACCTTGTTTGGTCCGCTGCGCGCACTGAACTCGATGCGTGCCTGCACTTCCCAGACCTCGCTGTCGCTCTGCGGTGCGACCGGAAAACGCAGCACTTTCCACTTGTAGTAGAAACCGGCAACGCCAAGCACCGCCAGAATGAGGGCAAGCAGGTACAGCTGAGTCTTCTTCATCGTGCGCTTCGCAGGCATCCCCGTGTCGTCACCAGTATAGCCATGCGCTGCGCGCTACTGGGCAGCGACGGCCGGCATGCGCGCAAGGAATCCGGACTGCGGCCGCGCACGCATCAGTTCGCGACCGCGCAGGCGGACGCGGTCGCGCGCACGCTCGCGTTCGAGATAGCTCATGCAAGTGTCGACCAGCTGCGCATAGTCTGAAAACACGAGGCCACCCTGCCATTCGGCTTCGGCCTGCGGGTCGCCGCCTTCCGACACCACGAAGCGGGCGTTCGCGAGCAGATAGGAAACACGCACCTGCTCGAACACCTGGGCATCGTAGAAATGCAGGTTGAGCACGATCTTCGAGCGCGCGATCCAGGCGTCGCGCTCGCGGCCATAGACCCCGAACAAGGGATGCACCTTCACGCCGAAACGCGCCAGGGATTCGAGCACCGCGATCCGGCGTTCGTTCGGCGACCCGTAGAACAGCACGTCGATGTCCTGCAGCGACGCCGCCACGATGCGTTCCAGGCCGGCGCTGTGTCCAACCGGCATCAGCTCGGCATGCGTGATGCCATGCCGCCGCACCAGCGCCTCGCGGTTGCGTTCGCTGTAATCCCAGAGCGCGTGGTCGCGGAACAAGGCGAGCAGCTCGGGCGTGATCCAGCTGCTGCTGCGATCGATCTGTTCGAGGTTGTAGAGGATGGCATCGTCCGGCACGGCCAATCCGTACAAGGGCAGCAAGTGCGGTGCCAGCACGATGGCGCGGCGATCGGCATGGTCGGCACGATCGCTGCGGATGGCGTCGTGCCCGAGTGTGGCCAGACCTTCGACAAGGCCCAGTGCGATCTCGTCGAAGGCCCGACTGTGCGGATAGTCCGGTAGCCGCGGGATGACGACGGCGTAGCGCGGCATCCCGTGACCGTTACACGTCGAGGTTGGCGACGCGCAACGCGTTCGACTCGATGAATTCGCGCCGCGGCTCGACCACGTCGCCCATCAGGGTCGAGAAGATCAGGTCGGCGGCGACGGCATCCTCGATGCGAACCTGCAGCATGCGGCGGGTTTCCGGATTGACCGTGGTTTCCCACAACTGTTCCGGATTCATTTCGCCGAGGCCCTTGAAGCGCTGGATGGTGCGGCCCTTCTTCGCCTCGTCCATCAGCCAGGCCTGCACGGCGTGGAAATCGCTTGCCGCGACCTGCCGGGAACCGCGTTGCACGCGTCCGTCTTCACCAATCAATCCATTGATTTGACTGGTAATTTCAGCGATCGGCGCATAGTCGGCAGAGAGGAAGAACTGGCCCGGCACGATGCTGTCGGTGCTGAGGCCGTGGTGCTGCTTGCGAATGCGCAGCAGCGCGCCCTGCTCGCCCTGCGCCGCTTCGGCGTGAATCTCGTACTGCGGTCGGCCGAGGCCCCGCGTGTTCAGGCGTCCGGTCACCTGCTGGGCCCAGGCCGCGAGCTTCTCGCCATCGGCCAGCAAGGCGCTGTCGATCGGCGCGACATCCAGCAAGGCGGCAAGGAAGTTCGCATCGACGCGCGTCGACAGGCGATGGATCTGGTCCTTCGCGGCCTGGTAGTCGCGCAGCAGCTTTTCCAGACCGGCGCCACGGATCGGCGGCGTGCCTGCACTCGGATGCAGTTCCGCGTCCTCGACCGCATTGTTGATCAGGTAGGCGGCCAGCGCGGCCTCGTCCTTCAGGTACATCTCCTGCTTGCCCTGCTTCAGCTTGAACAGCGGCGGCAGGCCGATATAGATGTAGCCGCGCTCGATCAGCTCCGGCATCTGCCGGTAGAAGAACGTCAGCAGCAAGGTGCGGATGTGCGAACCGTCCACGTCCGCGTCGGTCATGATGATGATGCGGTGGTAGCGCAGCTTGTTGATGTCGAACTCGTCCTTGCCGATGCCGCAGCCGAGTGCGGTGATCAGGGTGCCGACTTCGGCCGAACCGAGCATCTTGTCGAAGCGCGCCTTCTCGACGTTGAGGATCTTGCCCTTGAGCGGCAGGATCGCCTGGGTGCGACGATTGCGCCCCTGCTTGGCGGAACCGCCGGCGGAGTCGCCCTCGACCAGGAACAGTTCGGACAGCGCCGGATCCTTTTCCTGGCAGTCGGCGAGCTTGCCGGGCAGGCCGGCGATGTCGAGCGCGCCCTTGCGACGGGTCAGTTCACGCGCCTTGCGGGCCGCTTCACGCGCGCGCGCGGCGTCGACCACCTTTTCGCAGATCGCGCGCGCAACCGCCGGATTTTCCTGCAGGAAATCGGCGAACTTGTTGCCGATCACCGATTCGACCGCACTCTTCACTTCCGAGGAGACGAGCTTGTCCTTGGTCTGCGAGCTGAACTTCGGGTCCGGCACCTTCACCGACAACACCGCGATCATGCCTTCACGCATGTCGTCGCCGGTCGGCGACACCTTGGCCTGCTTGAGCAGGTTCGAGGACTCGATGTAGTTGCCGAGCGTGCGCGTCAGCGCTGCCCGGAATCCGGCGAGATGGGTACCGCCGTCTTTTTGCGGGATGTTGTTGGTGAAGCAGAACATGCGTTCTTCATAGGCGTCGGTCCATTGCAGCGCGACATCGACCGAAATCTGCTCGTGGGTACCGATGAAGCTGACGACCTGCGGATGCAGTGGCGTGCGCAGTTGCGACAGATGCTCGACGAAGCTGCGGATGCCGCCCTGGTAGGCGAACACATCGTGCTTGCCTTCACCGCGTTCGTCGCGCAGTTCGATGCGCACACCCGAGTTCAGGAAGGCCAGTTCACGCAGGCGCTTGGCAAGGATGTCGTAATGGAACTCGACGTCCGAAAAGATCTCGGTGCTGGGCAGGAAACGCACCTGGGTGCCGCGTTTCGCGCTGGCTTCGACTCGCTTCAAGGGATATCGCGGCTCACCGAGGCCGTATTCCTGCTGGTGATGGAAGCCTTCGCGCCAGATGTCGAGCCACAGCGTGGACGACAGCGCATTCACCACCGACACGCCGACGCCATGCAGGCCGCCGGAGACCTTGTAGCTGTTGTCGTCGAACTTGCCGCCGGCGTGCAGCACCGTCATCACCACTTCCGCCGTGGAGCGCCCTTCCTCGTGCATGCCGACCGGGATGCCACGGCCGTTGTCCAGCACCGACACCGAGCCGTCGGTATGGATCGTGACCAGCACGCTGTCGCAATGACCCGCCAACGATTCGTCGATCGCGTTGTCGACAACCTCGAACACCATGTGGTGCAGGCCGGTGCCGTCATCGGTGTCGCCGATGTACATGCCGGGGCGCTTGCGGACGGCGTCGAGACCCTTGAGAACCTTGATGCTGCTGCTGTCGTACTCTTGCTCGGTCATTCGGCTTCCCGTCGTAGGGGGCACGGATCCGGAACCCGCGGAGCGGGCGGCGTCGACGTGCGTGGGATGGGTGTGAAGTATATCAAGCCGGCGTGACAAGACCCTGTTCCACGTGGAACAGACGCCACGAGTCGGTTCGGCTGCGCAAGGCTTCCGGGATCGCCGTACCGGTGATCCAGACCTGCAGGCCGGCCGCGAATACCCAGTCCAGCACCCGCATCAGATGTTCGGCATCCAATTCGGAGGCGAGATCATCCAGCAGCAGCACCGGCCATTCGCCGACGCGGGCGCGGAAGTGTTCGACCTGGGCCAGTTCCAGCGCCAGCGCGGTCAGCTTTTCCTGGCCGCGTGACAGATGCTCCCGGCGCGGCGCCGCGGCAAATGCGATCGACCAGTCGGCGCGCTGTGCCCCGAAGCGGGTATGGCCGCGGTCACGATCCTGCGCCCTGCCCTCGGCATACGCCGTTCGGATCGCGTCGATCGAAGCACAGTCGCGCTCGCCGAAACCGGACACCAGGTTCAACTGCACCGTTCCCAGTTCCGGCAGGAACGCGACCGCCTTCGCTGCCACGGGTTCACGCAACTCGTCCAGCACTCGGCGCCGCGCATCGGCAATCACCACGCCGGCCTCGGCCAGTTCGAACTCCCAGGGTTCGAGCAACTGATCTGCCCAGCCGGCACGCAAACCAGCATTGCGTTGCCTGAGTGCCCGCTGGTGCCTGCGCCAGGCCGGCAGAAAGTCCGGTTCCACGTGGAACACGGACCAGTCCAGATAGGCGCGTCGCAATTCCGATGCGCCCGCAATCAGCGCATGCGAGCCCGGTTCGAAACAGACCACAGGACAGATGCGAAACAGATCGACCAAACCGGACACGTCGGTCTCGTCGACCCGCGCCGACCAGATCGACGCAGCGCGCCGCAACCCGATCCGACTGCGGCCGCCCTGCTCGCGCTCGACTTCCGCGAACACGATGCTTTCCGACGCACCGCGCTGAATCACGGCATCGCGCTGACCGGACCGAAAGCTGCGGCCGTAACCGAGCAAGTGCATCGCTTCCAGCACCGTGGTCTTGCCGGCGCCATTCGCACCCAGCAGGAACTGCACGCCGCCCGTTGAAACGATGCGCGCATGCTGGACACAGCGCAGGCCATCGATGTCGAGACGCAGGATCTTCATGACCCGCAAAGACAACGGCCCCGGGGATACCGGGGCCGCGTGTTCGGGACTTGACCCACCGACGTCGTCACAGACGCAGCGGCATCACGACATGGCGCGAGCGATCATTGTCGGCATCGCGGACCAGACAGCTCGAATTGCCGTCACGCAGACACAGCATCACGTTGACGCCCCGCAGGGACGACAGCGCGTCCTGCAGATAATTGACGTTGAAGCCGACGCTGAGCCCATCGACCACGCTTTGGACTTCCAGCACCTCGGTCGCCTCTTCCTGCTCCGGGTTGTGCGCGACGATCGTCAACCGACCCGGCGCGACATCGAGCTTGACCCCCCGATACTTCTCGTTCGACAGGATCGCCACGCGCTGCAAGGCCATGCGCAACTCGTCGCGCGGCAATTGCACGATCTTGTCGGCGCCGATCGGAATCACCGCCTCGTAGTCCGGGAAGCGACCGTCGATCAATTTCGACGTGAACACGAAATCGGCACGGGTGACGCGCAGGTGGTTCTTGCCGAATTCCAGCTCCAGCGCGCCGTCGCCGTCGAGCAGGCGTTGCAGCTCGTTGACGCCCTTGCGCGGAATGATGATCTGACGCTTGGCCTTGATCGGAACATCGGTGCTGGTCTCGCACAGCGCAAGACGATGCCCGTCCGTGGCGACGCAGCGCAGGGCGCCTTCGCGCAGATCGAGCAACATGCCGTTGAGGTAGTAGCGGACATCCTGATGCGCCATCGCGAACGCGGTGCGGTCGATCAGCTCCTTCAGCGTGGTTTCCGCCAGCGTCACCCGTTCGACCACATCGATGTCATCAACGGTAGGAAATTCCGCTGCCGGCAAGGTCGAGAGCGTGAAGCGGCTGCGCCCGGCCTTCAGGGTCACGCGTTCGCCGGTCTGGCTCAGGTCGACGCGACTGCCATCCGGCAAGGCACGCACGATGTCGAACAACTTTCGCGCCGGCAAGGTCGTTGCGCCGTCGGCGCTGTCCTCGACCGCGCAGCGTGCCGACAGTTCGACCTCAAGATCGGATCCGGTGAACCCGACCGATCCGTTCGTCACTTCCACCAGGACATTGGCGAGGACAGGCAGGGTCTGGCGTCGTTCCACCACGCCGACGACCTGGGTCAAGGGCTTGAGCAGGGCTTCCCTTTGGATGCTGAAGCGCATGGGCCTCCCTCTTTATCGTTCTTTGTTTATATGAAGATGGTGATGATGATAGGCGTTGGGGATAACTGCAAGACACAGCCACAACCTGTTGTGGCTGTAGGCTCACCGGTGGAGCAAATCTTGTGTGTGAGTGCCCGGAAGCCCGGTGGATCATTTGTGGACAACTTTGCTCCAGAACTTGTCCACAGGGCTTGGCCGGGGTTGTCCTCAACCTGTTAGCGCGCGGATCAGTTTGTCCCAGTCTTCCCGGGTCTTGCCGTCGGTCTCGCGCAATTCGGCGATCAGACGGCACGCATGCAGCACCGTGGTGTGGTCGCGACCGCCGAAGGCATCACCGATTTCCGGCAGGGAATGCGAGGTCAATTCCTTGGTCAGCGCCATCGCCGTCTGGCGCGCGCGGGCCAATTGCCGCGTACGTCGCTTCGAGAGCAGATCGGCCACCCGCAACTGGTAATAGTCCGCGGTCAGTTTCTGGATGTTGGGAATGCTGAGCGTACGTTCCTGCACGGTCAGCAAGTCACGCAGCGCTTCCTGGGCGAATTCGATGGTGATGGCGCGGCCGGTGAAATGCGCGCGTGCGACCAGCGTGTTGAGTGCGCCCTCGAGGTCACGGACATGGGAACGCATGCGCCGCGCGACCATGAAGGCCACGTCTTCCGACAGCACGATGCCCTTCAGCTCGGCCTTGCGCAACAGGATGGCGGCACGGGTTTCGAAATCCGGCGGCTCGATCGCCACCGGCAGACCCCAACCCAGACGCGAGGTCAGGCGAGGCTCCAGATTCTCCACTTCCTTGGGGTAGCGGTCGCAGGTCAGGATGATCTGCTGGTTCGACTCGAACAGCGCATTGAAGGTGTGGAAGAACTCTTCCTGGGTGCGGTCCTTGCCGGCAAAGAACTGGATGTCGTCGATCAACAGTGCGTCGACCGAGCGGTAGCGGTTCTTGAACTCGTCGATGTTCTTGCTCTGCAGCGCCTTGATCATCGCGCTCACGAACTGCTCCGAGCGCTGGTACAGCACGCGGAAGCCGGGGTTGTTGCGGCGCATCAAGTTGCCGGCGGCGTACATCAGATGGGTCTTGCCGAGGCCGGTGCCGCCATAAAGCAGCAACGGGTTCGATTCGCGTCGACCCGGGTTCAACGCGACTTGGTAAGCCGCGGCGCGACCGAGCTGGTTCGACTTGCCTTCGACGAAGTTGTCGAAGGTGTAATGCGGATCAAGGTTGGTCTCGAATTCGGGGTCGAACGGCACCGCCGCGGTGCCATTGTTCGGGAGCTGGGTCCGAACCGGCTCCATCGCGCGCGGACTGGAACCGACTTCGAGCCGGACTTGCAGATCGGCACCGGCGAGATGTTGCGCCACCACTTCGATGCGCGACAGGAAACGCTCTCGCACGACGTCCAGCACGAATCCGTTCGGCGCCAGCAGGCGCAATACGCCGTTGCCACCCCCGACCTGCAGCGGTTTCAGCCAGGTCAGAATGTCCTGCTCGCTGTACTCGGACTCGAGGCGGTCCAGCAGGCGTTCCCAGAGTGATAGCATTGATGCCGCGCGCGAAAAACGACGCTGACCGCGTCGGGCCAGCCAGTGTACCAGCGCCGGCTCTGCCTCCCGGACAGCCGCCGCTCATCATGGACCTTGACGCAAGCCCGCGATCTGCATAAGATTCGCGCCCTTTTTTCCAAACCCTTTCAGCGGTGTTGTCATGGCGACCAAACGCACGTTCCAACCGAGCAATCTCAAGCGAGCCCGTGATCACGGATTCCGCGCCCGCATGGCGACCAAGGGCGGCCGCAAGATCCTGAACGCCCGCCGCGCCAAGGGCCGGGTTCGCCTGATCCCGTAATCAGGCCGGTCGGAATGTCCGCCGCGGGATTCCCGCGAACTGCGCGCATCCTGGCCAAGCATGAGTTCGATCTCGCCTTTCGAGCCGGCCTCAGTGCCGGCTCGAAGCTTTTCCGGGGTCTGGTCGTCGCTGATGGTTCGGCCAGACTCGGCATCACCGTACCCAAGCGGGCGGTGCCTCTGGCCAGCAGCCGCAATCGCATCAAGCGCATCGTGCGCGAAGCCTTTCGGCTGCGTAGCGCCAGCCTGCCTGCGTTCGCCTTCATCGTCGTCGGACGTGGCGAGATCGCTCAGGCCGATGCCCAGGCCATCCGCGCCGACGTGGAAAAACTGTTCGATCGCCTCGCCGCGTTGAAGCCGGCGCCCGCGCCCGGCACAATCGCCGACCTTTCTCGGGCTGCGACCGACGCGCCCTGATCCTTCTTCCCTTCGTAGCGAATCCCCCAATGAACAACGCGCGCAGTTTTCTCTGGATCGCGCTGGCGGCCCTCGGCTTCCTGCTGTGGAACGCCTGGCAGAACGATTACCACCGTGCCCAGCCCTTGCCGGCGATCGCCGACGCCGTCGATGTCGAACGTCCGTCCGGCGATCGTCCTGCCGACCTGCCCTCGGCCGATGGTGCGCCGGTCGTTGCCGGCGGCGATACGGCCGGCGCCGTCGACACCACGGCGACTGAACCGGTGCCGGCCGGTCGCATCATCCGAGTGGTCAGCGATGTGCTGGAACTCGAGATCGATACCCGCGGCGGCACCGTCAGCAAGGCCAACCTGCGCCACTATCCGGTCAACGCCGGCGAGCAGACGCCGACCGTGCAGCTGTTCGACGGCAGTGGCGAGCACTTCTTCGTCGCGCAGTCCGGCCTGGTGTCGAGCGCATCGGCCGCACCCGATCACCGTGCGGTCTACACCGCGACGCAAGACGAGTTCCGTCTCGGCGAAGGTCAGGATCGCGTCGACATCCCGCTGAGCTGGACCCGTGATGGCGTCACCGTCACCAAGACCTACACCCTTAAGCGCGGCGACTACACGATCGATGTCGCGACCAAGGTCGACAACGGTGCCGCCGCGGAGTGGTCGGCCAGCGCCTACACGCAGCTCACCCGCACCTCGCCGATCGTGAACCGCAAGTTCTCGTTCACCAATCCGGAGCAATACAGCTTCGTCGGTGCGGCCTGGTACAGCCCGGAAGAAAAGTTCGAGAAGCTCGGCTTCGACGATTTCGTCGAAGAACCCTTGAACCGCACCATCACCGGTGGCTGGGCAGCGCAGCAGCAGCACTATTTCTTCGCCGCCTGGATTCCCGAGGCCAGCGAAGCCCAGGCCTACAGCACCGCGGTCATCACCGACCAGGGCGCGCCGCGCTATCTGATCCGCCAGATGGGACCGGCCTTCAAGGTCGCGCCCGGCGCCAGCGCCACGCGCACGTCGCGTCTGTACGTCGGCCCGAAGCAGCAGGAAAAGCTCGATGCCGTTGCCCCGGGACTGGGCCTGACCATCGATTACGGCAAGGTCACGATCTTCGCGAAGCCGGTGTTCTGGCTGCTCAATGCGCTCCACAAGCTGGTGCAGAACTGGGGTTTCGCGATCATCCTCACGACGCTGCTGGTGAAGTTGCTGCTGTATCCGCTGTCGGAAACACAGTACCGGTCGATGGCCAAGATGCGCAAGGTGCAGCCACGCATCGAGGCGCTGAAGCAGCGTTACGGCGAGGATCGCCAGAAGTTCAATCAGGCGATGATGGAGCTGTACTCGAAGGAGAAGATCAACCCGGTCGGCGGCTGCTTCCCGCTGCTGCTGCAGTTCCCGGTGTTCATCGCCCTGTACTGGGTGCTGCTGGAATCGGTGGAATTGCGCCACGCGCCTTTCATCGGCTGGCTGACCAATCTGTCCGCGCGTGACCCGTATTTCGTGTTGCCGGTCGCCAATGCCGCGATCATGTGGATCACCCAGAAGATGTCGCCGTCGCCGGCCGGCATGGATCCGATCCAGCAGAAGGTGCTGCAGTACATGCCGCTGGTGTTCTCGATCACCATGGCCTTCTTCCCGTCGGGCCTGGTGCTGTACTGGACCATCAACGGCGCGCTCGGCCTGCTGCAACAGTGGATCATCACCCGACGCATCGAGGCCGGCGAAAAGAAGGCCGCGTGATGCGATGACGCCGCGCGACACCATCGCGGCGGTCGCCACCGCACCCGGCGCGGGTGGCATCGGCATCGTGCGCCTGTCCGGTGCCGACGCCGCAGGCATCGCCCGCCGCTTGTGCGGCGTCGACGTGCAACCGCGACACGCGCATTACGCCAAGCTGCGCGATGCCGAGTCGGACTTGATCGACCGTGGCCTGGTGCTGTGGTTTCCCGGGCCGCATTCCTTCACTGGCGAAGACGTCGTCGAATTGCAGATCCACGGCGCGCCGGTGGTACTGGCGCGGCTGCTGGCGCGCTGCATCGAACTGGGGGCACGCCCGGCCCGTGCCGGCGAATTCTCCGAGCGCGCGTTCCTCAACGGCAAGATCGATCTCGCCCAGGCCGAAGCCATCGCCGACCTGATCGCCGCGCAGTCCGAGGCGCAGGCACGCGCCGCGTTGCGATCACTGCAAGGCGAGTTCTCGGCGCGCGTGCAGGTGCTGCTGAAATCGCTGATCGATGCACGCCTGCATGTCGAGGCCGCGATCGATTTTCCGGAGGAGGAAATCGACTTTCTCGCCGACGGCCAGATTCTCGCGAAACTCGACACGATCGCCGGATCGCTCGATACCTTGTTGCGCGACGCCGAACGCGGCCAGCGCCTGCGCGATGGCCTGCATGCCGTGATCATCGGCGCCCCGAACGCCGGCAAGTCGAGTCTGCTGAACGCACTGGCAGGCAGCGACCGCGCCATCGTGACCGACATCGCCGGGACCACCCGCGACCTGCTGCGCGAAGCGGTGAACATCGACGGCATCGAGATCACCCTGGTCGATACCGCCGGTCTGCGCGAATCGCCGGATGTGATCGAGTCCGAAGGCATCCGCCGTGCCCGCAGCGAACTCGCCCGTGCCGATCTCGCCCTGCTGGTGCTCGCGCCCGATGACGAATCCCGCATCGATGCATTGCGTGCGGAAGTGCCCGCAGGAGCGGCCATACTGGTCGTGCACAACAAGTCCGACCTCGCCGATCGCAGCGGCGGAACATCGCCCGACGCGACCGATCATCTGCACGTGTCGGCGACGACCGGCGCCGGACTTGAAGCGTTGCGGGCCGCGATCCGCCGCCACGCCGGTTTCGGCGACGGCACCGAAGGCAGCTTCAGTGCCCGCGCCCGCCATGTCGCCGCGCTGCAACGGGTGCGCGATGCGCTGGCCAACGCACGTCTGCGCCTCGTTCACGATCGCGCCGGCGAACTCGTCGCCGAGGAATTGCGCCTCGCCCAGCAGGCGCTGTCCGGCATCACCGGCGAATTCACTTCCGACGATCTGCTCGGGGTGATCTTTTCGAGCTTCTGCATCGGGAAGTAGCCACTTCGTCCCAGGATCGCGGTGCGTCGCTTCCGCCTTCGCGTGCACGGTGCTAGAACACGCCGTCCCTGGGGAGCGATCCGATGCGTAACGTATTCACCGCGGCCGTGCTGGCCTGTGCGATGGTGTGGCCAATGACGAACCTGCATGCCGAAGAATTGACGATCGAACGCCTCTTCGACGCACCGGCGCTGGCCGGGAAGACGCCGCAAAACCTGAAGGTGTCGCCCGACGGCAAGCGCGTGACTTTCCTGCGCGGCAAGGACACGGACCAGTTCCAGCTCGACCTCTGGGAATACGACATCGCATCGAAGCAGACCCGATTGCTGGTCGATTCGAAGGTGCTGATGCCGGACGACGAACAGCTGTCGGATGCGGAGAAGGCACGCCGTGAGCGCGCTCGCACTGCCAGCCTCAAGGGCATCATCGACTATGGATTCTCGCCGGATGGCGTAAAGCTGCTGTTCCCCTTGAACGGTGAGTTGTTCCTGTACGACCTGGCGGCCGACGAGACGCAGCAGGCGAGTCGCGTGCGCAAGCTCACCAGCAAGGAACTCGGTTTCGCGACCGATGCCCGGGTGTCGCCGAAGGGTGGCTACGTCAGCTTCGTGCGCAACCAGAACCTGTGGGCGATCGAACTGGCCACCGATCGTTCGATCCAGCTGACCCGGGATGGGGGCGGCCTGATCAGCAATGGCGTCGCCGAATTCATCGCGCAGGAGGAGATGGGACGCTTCGAGGGTCACTGGTGGTCGCCGGATGATTCGATGATCGCGTTTGCGCGGGTCGACGAGTCGCCGGTGCCGGTGCAGCGGCGCTTCGAGATCAATGCCGAGGACACCACGGTGGTCGAGCAACGCTACCCGGCCGCCGGTCAGCCGAATGCGACGGTGACGCTCGGGGTCATCCGCATGAGCGACACCGCTGCCGCCGCCGTGGCCGACACCGGCGCGGGTGCGGCACTGTTGCCCGCGGCCGCGAAGGTCCGCTGGGTGGATCTGGGCAGCGACGCGGACGTCTACCTCGCGCGTGCCGACTGGGTCGCCGACAGCAGCGCCCTCAGCTTCCAGATCCAGACGCGCAACCAGCGTCGCCTCGATTTGCGCGCATGGTCGGCCACGGACGGAGCGATCTCGACCCTGCTGAGCGAAACCAGTGACACCTGGGTCAACCTGCACGACGACCTGCAGTTCCTCGACAGCGGCGATTTCATCTGGGCCAGCGAACGCGACGGCTTCAAGCGTCTCTACTTGCACGGCCGCGACGGCACGCCGAAACATGCGCTGACGCCGGAAGCCTGGGTGGTCGACAGCCTGCTCGCGGTGGACGAGCACGATGATCGCGTGTTCTTCGCCTCCGGTGGTCCCGATCCGACGCAGAAGCAGGTGTACATGACACCGCTGTCCTTGCCGGTAAAGGAAGTGCAGCAGATCACCCACGAGGCCGGCACGCACAATGCCAGCTTCCCGAAACAAGCCAACGTGTTCGTCGCGACCCATTCCGATCCGTCGACGCCACCGCGTGTGCGCCTGTTCGATGCCAGCGGCGCCGAGCTCGCGGTGCTGGAAGCGAACGAACTCAAGGAAGGCCACCCGTACTGGCCCTACGCCGCCGAACACTCGGTGCCGGAGTTCGGCGAGATCACCGGTGCCGAGCAGCAGAAGCTGCTCTATCGCGTGTTCAAGCCGGCGCATTTCGATGCGGCAAAGAAATACCCGGCCATTGTCTACATCTACGGCGGTCCGCATGGGCAGTACGTGACGCAGAGCTGGACTGAAGGGTTCATCCAGGTGCTGACGCGCAAGGGTTTCGTCGTGTTCCAGCTCGACAATCGCGGCATGCACCGGCGCGGCAAGGCGTTCGAGGAGGCCCTGTTCCGCAAGATGGGTTCGGTCGAAGTGGTCGACCAGCGCGAGGGCGTGAAGTGGCTGCGCACGCAGCCCTGGATCGACGGCGACAAGATCGGCTTCTACGGCTGGAGTTACGGCGGCTACATGGCGCTGCAGGTGCTCGGCCAGGCCTCGGATGATTTCGCGGCCGTGGTCGCTGGCGCGCCGGTCACGGACTGGGCGCTGTACGACACGCACTACACCGAGCGCTACATGGATCAGCCGAAGGACAACGCCGACGGCTACGCCCAGAGCAGCGTGTTCGCGCACCTCGATGGCATGCGCTCCGACCTGCTGTTGATCCACGGCATGGCCGACGACAACGTGCTCTTCACCAACAGCACCAAGCTGATGAGCGCATTGCAGCAGCGCGGCAAACCTTTCGAATTGATGACCTACCCCGGTGGCAAGCACGGCATCGCCGCACCCTGGATGAAGAAACACGCCAACAACGCCATCGTCGACTTCTTCGAGCGCAAGCTGAAGCGGTGAGGCAATGATCGCGCGGTGCCCTGGATCCAGGACGTCAGCACCCGCGCTGCAGCAACACGTACTGGAACGACTGCGTCGTGCCGAACGGTGTCGGATGCTGCTCGCGGGCATCGCCGATGCGGGTGAAGTGCGGCGCGAATTCGGCAGCGAGGGTGTCGGCGTCGTAGCGTTGTACGGGCAGGCCGCTGCAGCGTTCGGGGCCGTCGGCGGCGAAGGTCGCGATCAGCAGATGGCCGCCTGGGCGCAGCGTGTGCGCGGCCTGCGCGACATACGCGGCGCGCTGCGCCGGCTCGGTCAGGAAGTGGAACACGGCGCGGTCGTGCCAGAGCGCGACATGGGCATCGGGAAGATCGAGCGTGGTGATGTCGCCGACGCGATAGCGCACGTTCAACGCGAGTGGCGACGATGCGAGTCGTTGCCGCGCAAGCGCAAGCGCGGTGTCGGCGAGATCGTTCAGCGTGAGCTCGCGGAAGCCGCGAGCAAGCAGGTCGTCGACCAGCGTCGAGGCGCCGGCGCCGACATCGAGGATCGGTGCATCGCGGTCGAGTCCCAGCGCATCGATGAAGGCCAGCGATCGATCGAGATGCGGCCGGTACCAACTCACCGCGTCCGTCGCTTTCGTCGCGTACACCTGCTGCCAATGTGACTGCTGTTCCATTGTTCCGCTCCGTTCCGGCGACGCGGACGATAGCGTGACCGACCCGGCCGCGCGTCCTGTCGTTGCCGGGTCTAGACTGTGCGTCCACCCCCTCGGATCCCGACCATGTTCTCCGCGCTCGCGCTTGGGTTGCAGATGGGCCTGACGACGGCGATGCCGATGCCGGCGGCGCTGGTCGCGCTGGATCGGCATCCGCAGTTCGAGCTCGACCGCTACACGCGCCAGATCGAGCATGCGGGCGGCTGGTGGGTCGAACTGGAGAATCGCCTGCTGGTCGCGGCGCCACCGTCGCGATTGCCGGGGCTGCTCGCGGGCGAACGCGTGCTCTCCGATCTCGGCTGGATCCGGCCCGACGACCTGGCCCTGCAGACGCGCGCCTGTGGTGTCGATGAAGGGCCGGTGTTGCCGGCGATCGCAGATACCGGACGCTTCGCCCTGGTGCGCACGCCGGCGACCTGGTTGCCCTACAAGTCGCCCGACATTTCCGAGTGGCGACCGCTGCAGCCGAACTCGACGATTACGAAGGATCTGCGTGCGCGCGGCCTGATGGCGATGGCCAAGGCCGCGCCCGATCCGGACGTGCAATTGCGCGTCGATGCACTCGACACCCAGCGCTGGTTCGACGCGCTGACGACACTGGCCGGATTCGATCGCTCGTCCTACGGGCAATCGCCGAATCCCGGCATCGACCAGGCACGCGACTGGCTGATCGGACAGTTCGGCGCGCTGGGTCTGCAGGTCACGACACAGACCTTCACCCTCGGCGGCACCGCCACGCAGGTCGAGAACGTGATCGCACGCCTGCCCGGCAGTCGTCATCCGGAAGAACTCGTGATTGTCGGCGGGCATTACGATTCGCGCCAGCAGAACATCAACGACCCGAGCCAGAGTCCGGGCGCCGAAGACAACGCCTCCGGATGCGCCGGCGTGCTCGAAGCGGCGCGCGTGTTCAGCGCCTATCCGCCGCAGCGGACGATGGTCTTCGTCTGCTTCGCCGGCGAGGAACAGGGCCTTTATGGCGGCACGGCCTACGCGCAGTCGCTGCAGGCCAGCGGGACGATGGCGAACATCGAGCTTGCGATCATCATGGACATGATCGGCTATTCCGGCGATGCCGATCTCGACGTGCTGCTGGAGACATCGAGCGGCCTGTCGACCCTGTTCCCGGTCTTCACTGCAGCGGCCGCGACCTATGCGCCGGAACTGCGTCTGATCAGCGACACAAGCTATTGCTGTTCCGACCATGCACCGCTGATTTCGCGCGGCGCGCCGGCGCTGCTGACCATCGAGAACGACTACAGCTACAACGCCACCACGCGACCCGAGGGTTACCAGCACTATCACCGCACCACCGACCTGCCCGGCAACGTCACCCGCGCACAGCAAATGGGCGGCGGCATCCTGAAGATGAACATCGCGGTGCTGACGGAGGCCGCCGGCATCGCGCCACTGTTTGCGGACGGTTTCGACTGATCAGAACACCTGATCAGAACACCGGGGTCTCATCGGCGAGCGCGTCTTTCGGACCACCGACGATGCGCAAGGTGTGCTGGTAGCCGCGATCGATGGCGTGGAAGAAACTCTGCCATTCGAGCAGACCAATGTCGGCCAATGGCGGCTTGATCAGCAGGGTCGATTGTGCGCGGGCACTCGCGGCTTGCGCCCCGGAATTGATCATTCCGGCACGCAGCAGGATCTCGCGCAACCGCGGTCGACGATAACCGGCACGATCCTGCATCCACAGCTTCCAGCCGGGCGGCAATTCGTATTCGTCGTCGAGTGCAGACAGGGCGTAGTCGCCACCGATGTCGACGGCAATCACCTCGCCGCGGTGCTGGGCGCGCATCAGATCCACCGGCAGGTTGTTGACGACGCCGCCGTCGACGAACACCTGACCGCCGCGGAACACGGGTGGCAGCAGGCCGGGAATCGCGACCGACGCACGCAGGGACTGCCACAACGTGCCATCGCGGTGCACATGCGCATCGCCCTTGGTCAGGTTCGCGGAAACACAGAAGAACGGCAGCGGCAGGTCTTCGATGTCGCGCTCGCCATAGGTCTCGCGCAGCAGCCGCGACACCTTGCGGCCCGACACGATCGAGACCAGGGGCAGCGTGTAGTCGGACAAGGGATTGGTGTCGTAGAACGCGTGCCGGAACCGCTCGGTCATCTCCTCGATCGACCACTCGGCGGCCACGCCGGCACCGATGATCGCGCCGATCGAGGTACCGCCGACGCTGTCGATCTCCATGCCCGCTTCGCGCAGCGCTGACCACGCCGATGTGCGCGAAGCCGCGCGCACCGCCGCCGGACAGCACCAGCGCCAGGCTCTGGCCGCCGATCAGGCGTGCCACGCGGGCATTGTCGCGGGCGTCACGCACATGGTGGATCGAGGCGCGCGGACAGAACGCGTGCCAGCGCCGCGCCGCGCCGAATCGCGGCTTCGACAGGTGCTGCACGATCAGGTATTGGCGGCGCGCGACCGCTTCGTCCGCAGCATCGGGCCAGGCGGCATCCGAGCTCGGTGCGTCCGAAGCGCGGACGACGAACAACAGTGCATCGGCCTGGCGCCGGCACTGTTGTCGCCAGGCATTGTCGCTCCCGTCGGCGACATACAGCACGAATCTGGAAGCGGCCTCGATCGCGTGGTAATGCCCGGCGGCTTGACCGGCTTCATCGGCCCTCAGGGTCCGCACCGAGCCGAAGCGCGCCAGATCCTCGGCGAGGCGATTCGCGAACAGGTCGAGATCGACCCTGGCGATTGCGGCAGCACCGCCAGCGCGCGCGGCGCGGCAGCATGCGTCTGCAGTTCGCCATGGCGCCGAAGGGCCAGTCGCGCCAAGCCCAGCAAGGCTTGCGGAAAGGTCTCGGCGAGCACGTCGAGGTGGGTCGCCGGCAGTCGCACCAACTCGGAATCGCGCAGCGCACGCACGGTGGCGGAGCGCGGCCGCGAGATCAGCACGCCGAGTTCGCCGACACTCTCGCCGGCCATGATGTGACCAACCAGATGTGCACCGCCGTGGCTGTCGCGCTGGAACGCGGCGAGGCTGCCGTTGACCAGCAGATACACCGCGTCGGAGGCCTCGCCCTCGAAGAACAGGGGCTCGCCGCCGGCCACGCGATGCCATTCGCAGCCCGCGGCCAGCAACACCCGTGCCTGTTCGGGCAGGGTCGAGAACCACGGCACGTGGCCGAACAGCTCGACAAATCGGTAGCGGTCGGGCGAGGCGCTGCTCATGCGTGAATGCTACGGCAAGCGTCGCGGACAATCGCTATTCTGTCCGCACAGCCGACTGACTTTGATCGGGTGAACGGGTGATGGGTACAGCAAAGACGCGTTATCGAAGCCTCGCGATACCCGCGCTCATACAGCCGCCGCTGTCGATATTTCGAGAGGATCGAGCGATCAAGTCGCATCCGGCGTATGCCGATGCAAAGGCAGGAAATATCGATGCCGCAATCCAGTTGGTCAGGGATCTCGCAGAACCACTGAAGGCACTCGCTGATCTGTTTGACGAAACAACCATTTTCGTTGCCCCACACGCGGAAGAGTCGGCGGGAGACAACGCGATACCGATCGTTCTGTCGGCTTTTCTGGCCGAGTACCGCTCCGCATTGCTCGACGACGAAATTGTTCAGGCCAATCGTGGTATCACACCGGTGCGGATGCGATGGAACGTCTGATCGCACCGGCAGAGTTTGAAGGTGACGTCATTTCGGGCGGCGCCTGACGTGATTGTCGACGACGTCGTGACGATGGGTGGAACGATCGCCGACCTGGCTTCTTACATTCAAATGAACGGCGGAAAGGTCATCGGCGTAGTCACATTGGTCGATGCATCCCGCTCTGGTAGCCTCGCTTGCAACGCAAAGCTATTGCACGAAATCGAGAAGAGGTTCGGAGATGAAATCCGCCAGCAGTTCGGCATCGAGCCAAGCGCGCTTACCGCAGAAGAAGCCGGGTACCTCATTGGTTTCCGATCGGCTGAAGAAATCCGAGGTCGCGCAGCTAAGGCAGCAGAAGAAAGACGCAGGCGCCTACGCTCGAAGGGCATTCTCGTCGATGAAGTGAGCGACTCTCCGGCCCCGCCCAGCGCGGGGCCGGTTCGTTTTGGCCAGGAAGAACCATGAACGTTTCCAACCCCCTGTTGCGCGACGACGAATTCGTCGCCTATTCCGAGATCCGCCCGGAACACGTGCTGCCGGCCGTGCAGGCACGCATCGCCGACTACCGCGCGTGCATCGAGCAGCTGGTCGCCGATCCGGCGCAGCATCGCTTCGCCGCCCTGATGCTGGCCTGGGAGGAATGCGAGGACGCAATGAACCGCTGCTTCGCGCCGGTCGGGCATTTGCACAACGTCTGCGACACGCCGGAATTGCGTGCGGTCTATGGCGACGCGATCGAACTGCTGACCGATTTCGGCACCGATATCGGCCAACACGCCGGACTGTGCGCGGCGGTGCGCGCCATCCGCGCGCGCGCCGACTTCGATGCATTGCCCATGGCCGCGCGCAAGCTGGTCGACGACGCGCTGCTCGATTTTCGACTCGCCGGTGTCGACTTGCCGCCCGACCAGCAGCAGCGCTTCCGCGCGATCGCCACCGAACTGTCGCGCCTGACGACCGAGTTCGAACAGGCCGTGCTGGACGCCACCGAAGCCTGGACGCTGGACCTGCCCGAGACCGACGCATGCCTGCGCGGCTTGCCCGAGTCCGCGCTGGCGCAGCTGAGGCAGGCGGCACGCGAGGCCGAGGTCGATGGCGTGCGCATCACGCTGCAACCTCCGGTCTATCAAGCCGTGATGATGCATGCCGATGATCGTGCCCTGCGCGAACTCGTCTACACCGCGTATCAGACGCGTGCTTCGGATCAGGGTCCGAACGCCGGTCGTTTCGACAATGGGCCGCGGATCGAGCGGATCCTCGCATTGCGTCACGAAGCCGCGCAGCTGGTCGGCTTCGCCAATGCAGCGGAAGAGTCGCTGGCAACCAAGATGGCGGAGACACCAGAGCGTGTGCTGCATTTCCTGCACGATCTGGCCGCCCGCGCGAAACCGGTCGCGACGCGCGAGATCACCGAACTCGCGGCATTCGCCCGTACCCGTTTCGGCATCGCGTCGCTTGAACCCTGGGACGTGAGTTACGCCAGCGAGAAATTGCGCATCGAGCGCTACGCCTTGAGCGAAGAGGAACTCAAGCCGTTCTTCCCGCTGGAACGGGTGATGGCCGGTCTGTATGCATTGACCGAGCGCGTGTTCGGGGTGCGTCTGGTCGAGCGTCAGGGGCGTCGACCTGTGGCACAGGACGCCCGCTGCTTCGACCTGATCGATGCCCAGGGTACGGCGTTTGCGGTCGTCTATCTCGATCTGTTCGCGCGCAGTGGCAAGCGCGGCGGCGCCTGGATGGACGTGGCGCGTTCACGCAAGCGCATCGCGGCATTGCAACGGCCGATGGCCTATCTCACCTGCAACTTCGCGCCGCCCACGGCCGAATTGCCGTCCTTGCTCACCCACGACGACGTGCTCACGCTGTTCCACGAGTTCGGCCACGGCTTGCATCATCTGCTGACCGAGATCGATTACCCGAGCCTGTCCGGCATCGAGGGTGTGGAATGGGACGCGGTCGAGTTGCCGAGCCAGTTCATGGAGAACTTCGGCTGGCATCGCGAGACGCTCGATCTGATCGCCACGCACTGGCGCAGCGGCGAAGCGCTGCCCGAGGCCCTGTTCCAGCGCATGCTCGCGGCCAAGCACTTCCAGGCCGGCCTGTTCCTGGTCCGCCAGCTGGAATTCGCGTTGTTCGATTTCCGGCTCCATCTCGAATTCGATCCGGCGCGTGGTGCCCGTGTGCACGAGTTGCTGGCCGAGGTGCGCGGCGAAGTCTCGGTGATCCAGCCGCCGGCCTGGCAACGATTCGCGAATGCCTTCACGCACATCTTCTCCGGCGGCTACTCGGCCGGTTACTACAGCTATCTCTGGGCGGAAGTGCTGTCGGCGGACGCGTTCGCGCGCTTCGAGGCCGAAGGCATCACCAATGCTGAGACCGGTCGCGCCTTCCGCGGCGAGGTGCTGGCCGTCGGCGGCTCACGCCCGGCGCTCGACAGTTTCGTCGCTTTTCGTGGCCGGGAACCCGACCCGGCGGCCCTCTTGAGGAGTTACGGGTTGGCGGCCTGAGTGGTCTTCACGGCACGTAGATGTCAGGCCGGGTGAGGCCGAATAAACTCGCGGCCTGCCTGTTCACCGGGGGGTGGCGTGGTCGCATTTCCATTGCCAGCGGACGAGGCCGAGCGCCTCGTTGCGCTGGCTGAAACACAATTGCTCGACAGCGAGCACGAAGCGGTGTTCGATGCCGTGGTGGCGCTCGCGGCGTCGATCTGCGGCGTGCCGATGGCGGCGATCTCGCTGATCGATCAGGACCGCCAGTGGTTCAAGGCCAGTGTCGGTCTCGACGACCCTGAAACCCCGCGCGGGGATGCCTTCTGCACCTACACCATCCTCGACACCCAACCGTTGCTGGTCAGTGATGCGCACGCGGACGCGCGATTCCGCGACAACCGCCTGGTCAACGGCGCACCGCATATCCGCTTCTACGCCGGCATGCCTCTGGTGACTGCCGCAGGCCACGCGCTCGGCGCCTTGTGCGTGATCGACCGCAAGCCTAGCCCGAATATTTCATGAAGAGAAAACAGTGACGGCGTGCAACCGTTTAGGATTGAGTTGTCGAGACCAAATCCGCGGAGCACGCCGTCATGACAGAGTGTACCGAGCAACTTGAGCTGTTTGGGCGGGTCGGCCGGGCACAGGTCTCGGCGGAATTTTCGGGTGGCGAGATCAGTTCGGATGGCGGCGGTGCGTTGCTGCTTCGGCAGACGGAGCGGCGCTTTGGATTGCTGGCCGCAGCGGCGAAGTGTCTTCCAGATGATCGTGCGGATGGTCGGGTGCGGCACACGCGCCTGGCGCAGTTGACGCAGCGCGTGTTTGCGATCGCGATGGGCTACGAAGACCTGAACGACCACGATCATTTGCGCCATGACCTGGCGTTGAAGACCGCCATGTCGCAGCGACATGCGGCGAGTTCATCGCCGACCTTGTGCCGGTTCGAGAACGCGATGGATCGCGCGGTGGCCGTCGGCCTGCACGAAGTGCTGATCGATCAATTCATCGCACGACAGGCGTCGGCACCGAGCGAGTTGATTCTGGATCTCGATGCAACGGACGATCGGGTGCATGGCCGCCAGGAAGGCCGCTTCTTCCACGGCTACTACGACAACTACTGCTTCCTGCCGCTGTACGTGTTCTGCGGCGAGGAATTGCTGGTGAGCTATCTGCGCCCAGCGAACATCGACGGCGCGCATCACGCGGCGGCGGTTGTGAAGCTCTTGGTGCGGAAGCTGCGCGCGGCATGGCCTGAAGCGCGCATCACGGTCCGCGCCGACTCGGGATTTTGCCGACGCCGACTGCTGCTGTGGTGCGAGCGCCATGGCGTCGATTACGTGATCGGGCTGGCGCGCAACAATCGTTTGGCGGCTCTGGCGCAGCCTGCGATCGACGCGGCTGAAGCGCGCTTCGAGAAGGACAAGCTCAAGCATCGCGACTTCGCCGAGATTCACTATGCCGCGAAGACCTGGACGCGCAAGCGCCGGGTCATCGTTCGTACCGAGCACGGCGAGCAAGGATCGAACCCGCGCTATGTCGTCACCAACCGACAGGATGAACCCGCGGCGATCTATGACGCGATTTACTGTCAGCGAGGCGAGATGGAAAACCGCATCAAGGAACAACAGCTCGGTCTGTTCGCCGACCGCACCAGCTGCAGTGCGTGGTGGCCCAACCAGTTCCGACTGTTGCTCGCATCACTCGCCTACACGTTGATGCAGAACATCCGTAGTCACGCGCTCGCCGGCACCGAACTGGCCAAAGCCCAGTGCACGACGATCCGGCTCAAGCTGTTCAAGATTGGCGCAGTGATCATTCACAGCGTGCGCCGTATCCGTTTCCTGCTGCCAAGCGCTTGTCTACCGCACGCGCTTCGCGCTCGCGGCACAACGTCTCGCGCCCAGCGGATAACCCCAAAACAGTGCTGACCCCGGCACGCCATAAACAACGGGGGTTGGGGGAATCACGTCCGAAATCCGGAAAAACACAAGATGTAGGAGGAAATCTTGGAAATTTCCGCGCCCGCGACCGTTCAACGACAAAATTCCGCCGGTCGCTGCGCGTGATGAAATATCCGGGCTAGGGAACTGGATGGTGGACAGCGCGACTCGTTGCGACATCTCGCGACCGTCGTCGAGCGTCTGATCGACGCGCGGGTGGAATCGTTGCGTCAGCAACGCGCGCTCAGCGAGAGCGAGGTCAGGTGGCGCGCAGTCGCGATTTCATCCGCGAGATCACTGATGCGATGCCCGCGCTTGTCCTCTACCTCGACGGCGAAGACGAGAACGTTCGTTTCGCGAATGCCGATGTCGGTCCGGCGTTTCGGCGTCGACGCGGAGCTGCTGGTCGGACGCGGCTTTGCCGAGATTCGCAGCAGCGCAGGCTGTATGGAAATCCAGGCGCCCCTGGCACGGGGCGCTGGCGGCGAGATCGTCTCGTTCGAGGGCAGCCGGCGTGTGCGCGACGGCTTCTATCACTTCCGCACCCACCACGTGCCCGATCAATGGCGACGATCGGGTACGGGGCGTGTTCGCATTGACGTTCGAGCATCACTGCGCAGAAGCAGGCCCGAGATCAACGCGCGCACGGCCGAACGACGCTTTGCAGCTGATCGCCGACAATATCCCCGCCGCGGTGTCGATCATCGATCGCGATCATGTCTATCGCTTCCAACAATGCGGCCTATGAGCGCCACCGGTCGGCCGTTGTCGGAGTATCACCGGACAGCACGTCGCGGAAGTGCTCGGCGCAGCGATGTGCAGATCGAGCCGCATCTCGCGCGCGCTGGACGGGCATCGCACCCAGTTCGAACTGCGCCAGGAGCGGCCCGAGGGTCCGCGTTTCCTGCGCGGCAGCTATCAGCCGAAGCGTGACGACGGCGCGGTCGTCGGTGTGTTCGGGATGATCCTCGATCAGAACCGAGTTGAAGCTGAGCCGAAGACCAGCTGCGCGTCATGGCCGAGTTCGACGCACTGACCAAGCTCGCGAGAACCGCTACCGCCTGTACGACGTGATCGCGATGTCGTCGGCGCGTGCGCAGCGGCTTCGGGGCCGGACGGGCGCTGCTCTATCTCGACCCTCGACAAGTTCAAGGCCATCAACGACCGTCATGGCCATGCTGGCGGCGCGATGCCGTGCTAATGGAGTTCGCGCGCCGTCTCAAGGCGTCGGTGCGCGCCACCACGGACACGGTGGCGCGCCTGGCCGACGACGAGTTCGTCGTGCTGCTCGAAGATGTGCGCAATCCAGCCGATGCCGTTCGTGGCCGATGCCATTCTTGCCGCCATGGGCCCGGCCGTGACGTATCTGGATGTCGACATCGCCGTCGGCACCAGCATCGGCATCGCCCTTGCGAATGCGGTCGATGAAGGCGCGGATGCCTGGCTGCATCGCGCCGACGGCGCGCTCTATGCCGCCAGGCGGCCGGTCGCGGGCGGTTACCGGATCGCAGCCGACCATCCCTGACTTCGCAGCCTGCCATCGCCGGGTCCATGCTCCGTCCATCTTCCGGATGGAGCGGCCCATGTTCAGCACCAAGCTGGTCGATGATCTCGATGTCACGCTGGCCCGCTACGCGGTATTCGGCCATCCGGTCGGGCATTTTTTTACACAAAGTCGCCACAGATCCATCGCGCCTTCGCGCACCAGCTCGCGATCGCGCTCCGCTACGACGCCATCGATGCGGCCCCCGGTACCTTTGGCGGCCACGCTGTCGCGCTTCGCGGCGGAGGGCGGCGTCGGCGCCTATCACCCTGCCGCTGAAGGCCGAGGCGTTTGCCGCGGCACGCGCACAACGCGCGGGCGCGGGCGGCTTGGCGTCGCGAACACGTTGGCCTGGCGCGGCGATCACTGGTACGCCGACAACACCGACGGTGAAGGCCTGATCCGCGATCTCGGCGAGCGTCATCGCATCGACCTGCGCGGTCGGCGCGTTGCTGCTCGGTGCCGGCGGCGGCGCGGCAGGGGCGTGTTGCCGGCCCTGCTCATGCCGGCGTCGCCAGATCACGATCACCAATCGCACCCCGAACGCGCCGACCAGTTGTGCGACTGGATCGGTGATCCGGCGCGCGTCAGACCTGGTACCTCGATGACTTGCGGCGCGCCGGCGATTTCGATGCGTGTTCAATGCCTGCCGCCGGCCAGCATGGCGAACCGTCGACTTGCCGTTCGCGATCGCGAATCCGCGCACGCTGGCCTACGACCTGAGTTGCGGCAAGGCGCCACGGGTTTCCTGGCGTGGGCGAGACGACGGGTTGTGCCTACGCGCTCGATGGACTGGGCATGCTGGTCGAGCAGGCGGCCGCGGCCTTCGAACTCTGGCATGGCACCCGCCCGAAACCGATCCGGTGTATGCAGCTGCATCGCGAGTCGCGCGGATGAACGAACGGCCGTCGATCCTGTTCCACTTTGCCGCGCGCAGCGACTGGGCCGACGCGCAGGCGACCGAGGAATACCGGGCGCCGTCGCTGGCGACCGAGGGCTTCATTCATTGCGCAACGCGGGCGCAGATTCCCGGCGTGATTCAGCGCCATCTGCAAGGTCGCTCCAATCTGTGCGGCTCACGCTCGACGACCCGGCTCGAACCCTGGTTGCGTTATGAATGGAGCGAGGCCAGCGGCGACGACTACCCGCATCTACGGCCCGATTCCGATGAATGCCGTGATCTCGGTCGAGTTGTTCGAGCCGACCGCCGCCGAATACGGTGGCCGAGCCGCTGCAGCCGATGGTCGTGGGGGCTGGCATTGGCGTGCCGCGTGCGCCGCCTGTTGCATCGCACCCTCGATTTCGACGCCGATGCCCGGCCATCCGCACGGCAAGCCTGCAGGCGTCGCTTGCATGAACCTGCTGCCGGACTTGCGCTGCGCCCTGTTCGGCCGGCCAGAGCGACCGAAGGTCTGCGCCAGCCTGCGTCCGGCAACCGAGAGGTGTGCGGTGATCATCGCGATGCGGCGCTAGCGGTCCTGACTGAGCTGGAACGCGCCACCGCGGCAGGTTGAGTTCAGCCGGGTCAGGCATTCGGCTCGGCGTGTGACTGCGCGTAGGCTAGCCACGAAAGTTATGACAGGAGTCCGCCATGACCGTCATCGACGCCTCCCATCCGCGCGCCATCGGCAATTCCAGTGGTGTGGTGCTGCCCAAGGAGATTGCTGGAACTGCTGAACGTGAAGCAGGGCGACAAGCTGTTCGTCGCGTACGCCGGATGGCATCGCGCTTTGAAGCCTATGACGAAGACTTCGCCGAGCAGATGGATTCTGGCGCGAGATCATGCGAGGACCGCAACATCCTGCGCGAATTAGCGAAGTGAGCGCGCGCTTCCGCTGGATCAGCGAATCCGTCGCGCTCGCCATCCACGACGAACAATTGGCGCAGCATGGCGGCGGATCGGGCATTCGCGATGCCGGACTGCTCGCATCGGCGCTTGGCAAAGCCGCAGCAGCTCGCAGGCCTACGGCGAGCCGACGTGTTCGATCTGGCCGCCTATGCCCTTCGGCGTGGCGCGCAACCATCCCTTCATCGACGGCAACAAGCGCACCGCCTGGGTGCTGGCTCGATTGTTCCTGCGCCTACGGATACTCCTATCGCGGAGGTGATGCAAGCGGCGGTGTGACGATGCTGAACTTGTCGGCGACATCGACCAGGACCGTTTCGCCGCCTGGCTTGCCAGCATTCGGCCGCGGTCGAACGCTAAACCCTTGTCCGGCGCTTTGCCGGCAGGCTCCGGTATAAAGCGCCCCCTTTGGTGCCGGCGTTCCCGGCAGGCGTGCCGCACGGGGCCGCCCGGCGTCACCAACCTTTCGAAACCGTGCCACTGCGTTGCAGTTCGAAGGCCGATATCGTCCAATAGTCTGGGCATGTGATGCCAGAATAGAGGCCTGCAATGGCGGGTTCGCCGTCACCGGAGGCGTGCTTGCGACAAAACAATTTCACGCCGAACAACAAGACCCGTCGTCGCTGGTTGCCGAACCTGCACGAGCCGCCGCTTTCTGGGTCGCCTCCGAAAAACCATGGAATTGAAGCCCAAGGTCTCGACCAAATGCGCACCATCGACAAGAACGGCATCGACGCCGTGCTCGCTGATCTGCGCGCACGTGGAGGAAAAGGTTTGAGGAGGACCGAACCACGGCATCGAAGCGCGAAAATCCCATGATTTCGATGGCTGGCTTAGGTCACTTCTACACGACCGACAGAAACAAGAAGACCAAGCCGGAAAAGTCGAAATGAGCAAGTACACCGGTCGTGCACAGCACGTCCTGCAAGGAAGTCAGACCAAGTAAGTAGGAGTGAGCCCGACTCGCGACCACTGGAACGATTTTCGAAAGACCGCGCCCTCGTGGCGGGTTTTTGGAAGTCTCCGCGGTGGCGATCGCGCGGCGATCGCGACCCCGAGGTCGCAACTCACGGTTGCGGAAGCGGTGTTCAAATCACCCGTGGAAAGCGGATCACGAAGCGGGCGCGCTCGTCAGCTGACTCCGCACTGATCAAAACCGGCGCAGATGCGTCACCAGGTTGGAAGACGATG